>CAYGUB010000252.1:0-4779 GCA_964352845.1 uncultured Rhodobacterales bacterium | reverse complement strand
TCTGACGATAAGGCGGCGGTCCCAGTCATCCGCCCGCCCCGTCAGCACGGAATGGAACGGCGCGGTCAGAGCGGGGGCGCGGTCGAGGTCATGCAACTGGCCGTCCGTAACCATGATCGTGCCCGCAATCCGCCCCTTGGGCTCTTCCGACAGCGTATCGGTCAGCGCGGTCATCAGCTCGGTTCCCGCATCGCCAATCCCGTCAGGGACGGTCACGGTGCGCAGCTCCATCCCCTCGGCCTCGATCTGCTCGGTCAGAGAGGCCACGGCGCTGGCGGTCTGATCCATGCGGTCGGACAATTTCTGGCTGGCGGTCTCATCAACGACCATCACAACGATATCGCTCAGCGGATCGCGATCCTCCGATTGCAGGGCCGGATTGGCCAGCGCCGTCAGCAAAACGGCAAGCGCGCCCGCCCGCAACCACCAACCGGCAAGCCCACGCCATAAGGCGAGCCCCGTGAGCGCGGCCCCAAGCAGAGCTGCGACCCAGATGAAGGTCCATGGCAGAAGCGGGTCAAAGATCACATCGGTCATCTCAATTGCCCAACCGCTCTAGCAGAGCAGGCACATGGACCTGATCCGATTTGTAATTGCCGGTCAGCACATGCATCACCAGATTGACCCCGAAACGAATGGCCATCTCGCGTTGACGCTCTCCGCCGGAGCCGCGACCAACGGGCAGCATGGGCCGGCCCGATGCGTCGATGGCCCAGGCACTCGCCCAGTCATTTCCGCCGATCAGCACCGGCGTCACGCCGTCATTTAGGTCGCGGAAAGGCAAACCCTCCGCCGCCTCCGCATCGGCTGGCGCGGCCTCAACCCAGACATCTCGGCTTGCATGGCGACCGGGGAAGTCCTGGATCAGATAGAACGCGCGGGTCAATACGTGATCGGCAGGCACAGGCTCAAGTGCCGGAATATCAAGTGGTGCGGCCAACTGTTGCAATTTGCGCCCATTTGGCGTGGCAGAGCCGAACCCGCCCAGATTGGCATCGCGCGTATCAAACAGGATCATGCCGCCACTGCGCAAAAAGCGGTTCAGCTTGGCATAAGCATCGGGCGAAGGGGTGCGCTGGTTCTCTGAGATGGGCCAGTAAATCAGCGGGAAGAAGGCCAACTCATCGCTTTCCAAATCGACCGCTATAGGATCGGCGGGCTCAACGGAGGTGCGCTGGAACAGCCCGCGCGATACGCCGCGCAGGCCAGCTTCCGAGATCCGGTCAAGCTGTGCGTCGCCCGTGACGACATATGCCAGCACGACCTCGCTGGTGGCCAAGATCGCCAGATCATCATCAGATTGCGCCTGGGCCTGCGGCACTGGCCAGGCCAGCAAGATCAGCCCGGCAATTGCGGCAGTGCTGCGCGCACCACGCAACTTGCCTGACAGCATAAGCGAGGCGAGGATATCGGCAAACAGCAAGGCAAGGGCTGCCAGCAGCAGAAGGCCCGTCAGCGGTGTCTCTTCCACGATATCAATCCCTTCTACCTTCACGGATGCAGGCCAATCAGCCGGCGTCAAAACCTCGTCCGGCCCGATCACATTCAGGGCCACGCGGCGATCGTCCCCGGCATAGAGCCCGGGCGGCAGTTCCGCGCCCAGGCGCCGTTCCACCAGCAACTCGCCCGCGACCCCGGGCATGGTGTCAGCATTGCGCACTGAGCCGAACGCGTCCACCAATTCCTCGACGATCCAAGTCGTGCCCTCCAGTTCGGCGGGATCAAGCTCTGCCGGGCGGGTCGAGATCGCCAGCCGCTCCAACATTTGGACAAATAGCCCGGAAAGCGGCAAGGTCGACCATTCAGCATTGGCGGTGACGTGGAAAAAGATCACCTGCCCATCGCCCAGATCTGCCCGGGTGACCAGCGGCGTTCCATCTGCAAGGCTCGCGATGGTGCGCTCTGCCAGCTCCGCATCGGGCTCTGCGACGACCTGACTGGACACTGACACATCGTCGGGAATCTCAAGGCCGAAGAACGGGCTGTCACGCGTGAAGCTGCGCAACGCTTTGGGCTCTCCCCAGCTCATCGCGCCCCCGACAGAGCGGCCACCGGCGCGCAGGCGCACGGGGAGAAGCGGGTCGAGATCCTCAAATGTGGTCGACGCCGTGCGCGGCCCGGCGAAGCGGACCAGCATGCCGCCTTTCTCGACCCATTCGACGATGGCCGATTGCTCAACCCCGCTGATCGTCGCGACATCGGCCATCAACAGCACATCGGGGTTGGCCAGCAACATGTCATCAAGCGTGCCGTCGATCAGATCAGCCGTCGGCACGAGCGCGCGGTTGAGGTAGTAGAGCGGCGAGAGCAGATCCTCCGCCTCCTGCGCCGCACGACCGGCCATCAGACCAACCTCGCGGCGCTTCAGCGCATCATCGGTGAGCGATACAGCACCCGCGCTGCGCATACCCTCTATCTGGAAGCGGCGCACCCGGTTGCGCAGCTCTGTCGGCAGATCAAAGCTGACATCCACGCTGTTGCTGCCCGGCTCGAAGCTGGCGGTGCTGCGCGCAAGCTCCTGCTCCAAGCCGTTTGGATCGGGGCCGAAGGCCAGCACCGAGATCTCGCGACCGTCATCGGATCCGCTGCGCAGCGCTGTCTGCGTGATCAAACCATCCTCAAATCGCGCCGGTTGCAGCCCGATTACGGCGCCGGGGCTCTCGATGATCGTCACCTCACCGCGGGCGGTCAGGGTTTCGATCAGCTCAAGCCGCCCCGGCCGGTCAAGACCATCGCTGAACCAGATCGTGTCAAACGCCTCCTGGCCCAGACGGGTCTGCCAATCGGCCAGCAAGTCCGGGTCACTATCCCATGCATTTGGCTCAAACCCGGGCAAAGTGGTGATCAGCGTGTCCGCAGTCTGGAAGCTCAGATCCCCGGCCGGAGGATCGCTCAGCGCAACCAGCGCCACGGGACGCCCATCGCGCCCCGCCTCACCTAGCATCGCCTCGACCCGGGCCTGGCGCGCAGGCCAGTCGCGCGCGCTGGCCCAGCTGGCATCCATCGCAATCAAAAGCGGCCCGGAGCCCGGCGCGTCATCCTCTGGGTTCAGAACCGGCCCGGCGAACCCGATGATAAAGGCCGCCACAGCCAGCATCCGCAATAACAGCAGCCACCAGGGCGTTGTGTCGGTCTGGCTGTCCTCATCATTCAGCCCCAAAAGCAGCGCAATGCCCGGAAAACGGCGCCGGATCGGCGCGGGCGGGACCGCGCGCAGCAGCCACCAAAGGATCGGCAACGCCAGAAGCGCAAGAAGCAAAAGCGGTGCGGTGAAGGCGAGATTTGCAAACATTCAGCCGCGCTCCATCGCTTGATAGAGCCACAACATCGCCTGCGTTGCGGGCAGATCGGTGTGGTGGCAATGATAACGCCAGCCTGTCTTGCGGGCGAGCAGCCTGAGGCGGTCTTTTCGCTCAGCCAATCGCGACAGATACGCCTCTTTCAGAGATTTCGCCTTGAGCGTTTCGAACTCCACTGCACCGGACATGGTGGTGAAAAGCGTGCGTCCGTCAAAGGGAAAGGCTTCCTCATCGGGGTCCAGCACCTGAACCAGCGCGCCTTTCACGCCGCGATCAGCTGCCTGCGTCAGCGCATATTCCGCCGCTTCCGGGTCGCCCAGAAAATCCGAGATGAACACAGCGCGCGAGCCCGTTGGCAATACCCGCGCGTTGGGGGTGCCGTAATCGGCCGCGCCCTCCGCGCTCATCAAATGGCTCGCGATACGGCCAAGATGCCCCTCGCCCCGGCGGGGTGGCGTACCGCGATTGGCCAGCCCGAAACGCTCTCCGCCACGGTTGAGCAGCACGCAAAGCGCCAGCGCCAGAACCCGCGCGCGGTGGCCCTTGGTGGGGCGATCCCTGCCGCCCGTGAAGGTCATCGACAGCGCATCATCGACCCAGAACATCACCGATTGTGCCGCCTGCCATTCCTTCTGGCGGACGAATTGCTCATCGCTGCGGCCAGATCGGCGCCAGTCGATATCGCGCAGCCCGTCGCCCCGCTCTGCCGGGCGGTATTGCCAAAACTCATCGCCCACACCCGCCCGCCTGCGACCATGCTCTCCCAGAAGGATCGTCGCGGCCAGATGCTCAGCCTCTGCCAGAAGCGCAGGATATGCGCTGGCATGAAGCTCTGCGCGGTGGCGCAGCGCGGCCGGGTTTGTGGCGGGGTCAGTGCTCACGCGGCGGCTTTTCTGCTCGAGACCGTCTGGACCGTGTCGGCAATGACCGATTTGAGATCCCGCCCCTCGGCGCGCGCCGCAAAGGACAGCGCCATGCGGTGGATCAGGACCGGCTCCGCCATAGCGGCGACATCATCATGAGAGGGCACCAGACGCCCTTCAAGCAACGCCTTGGCCCGAACCGTCAGCATCAGCGCCTGCGCCGCACGTGGGCCCGGGCCCCAAGAGACAGTCTCGCGCACCAGATCGGTGTCGTCGCCCTCATTGGGACGGCAGGCGCGTACCAGATCAAGGATATGCTCCACAATTGCATCACCCACGGGCATGCGGCGCACGACCTCCTGGGCTGCGATCAGCTCGGCCGGGGTGAAGGAGCCGGTCGCAGCGGCCTGAGTGTTGCCGGTCGTGGCCATCAGGATGCCGCGCTCTGTCTCGCGATCGGGATAGGGCACCTCGATCTGGATCAGGAACCGGTCCAGCTGTGCTTCGGGCAGAGGATAGGTGCCCTCCTGCTCCAACGGGTTTTGCGTGGCCAGCACATGAAACGGCGCGGGAAGATCGTGTGGCTTGCCTGCGATGGTCACGGATTTCTCCTGCAT
>CAYGUB010000251.1:1533-4779 GCA_964352845.1 uncultured Rhodobacterales bacterium | reverse complement strand
AAATGAGGATTTCCTTGGCGTCATTAGTTGAAGTGGAAATATATACCTTTCCTGTAGTAACCGGATTGGGATACATGGTAAAATTAGCTATGTCCCCGTTGCCCTGGGTGCTTTGCCCGTAACTAAAGGAAATAAAAAGAAAACAAAGTATAAAGTAGATTTGCTTCATGTATAGCTGATTACAAATGCTATGCCACAAAGATAGGAAAACTAATGGCCTATTATAAAACTAGACTATTCTTTATTGTTTTTTTTCGATGAAACGCAAAAAAGCCCACTTTTTGTGGGCTTTTTATTAGTGTTCGTAGCTCAATTCTAGAAGAATCAGAATTTTGGGTCTTTAAATATTCTAGTTCATTCGGTATTAGAACTGATAGCTATAACCTAAGGAAATTGCCTGTCCTGGATATCTTGAGGAAAATAACCGGTCTTCAGCGCCAAAAGACTGATATACGCTTTCGATTTTGTCATTTAGAATATTCTCGAACCGAAGTGAAACTTTACTATTCTTTTCTTTTCCTAATTCTTTACTTAGATTAAACTTTAAATTGTGAAAAGGTAAGGTGAACACATCAGGGATATCTCCATTACCAACAATTTCCAATGTTTTTCCTTGAACGTTATAAGTAAGTCCTCCCTGCCAACCGCTGTCACTATTTTCGTAGCTAAACCCAACATTAAGTAAAAACGGGGATTGCCCTTGTAACTGTCGATTATCCGGAAGGGTTTCACCATCCCTTAAATTGTCTCTCCTAGCTTCGGCTTCATCCTCGCTAAAAGTCTGTTGTGATTCTATAACAGATATATTGGCATTAAAAGAAAAATCTTGCCAACCAGGAATGAAGGCTAGACTTCTTCTTACTTCCAATTCTCCACCAAAAACATTGGCATCCCCCAAGTTGAGCGGTATAAACTGGCCACGTGCTTCTCTAATAAAAGATAGTTCTATTGGGTCGTCAAATGTTTTTGCAAACGCGCTAATGGCGAAGAAATTAGTACCCTCCCCATAGGACTCAAAACGAACATCAAAGTTGTTTATATACGTTGGCTGAATATCAATATTACCTATAAAAAAGGTACTGGATACAGGGTCAAATATTTGGGCATTGGAGGCTTCTTTGAATGAAGGCCTTGCCGTAGTGCTGGAGAAGGAAGCCCTTAGCTTTTTATTTGCTTCCTCGTTTAACTCGTAAATAAAATTGGCCGATGGAAAAAAGTCCATTTTATCCAAAATGTTCGCTTGGTCAAAAACTTCACCATCTTGGTTTTCTCCTGAGTAAAGCAAATCAAATTTTTCCAATCGTAAACCAATAATGGCGTTAAACCTATCGGAAAATCTAAATTCATCTGAAAGGTATCCAGCCGAGACTGTTATTTCTGAGTCAAATGAATCTGAAATATTTGAATCTCGTCGCACGTAGGTGCCCTCTCGAGTAACGTTACTATAAATGTTTTCAAGGGCTAACACTTGATCTGCATCTCCTCCAAAACCTAGGCTAAAGTTACCTTCTCTAGATTGAACCGGATGTGAAAACTGGTCAACAATAAACTCTCTTTGCTTTAAGGTATGAGCTCCGCCGAATTTAAATTTCGCATCCCTTCCAAATAACTGGTGCCTTCTTGTGAAATCTAATTTCCCTGCTATGTTAATTTCCTCAAGATCTCTCCATATTCTACTGGGATCCCCGGATTCGCTAGGTGATATGGAAAAGTTACCTGTTTCATCGTTGAATCTAAATGGTGTAGTTCTTAAATCTTTATCATATATTCTAGATAATGTTGGTGAAAGCTTCCACGAAACCTTCCAAGATCCGTCTTCGTTCGCATGTTCTCCGTTTAACAGAACATTGGTAATAGAACGTTGCGTGTAAGTAAGCACATCTTTAAATATTACGTTGGAATTTACGTTAAAGTTGTCCTGCCTTATGTAGGCAGCACTTGATTCTCCATTTTGGATATGAAGTACGTTTAATTTGTATTTGGAGGTTAGCCCTTTTAAGGACACTCCTGCTAATCCGCTAACAAGTACATTGTTTACCCCTAAATTTCCCGATTGTGTTCTATCATCAATCAGTTCAAAAACGGAAGTATCTTGATCTTGTTTTCTAAATACCTGGCCATTTACAATTCCTTCATAGAATTCGGTACTGTTTTTATAAGAAAGCGAGGTCAAATACCCGATTTTTTTTGTACCATCATCATTTAAATTATATTGGTTACCAGCTGTAAAGCCTAGGTTGAAGTCCATTGGGCTTTGCTCTTGTAATGCTTTTAGGTTTGGCTCAAAAAATTGTGTTAATACCCTTGCTCTTGATCCATCTTCAACAGGTAGTGGGGTTTCTATGGATTGTGGGATAGCTAAGTTTCTGCGCCCATTATCAAAACCAAGAATATCCGTTGGGCTGCCTTCATAGCTTAAGTAATCATTGTTAAAGTGCATGGTGGAATTATAGCCAAGGCCTACAGAGACACTATATTCTGCCCTTGTTGGAAAATCCTTTGTTACGATATCAACAACACCTCCGGTAAAATCGGCAGCTTGATCTGCGGTTGCCGACTTAACTACAATAATGTTATCAAGTATGTTTGTGGGGAATATATCTAATTGTAGTGTGTTTCTATCGGGATCTAATCCAGGAACATCCACTCCGTTTAGAATGGACTTTGTGTATCTATCCCCCAAGCCTCTGACATAAACGAATTTACCCCCTTGCACAGAAACTCCAGGTACGGATTTAATCGCACTGGCAATGTCTCCGGCCCCTGATTTTTTTATACTCTGGATAGAGAGACCGTCCAATAGGGCAACAGAATTTTTCTGTAAATTTAACACTGAGGCTTCAGTGTTTTTCGATACTGTAGTCGTAACAACAACTTCGTCGAGGGCATTTGCAAGTGGGTTTAATGTAATGTCGATTATCTGTTCTCCACCAGATTCGATTATCACTTCGGAGATTTCCTTTGTTTCGTATCCAAGATAACTAAATGTAACGGTATATATTCCGGGTTCTACTTCCAAGACGTACTTTCCGTCAAAATCCGATGTGGTTCCCTTGGTTGTTCCTTTAATCAGAATATTTGCAAAAGGTAATACATCATTGAACTCACCGTCATTTACGGTTCCTGATATGATGCCGTTTTGTGAAAACATTGACTGTAAAGAAAGCACCGATAAACAAAATAAAACTAACTTGATTTTCATTTGAAAAACATTTTTAAAACTATATTCTATAAATAAATAAATTG
>CAYGUB010000251.1:0-1523 GCA_964352845.1 uncultured Rhodobacterales bacterium | reverse complement strand
TAAAAAGTTAAGACGAGCAATTTAAAACAATGGTTTTTGTTTAGTGCTGTTTTTAGAAACCTAAACTAGCTTTTGCGTTAGAATAGGTCCATGAAAAGGCAGAAGTTGTAGCTCCAACCGTTCCTTCTGAAACTGCTGAGGAAAAAGTAGCAGCATCCGCTTCAAAAGTAGAGCCATCTGTTGTGTCATTAAAAATAGCTGCCGAAGTTGCAACACCTTCAGGAAGCACAACCTCCCAATCAGCGAATACTAATGTGCCAGCAGTGTAGTTTGCAGCCACGCCTTCATTATCCAATTCTACATCGGAAAGTTGCAAATCCGTACCTATTCCAGTGAAACCAGTAACTAATATATTAGTATTTGTTCCCGTGGCACCAGATCTGAAATCTGCAATCTCTCCATTTTCTACATTATTTGATAAACCAATTAGAGTTGCATTTGTAAGCGTATAAGCACCTGCAGCGGAACCTTCAGGTCCATCTATCTCCAAGGCATGATCAGAAATATTTCCTTGTACCACAATTGCATTATCAATGGTGCCGGAGTACGCTTGGTCAATATCAAGACCATCATCTCCTACAGCCCATACGAATAAATTGGTTGCGTTTACGGTACCTCCAAAGAATTCAATACCATCATCTACGTTACCAACTACTTCTACGTGATCTATAGTTGTACCAGTACCTACCGCACCTAAAGTAAGGCCATTGATTTCATTGCCTTCACCAATCAAAGCGCCACCATGACGAATAGAAACGTATTGTACCGTTCCAGAATCGTCTGCTGCGTCTGACCCACCGTAAAGACCTTTGTCACCATCTGTATCAGTAGGTAAACCCTCTATTTGAGCAGAAATTGCATCTCCATCAAAAGAAGCAGGAGCATTACCCAATAAAATAAGACCTCCCCATAAACCACGATCATTTTGGTCTAAATTGGTTCCTGCCGTTTGGCCAATAGCGATATTGTCTGCAGCAGAAGTGAAAACTATAGGAGCACTTGCGGTTCCCACAGCTTCGATTTTACTCCCTCTTGTCACTACCAATACAGAGGCGTTGGCGCCAGAACCTGCATTCGCTTTGATTATTGTTCCAGGTTCGATTGTTAAGGTAGCACCTTCTGTAACAAATATTCTACCATCTAATTCTACAATTTTGTCAGCAGTCCAAGTGGTATTTGCAATAATGTCATCTGAAACTACTATTCTTGAATCTTCCGTTACCGTTACTGTGGTTGTATCCGTTGTAGTAACTATTACGGTGTCGGTTACTATAACCTCTCTGTCAATTTCTACGATTGTTTCCTTTTCACACGAAGCAAGAGCAATAATCGATAAAACGGTAATCGAGCAAAATAATTTTTTCATTTTCTTAATAATTTAAAATTTAGTTCGGTTTGTGTTAACTCATTTACGGTTCAAACTATCCGAGGCAAAGAAAACTAGAACTTGTAAAGTCGGGGTTACCCACATGTTAAACATTTATTTTATTAAGGTTAGCTTAACGTTACTACATTAAATCAAC
>CAYGUB010000250.1:0-4790 GCA_964352845.1 uncultured Rhodobacterales bacterium | reverse complement strand
GGACTCAGTCCTGGTCACGGAGCCCGGCGAATGGCGGCTGATTGAGGCGTTCAATGCGATGGAACTGCCTGTCGAGCAGCTTTCGGACACGCGATTTCTA
The DNA here is from genome assembly GCA_964352845.1 of uncultured Rhodobacterales bacterium. Lineage (GTDB taxonomy): Bacteria > Pseudomonadota > Alphaproteobacteria > Rhodobacterales > Rhodobacteraceae > Litoreibacter. The sequence continues at coordinate 4,690 of CAYGUB010000250.1, read as the reverse complement.
GCGACACATTCAGATTTCGAGGAATGGGCCGAAGGCCGCAAAGAACTGCGGATGGAGTGGTTCTACCGCGAGATGCGCCGCAAGACGGGGCTTTTGATGGATGGCGATGAGCCGGAGGGTGGCAAGTGGAATTTCGACCATGACAACCGCAAATCCGCGCCAAAATCTGTCAGCTATCCCGGCCCCAAACCGTTTGAGCCGGATGAGACAGTCTCGGACGTGCTGGATATGGTCGAGGCGCAGTTTGAAGACCATTTCGGCACCCTGCGTCCTTTCAGCTTTGCCACCGATGCAGCGCAGGCCCAAGAGCATCTGGAACACTGGATCACCCATGCGCTACCGCTCTTCGGGGATTTTCAGGACGCGATGCTCAATGACAATCGGTTCCTCTACCATTCGGTGATCGGGCTTTATCTGAACGCGGGGCTGCTTGAACCGCTCAAGACCTGCCGCGCGGTTGAGAAAGCCTATCGCGACGGCCACGCGCCGATCAATGCGGCAGAGGGGTTCATCCGTCAGATCATCGGCTGGCGCGAATATATCCGGGGCATCTATTTCCGCGAAGGGCCCGATTACACCGCACGCAACGGGCTGGATCACCAGCGCGACCTGCCCGCGTTTTTCTGGGGTGGCGAGACGCGCATGAATTGCATCTCCAAATCCATAGAGCAGACCCGCGACGAGGCCTATGCCCACCATATCCAACGCCTGATGGTCACCGGGAATTTCGCGCTTCTGGCCGGTATCGCGCCCGCGCAGGTCCATGAATGGTATCTGGCCGTCTATGCGGATGCCTATGAATGGGTCGAGGCACCGAATGTTATCGGGATGAGCCAGTTTGCCGATGGCGGCATCATCGCGTCAAAACCCTATGTCTCGTCGGGCAATTATATCCATAAAATGTCGGATTACTGCAAGTCGTGCCACTACAAGGTCACCGATAAGACCGGCGAGACCGCCTGCCCGTTCAACCTGCTCTACTGGGATTTCCTGACCCGCCACCGCGAGCGGTTTTCGCAAAACCCGCGCATGGGGAATATGTACCGGGTCTGGGACCGTATGGACGAGACGCGACAGAAGGATGTGCTGGAAGGCGCCGCGCAAATCCTCTCTCGGCTCGATAGTGGAGAAATCATCTAAGGCTGCATGCGAAAACGACACAATCACGTAACACCGCCTGAAATCAAAGATATGGGCGCGTTACGTGATATGTGACGTTTCCGGGAATTTCGTCAGTCGCTATGGGGATCAGTTGGAATCGTTGCGTTCGGCGACGACGGGCTCACCGTCATCAGTGGTCAGAACGCCGTCCTGCCAGGCGCCGGTATCAACCTCCCCCGAGGCGTAGCGCAACGTCCCCTGGCCGGAGCGTTTCCCCGCCACGAAAGAGCCCTCATAGATGTCACCCGTCGCATATTTCGCAACGCCTTCACCTTCGATCTGACCGGCTTTCCATGCGCCAGTATATTCAAACCCGTCTTCCATCACGATCGTGCCCTGACCTTCACGCTGGCCGGCCACGAACTCCCCCTCATAGACGGTGCCATTGGGATAGGTGGCTTTGCCGGTGCCCTCACGTTCGCCCGCAACCCAGGTGCCTTCATAAACATACCCATCGGGATAGGTCATCTTTCCCTGCCCGTCATTGAGCGCGTTCTTGAACTCACCTTCATAGACCAGACCATTGGCGTAAGTTGCCACGCCTTCTCCCTCGATCACGCCTGCGACCCAGGTACCTTCATAGGTCGAGCCATCCGGATAGGTGATCTTGCCGGTGCCATCGGCCAGATCGTCTTTCAGATCGCCGGTATAGACGGTCCCATCAGGATAGGTGACAGTACCCTGTCCATCGATCCGGCCGTCTGTCCAGTTGCCGGAATACTTAAACCCGTCCGCGCCCTCAAAACTGCCTTCGCCACTGCGTTGGTCATCAACAAAAGAGCCTTCATAGACGTCCCCATTGGCGTAGGTCATTTTTCCGGTGCCCTGACGGATACCCGCCACAAGCTCGCCCTCATAGACATCGCCGCTCGGTTGGCTGAGCGTGCCGCTGCCCTCAATCTCGCCGGCCTTCCACTCACCGGCATAGGTCAGCCCGTCTGGCATGACCAGCGTACCGGTGCCGTCCCGCTCATCATTGGCCATCTCGCCTTCATAGGTCGCGCCGTCGGGATACGTGATCTTGCCGCTGCCCTGTTTGACACCGTTGACCCACTCGCCCTCATAGATGTAGCCGTTGGGGCTTTCCATCTTGCCGGTGCCGTGGTGCTGGGCGTTGCGGAACCCGCCCTCATATTTGATGCCGTTGGCATATTCGACCGCGCCATTGCCGGTGATCTTGCCATCGCTCCACTCACCCTCATAGACGCCGCCATCCGCGAAGGTGATCTTGCCAAAGCCCTCTGGCTTGCCCTTGACGAACTCACCCTCATAGATCGAACCATTGGGGAAGCGCGCCGTACCCTGACCGCGAATTTCGCCCTCGACCCAGGCGCCGGTATATTCATACCCGTTCGGCAAGGTGAAGGTGCCCTGCCCGTCACGCAGACCTTCCTTGAACTCACCGGTATAGACCCCGCCATCCTCATATTGCTTGGTTGCGGTCTCCTGGGCAAAAGCCACGGAACTGCAGACGCAAAAACCTGATACGAGCAACGCTTTCATACTGTGGCGCACGGTAACTCCCCAACCTTCTCCCAGCTTCAAAGCAGAGACTACGTCACCAAATTTGGCCTGACAAGCGCCCAACAAGGACTTCCGTTCAAACATCTCTGTGGATAAGGAGTAATCCAGACCGAGAGGATAGACATGGCCACGACAGTCCGGATCACATTGGCGCAGCTCAACCCTGTTGCGGGCGACTTCGCGGGCAATTGCGAAAAAGCATATGCGGCCTGGGAACAGGCGCGGGCGGCGGGCTCGATAATGCTGGCTTTGCCGGAGATGTTTGTGACCGGTTATCAGGTCCAGGACATGGTGATGAAACCCGCCTTCACCCAACATGCCATGACTTGCGTGGAAGATCTGGCCCGGCGTTGCGCTGATGGCCCGGCGGTAGGAATTGGCCATCCGATCTTCATCGGCGAGGCGCTCTATAACTGCTATTCGATTCTTGAGGATGGCAAGGTAAAGTCCCGTGCGCTCAAGCATATGTTGCCCAATGAGGCCGTGTTTGACGAAAAGCGTGTGTATAGCAAAGGGCCGCTGAGCGGGCCCTATTCGATTGATCCGCTGCGCATCGGCTCTCCGATTTGTGAAGACGCGTGGCATCCGGACGTGGCCGAAACCCTTGCCGAGACGGGGGCGGAGATACTTCTGGTGCCAAATGGCTCGCCCTATTATCGGGGCAAACAGGACATCCGAATGTCGCATATGGTGTCCCGCGTGGTCGAAACCGGCCTGCCTTTGATCTATCTCAACATGGTGGGCGGGCAGGATGATCAGGTGTTTGACGGTGGCTCTTTTGTGCTCAATCCGGGCGGCGCGCTGGCCATTCAGATGCCGGTCTATGACGAGGCAGTGGTCCATGTCGATTTCGACCAGGGTAATGACGGCTGGCGCGCGCGCGAGTCGATGCGCGAAAAATTGCCCGATGCATGGGAGCAGGATTACAGGGTGATGGTCGAATCCCTGCGCGACTACATGCGCAAGACCGGATTCCGCAAGGTGCTGCTTGGCCTGTCGGGGGGAATCGATTCGGCGATTGTCGCGACAATCGCGGCCGATGCGCTTGGTCCCGAAAATGTCCGCTGCGTGATGCTGCCCTCGGAATACACCTCCGAGAGCTCGCTTGGCGATGCCGAGGCACTGGCACGTAATCTGGGCGTGCGGCTGGATACAGTGCCTATCTCGGGCCCGCGCGCCGCGGTCACCGAGGCGCTTGCCCCACTTTTTGACGGTACCGCGCCCGATGTAACCGAGGAGAATATTCAGTCCCGTTTGCGCGGAGTGTTGCTGATGGCGCTGTCCAACAAATTTGGGGAGATGCTGCTGACCACCGGCAATAAATCAGAGGTCGCTGTCGGCTATGCCACGATCTATGGCGATATGGCGGGGGGGTATAACCCGATCAAGGATCTCTACAAGATGCGGGTGTTTGAGACCTGCCGCTGGCGCAATGCAAACCACCGCCGCTGGATGCTGGGACCAGAAGGCGCGGTCATCCCCGTCGAGATCATCGACAAGCCACCATCAGCAGAGCTGCGACCAGATCAAAAGGACGAGGATTCGCTGCCGCCCTATGAGGTGCTCGACGATATTCTGGAGCGTCTTGTGGATCGCGAACAATCCATTGCCGATTGTGTCGCGGCCGGTCATGATCTGGCCACGGTCAAGAAGATCGAGCATCTGATCTATATCAGCGAGTATAAGCGCTTTCAGTCCGCACCCGGCGCGCGGCTGACCGACCGGGCATTCTGGCTGGACCGGCGCTATCCCATCGTCAACCGCTGGCGTGACCCAAGCGGCGATGCATGAGCCATTACGACCCTGGCGCTGAACGACCCTCCTGTCAGGATACGCCCGTGAGGATCCGTCCGGGGATAGTGAAAGTGATCGCCCATCATCGCCTGACGCGTGACGGATCGTCCCGCCGCAACCAGAAATCAGGTTTATCGGATCAGATATCGGCTCGAACGTAAGCGTCCGGTGTGACCGGGTATGTTGTTATCTCGCTTGCTGCGTCACTGCA
>CAYGUB010000249.1:0-4797 GCA_964352845.1 uncultured Rhodobacterales bacterium | reverse complement strand
CGGTATTGATCACCGTCATCACCGACAGGCACAGGCCCACCAGAGCGGCCATCAGCATGGTCATATCGACAACGGCCGCGCCGTCTTCGCTTTTGAGGAACTCTGTGAACACTCTGCTCATTTTCGTCTCCGATAAGGTCGGCTTGCCGGGCAAATCCTGGCAGCGCTGATGGTCAATGGATGCCGGAGAATAAAGGCAGGAACATGCCGCAATCCGGCTACCTCCAAGGTCATTTCGCGTCTATGATTAGAGAAAAACGAGGAAAGAGCATGCAAGGTGGCCCAATAGACGCGCCAGTAGGTGCAAAACTCGAGGGCTGGACGCCTCCGATCCGCCCGGACCGTCTTGAGATCGCCGGGCGCTATGCGGTGCTCGAAAGGCTGGATGCGCAGCGCCATTGTGCCGAGCTCTTTGCCGCCAACAGGCTTGATGACAGCATCTGGACCTATCTGCCCATTGGCCCGTTTGCGGAGCTTGAGGCGTACCGCGATTGGGTTGAACGCGTGCAGGACAGCGTGGATCCGCTGTTTTATGCGATCAGAAACCGGGCAACGGGCCGGGCGGAAGGTGTTGCGAGCTATATGCGGATTTCGCCGCAGGGTGGCTCGATCGAGGCGGGATATCTGACCTTCTCTGCCGCGCTGCAAAGACGCCCGGCGGCGACGGAGGCGATCTATCTGATGATGAAATGGGCGTTCGAGGCAGGCTATCGGAGGTTTGAGTGGAAATGCGATGCGCTGAACCGACCGTCACGCAGGGCTGCGGCGCGCTACGGGCTCAGCTTTGAGGGCATCTTCCGGCAGGCCACGGTCTATAAGGGACGCAATCGCGATACGGCCTGGTATGCGGCGATTGATGCGGAATGGCCAAGCCTGCACGCGGCTTTCGAGCAATGGCTTGCGCCCTCAAATTTCGATCACGATGGCAGGCAGGCTCAAGCCTTGCGCGATCTGACGGCCCCGATCCTTGTGGCGCGCGACGATCAGGGCTGAGCTGTCAGACCAATTGCGCATTGGCCAGCCGCGACTGGATCACAGCCCTTGTGCGCGAGACGGCATCAGGGACCCCGCTGTCTTTCTCGACCGCTTTGGAGAGCCGGTCTGATACGGATTTCAGCTTCTGGTCATCCGCCAGCCGCGCCAGTCCCTGCAGGAAGGGCGCGATATAGGGAAGGCTTTCGGTATCACCGCTGCGCAGCAATTCATCAAGATGGCTCAGATCCTCGTTCAGGGCCAAGGTATCGGGGGCCACGACCTCGTCACTGACCAGACGGGGCCCGGCCGGGCGCATCTCTTCGGGAAGATGTTGCAGGATCGTTTGCTGGAAGGCGGCGACGGTCTGGATCGGCTTGGGCATGAACTCATCAGCGCCAGCGGCAAGTGCGGCATCGATCTGACCCTCGCCATCAGCCCCGCTTGTGGCGATGATGACCGGGCGATGCGCGCCATCGCTGTCAGCGAGCGTCTTGATCAGATCAAGCCCCGAGCCGTCGGGCAGCCCCAGGTCGATGATCACCACCGATGGCCTGTAGATGCGCAGATGCCTTGCGGCGGATTTGAGACAATCGGCCCGCCGGATACGCGCGCCGGAGCGGATGCATAAAAGCCGCACGGCTTCCGAGGCGAAGCGGCTGTCTTCGACAAGAAGCACTGTCAGTCCCAGCAAAGGGCGCAGGGCTGTGGCTTGCACATTCATCGTCAGAAATCCTAGTTCCTCTGGCATGTCTCGCGTCCTTTGGTTGCATCGCTTTGAGTCGTCCTGTGCTCAGCTTGGGCGCTGGGGTCCTAACAGAAGGTGAAGTAGTCCCAATTTTTCGACATGAGCTGCGACGCATCAGCCTCTTGCGGGTTGCCCGGGGCTCGCTCATAACGCAGCCACGCCAACCTTGAGGAGGGGGAAATATGATCGGACGTCTGAACCACGTGGCAATTGCGGTGCCGGATCTGGAGGCCGCCTCTGCGCAATATCGCGACGTTTTGGGCGCCAAGGTCGGCGCGCCTCAGGACGAGCCGGATCACGGGGTCACAGTCGTCTTTATCGAACTGCCCAACACCAAGATCGAGCTTCTCTACCCGTTGGGCGCGGACAGCCCGATTGCGGGGTTTCTCGACAAGAACCCGTCGGGCGGCATTCATCACCTGTGCTATGAGGTAGAGGATATTCTGGCCGCGCGTGATCAGCTTCAGGCAACAGGCGCCCGGGTCTTGGGCTCGGGCGAGCCGAAGATCGGGGCGCATGGCAAACCGGTCTTGTTCCTGCATCCCAAGGATTTCACCGGCACACTGGTCGAGTTGGAGCAGGTCTGATGCAGCTTACCTCCGCCCTTGTGGTCTATGCAGTGCTGTGGTTTCTCACGCTGTTTTGCGTGCTGCCAATCCGTCACAGGTCGCAAGGGGATGCAGGTGAGGTGGTGCGCGGTACGCCTGCTTCTGCACCTGCGGGCTTTGTGATGCGGCGCAAGTTTCTGATCACGACGCTGATTGCCTTCGCACTTTGGGTGCCGATCTGTCTGGGCATCATTTACGGCGTGTTGAGCGTCGAGCGGTTCGACCTCTACCACTGGGCGAACCCTAGCTGAGACGATGCACCAGATGGGTGAAGGCGGCCGCGCCCAGGATCGGGACAGCGAGGTTGAGCGCAGGCACGCTGAGCGGGATCGCCATCAAGATGCCCAGACCCCAGATCGCCATCCGGTTTGCGCCGCGAAACTTTCGCGCGCCCGCGCGACCCAGACGACGCTGAGCGACAAGCGTGGCATATTCGCGCCCCAGCAGCAGGCCGTTGACCCCCCAGAACACAAACGGCGCCAGCGGGGTGAAGTAGAGCAGCAGCGCGCAGAGATTGACGAAGATCAGCAGACCCAGAAAACGCAACCCTTCTCCCAAAGCGGCTGAGAATGGCAAAGGGTCGACCTTTGGCGCATTGGGATAGTGCCGGGCTTCGACCGCATCGACCACGCTGTCGAGCAGAAAGCCAATGCAGACAGCCGCGATCGGGACCATCAGAAAGATTGAGGCGACAAGCATCACAGGGATGACCGCAGCGCTGGCTATGTTGTCGATCCAGCCGATCTCTCCGATCCAGGGAAGCGAGAAGCTGTCGGGAATGATCAGCCCCACGGTCCAGGAGAAGGCGGCAGTCAGCGCCGCGAGAAACAGGATGCTGAGCGCGATGCCCTTGGCGAGCACGGCAACAAAGCGGCCATCGGGAATCTGGCCTATGGCTTTGAGCGCATCATCAAGGATCATCGGGCCAGTCCGTGATGGCGTCAATATCGGGGCGTGGCCTGTCGGGTGGTGTGCTGGTTTGCGTGCCGATATGGATATAGCCTGCGATAAATTCGGTCCCAGAAAGTCCGAGCGCCTTGTGGAGATATTCGCGGTCCATGGCTGTCCAGCCGGTGAGCCAATTTGCCCCCCAGCCCGAGGCAAGGCAGGCATTCAGAAGGGCAAGGCAGACGGCACCGGCGCTCAGATGCTGCTCTATCTGTGGAATTTTATCCGAGGGTTTGGGGGAGGCTATGACAGCCACGGAGAGTGGCGCATCGCGCAGCATGGCGGTGGATTTATCAAGCTGCTCGGCTGGCAGGTCGCGGGATCTGCCGATCTCGGCGCAATGGGCCGCGAGCTTTTGCAGGCGCGCTTGGTCGAGAATAATAAAGCGCCACGGTTCCAGCTTGCCATGGTCGGGGCTGCGCGCAGCTGCCGTCAGAAGCTGCCGGAGCTCGGCATGGTTCGGGACCGGGCCTGTCAGCGTTTTGTGGGGGCGCGAGCGGCGGGTTTCTAGAAACGCGAGAGCGGCGCGGTTTGGTTGTGGCATGGGACCCCTCTTTTTGGTTGCGATCATTGTGCAATGGGGTGGCAAAAAACAAGGGGTGGGTGTCGGGTGATCTTTCGACTTTATGCCTCCGGCGGGGATATTTCGGGCCAAAAGAATACGGATGCGGCGCCCAGAGTGGCTGGAGCGGGGCGAGATTTGGCGAGAATGAGAAGCGCCATGAGCAGGGCGAAGATGCCCAGCAGGATCAGCAATGGCTTCATATCATTTCTTTGCGGCACCTGCCTTTTTGGGCGCGGCTTTCTTTTTAGGCGCTGCTTTTTTCTTTGGAGCGGCGCGTTTCTTGCCGCTCTTGGCCTGTTTCTCGGCAATCAGGATGACAGCCTCGTCAAGCGTCAGATCGGCGACTTCGATGGTCTCGGGCACGGTTGCGTTGACCTTGCCCCATTTCACGTAAGGCCCGTATTTGCCATCCATGACATTGACGGGCCCGCCTTCATCGGGGTGGTCGCCCAATTCCTTGATGGGTTTCGCGGGTGCGCCGCGATTTCCGCGGGAGGCGACTTTCTCGGCCAGAAGCTGCACAGCGCGGTTCATGCCGACTGTGAATACTTCCTCGATGCTTTCGAGATTGGCATTGGTGCCGCCGCGATCCGACGTACTGGGCGCGTGTTTGAGGTACGGACCGTAGCGGCCGATATTGGACCAGACCATGATCCCGTCCTCGGGATGCGGGCCGATTTCGCGGGGCAGTGACAGAAGCTTGAGGGCCTGTTCAAGATCAATCTCTTCGGGGGGCCATTCTTTTGGGATCGATTGCCGGGGCGGCTTCTTGTTGTCGTCGCTTACTTCGCCACGTTGGACGTAAGGTCCGAACCGGCCTTTATGGACCCAGATCTTGTCGCCTCCGTCCTCGCCCAGAAGCTTGCCTTCGGGCGGGATGGCAAGTGCCTCTGCCTCGGGGTCAGGGGGGCCGAAGGGGCGGGTATATTTGCATTCAGGGTAGTTTGAGCAGCCGA
>CAYGUB010000248.1:0-4824 GCA_964352845.1 uncultured Rhodobacterales bacterium | reverse complement strand
TGGCGATACTGATTGTGCCGGGCCTGTGAGTCTCATGGCCCGCGATCATGCGCAAGAGCGTGGAGTTGCCGCAGCCAGAGGGGCCGACGATAGCCGTTGTCTCACCCGCCTCGAACACCAGATCGGCCTGCGCCACGGCCTCGACCCGGTCCGGGCCGGTGCCGTAGGTTTTCGTGATGCCGGTGCATGTCACTGCCCGACCGGTCATGGGCGGTCTACCCGCGCGCTTCTTCCAAAACGCTGCGATCCCACAGATCGGCCGTCACATCCCGCCCCAGCAGCGCCAGCGTCTCGATATTCTGCGCCACGGTCTCATCGGTGAACCAGCCGAAACCCTCGGCATCCGTCAGTTCGGAGAACATCAGCCCCACCTGCCGCTCGGCCTGAAGTTTCTGCGTCTCAAGATCGAGACCCGCATCCGGGTATTGCTCCACCGTCAGCGCGGCGGCGGCATCGGTATCGGCCAGGTAATCGCTCCAGCCGCGCAGCTCTCCCTTGAGCAGGCCCACCAGCCGCGCGCGGTCCGATTTCAGGCTTTCCTCGGTGGCGATATAGGTCTGCGAATGGACCGAATAGCCATAGTCAGCCATCAGCATGGTGACGCTTTCCACGCCCTGACGCGTCATTGCGACTGGAATATCGGTGGCCCAGCAAAGCAGGCAATCGACCTGACCCGTCATCAGCGGGGCCGCGTCATATTGCGTAGGCACGATCTCGATGGCTGAGAAATCCACACCATTGATCGTGCAAAGCGCTTCCAGCACAGGCGTGTTTGACACCGACATGCCGATCTTCTTGCCGACCAGATCACCGGGCCCGTTGACCGGGTTATCCGGCAGCGAGGCGATGGCGAAGGGGTTTTTCTGCATTGCCACGGCAAGGATCTTGAACGGCGCGCCCTCTGCGACGGCAGCGGCAGTATAATCCGCGGCCGAAATCCCCATCAGCGCAGTGCCGGAGACCACTGGCGGCTCAACCGGCGCATTCGGCCCGCCGGGCGACAGAGTGACGTCAAGCCCCTCATCGGCCCAGTAGCCTTTCGATTGCGCAATATAACTCCCGCCAAACTGAACGGAATGCAGCCAGGAGAGCTGGAAATTGACCGCTGCGTGGCTCTCAGCGAAGGCCGGTCTGAGCCCCTGCATGGCCATTGCGGCGGCGCCTGCGCCCAAAACGGCACGTCTGGTTGGTTTGATGAATTTTGACATGAATGACCCCCGTCATTTTGAAGTTCGTCATTTTGAAGTTTGATCTCTACGTAATGCCAGGTGGCGCGAAGCAAATGACGACTTCGTGAGCAGAAATGCAAGCGCTGGCAGTGCGGCAATCAGCGAGATCGCGCCATAGGCGACCCCGGCTGCGACCCCTGCCTGCGCGCTCGCCCCGGCAAGCGGAAACAAAAGCGCTGCGGCCCCCTCGCGCCACCCCCAGCCGCCGACCGATAGCGGGATGATCATTGCGCTCAGGATCAGAGGGATTGTTGTCAGCATCGCCTCCCAGCCAAGCGCGGTTCCGGTCGCGCGGGCGCAGGCGTGAAAGGCCAGCACCAGCAGCGCGGCGATTACGACCGACACCCCAAGCTGCCTGGGCTGGCTGAGTGCGTTTGCCAGCTCACGCGCGAAACCGGGCCTGTCTGCGTCTCGTCTGACCCAACCGACAAGCATTGCCCCGGCAACACAGATGCCAAGGGCAAGGACGCTCCAGCCGGGCCAGTCAATGCCGCCGGGGATAAGTAATGCGAGCGTAAAGCCGCAGGCCATAACCCCCATCAAAACGCATTGGCCGACGAGGCGCTCGATTATGACGGATTTGGCGGCGACGCTCAGCCCTTGCCGGGCGCGTTGCCGGACGGCGCGCGACGCGTCGCCCACAACACCGCCCGGGACCAGCTGGTTGATCAGGTTGGAAAGATAATACTCCGCGATCGCATGCCGCAAATCCAGATTTAGCCCCAGATCAGCCGCCACCAGTTTCCAGCGCAGCGCCATAAGCACCGTGACCAGCGTCAAGGCCAGCGCCGCGATGCCAAGCATGGTCAGGTCCGCCCCGGCAAGCCTGCCAAGCACCGCCTGCGGATCGGCCAGATAGACAACGGTTGCGATGATGCCCAGCGAGACAAGCAATTTGGCAAGCCGCATCACCAAGACCCTGAGCCAAGCAATATGCGCGTCGAGAATGTCTCTATGAAGCGGTTGCGGAAGGCGTCCATGGGCCATGCGGCAAGCTCCGGGTCGGGGATCAGCCCGGGGGTCCAGCTCCACGGCTCGATCCGCTCAATGACCTCTCTTGGCCCGATCATATGGATCGGCACGTCCTTGCTGTCGATCTGAGCGACAAAGCCTGCCGGCTGGTGATCGCCGACCACCATGACCAGCGGTGCCTCAGGGCCAAGGCGGGCCACATGGGCCAGTGTGACCTCCAGCGCGTAATCAATGGCGATCCGGTATTGTTCGCGCACCGTGTCACGATCCTTCCAGACCTCGCGCGGGGTAGGGCCCGCGCTTGCCCATTGCGAAAAGATCGAGCCGTCGCCCACCTCATCCCAACCTACGACCGGCGGGATCGGCACCCAGGGCGCATGCGACGAGATCAATGCGATCTGGGTGAAGTCCGGCCGTGGGTCGTCGTTGAGCAGCGCAGGGTAGGCCGCCAGCGTGAATTGGTCAGGCATGGTGACCCAGTTGAACCGCTCGCCGCGATAGGGCAGATCCTTGGCCGCGAAGACCTGATCAAACCCCATCAGCTCGCTTTCGGGCCATGGCAGCGTGATCGCAGGCATGATGGCATTGGTGCGGTAGCCCGAGGCCTGCGCCAGATGAAACAGGGACCGGCGCCCGCTGGTCAGCATAGCATTGTAGCGCCCGTTATCATGCGTCCAGAGCCCCGATGACAGCGTGCCATGCGCCAGCCAGCTTTGCCCCCCGGCAGTGGGCGAGGTCAGCCAGCCGCTGCGCTGTACCAGACCCGCATCAGACAGCGGGCCTTCAGCCGCGCGCAGGGTGGCCAGATGTGTGTCACTGTAAAGCGGGTTATCGAAACTGCTGCGCCCGTAGCTTTCGATATAGATCAGCACAACGTCCCGGCCCTCCAGCGCATCAAACAAGCCGGTCGCATCGGCATAGGGGTCGTCCTGTGCTCGCGCCCGGAAGGCCACGAGATCGGCGGCGGTGTCGCGCATCTGCACGGCGCGTTTGAAGCTCAGCCGCGTGGTCCAGGACGTCCCCGGCGGGCTTTGCTCAAGCGACCAGTATTTCAACGCGTGCCCCGCATCCACGACCGTCACGCCGCCAAAGATCAGGGCAATAACGCTGGCCGCGAGCCGGGCGCGGGTATTGGCAACCACGCGCGACCACAGACGCAAGGCATGCAGCAGCGCGGCATAAAGCAAGATGAGCGCGATCATGGCCAAACCAGCGCTCAGGATAGCCGGGACAAGCCCGATACTGTCACGCAGCAATCCGAACCCGGCATTTATCAAAAACGCATCGAGAATAGGGTTGAAGGGGCGGTTATAGGCCACAAACATTCCGTAATCGGCCAGTTTGAGCACTACCGTCAGCGTCAGGATCAGTGCAAGCAAAGCGGGAATGCCCGGTTTGCGCCCCAGTGCGATCATGCCCGCCAGCAGGACCGGCAATTCCAGCGGAAATTTCCCAAGGGCCTGCAGCCCCATTGTCCCGGGGTGATTGGGCAACACAAGTACGCCAAACAGCAAAGCCGCCGCCAACGCGAGGAACAGCGCCTGCCTCACCTGCGCGCCCGTGAAAGTGTCCTGACATCGAGTAGGAAGGACCAGGCCAGTGCCGCGACCGCGCCCCCCGAGACGAGGCTGGCCAGCACGCCGCCCAAAAGTGGGCTGAGAAGCGCGATAAGTGCTGCAATTTGTACAACACAGATGGTTTTGCGCCGAAAACTGTCGGGCAAGGGCGCGGATAGCCAGGGCAGGAAAAGTGCTGCCAGCACGAAGGCGTAGCGCATGAAGCCAAGCGCCAGTATCTCGGGCCCCGACTTGCCGCTGCTGAGCACGATCAGGGCCAAAACAGCGCCCAGAAGCGCGTCGATCTCCATGTCAAACCGCGCCCCGAAGGCCGAGCTGAGGCGTGATCGGCGCGCCAGCCAGCCGTCGAGCCCGTCCATCGCGAAGGCGAGCAAGGCCAGACCGGTGAGCAGCCAGCCATGGGTCTGCACAAGATCGGGCTGAAATACCGCACCTGCCAGCAAGGCCACGATAGCGCTGCGTGTGGCGGTCACGATATTGCACCAGCCCAAAGCGTGCTGCGTATAGCTCGCGCGCATGGCCCGCAGAGTGATCGCGGCGATCACGGCAAACAACCCAAGCGAGCTTGCAAGCGACCACATGGCGCTGGGCCCGTAAAGCCATTGGGCCGCGGCCGAAAGGCAAACCAGCAGCCCTGCGAGAACAAGCCCGAAGCGCAGGACCGGCGGGTGGAGGCCAAGGGGTGCAAGCGCGCTGGCATCATGGTTGGGGCTTTCGCTCATGAGGTCTCACCTAGATTGCGGCCGGTTGGAAACAATCCGGCCTCAGCGCCTTTGCGCCAATATCACGCGGGCGACGACGGGTCTGTGGTCCGAGGCCCGCGCGGTTCGAGCGCCTGTGACCGCGCGCGCCTCGCGCACCGCTTTGGGCATATTGGTCATGATCCGGTCCAGAGGCAAGATGGCCCACCGGCTGGGAAAACTGCGCAGGGCGGGCCCGCTGAACCTGTCGCCCAGCGTCAGCGGCGAGAAGGCAAGCCCGCCCCAGGGGCGCCATTCGTTGAAATCGCCCAGCAGGATGGTTTGCATCTTGGGTCTGCGCCGCAG
>CAYGUB010000247.1:0-4825 GCA_964352845.1 uncultured Rhodobacterales bacterium | reverse complement strand
GCCTGAGCGAGACGGTGCGGATCGGCAATGGCGCCATGCCGGAACGCAGTTTCATCGAATGGGAGAAGGATGATATTGACGAGCTGCGCATGCTCAAGGTCGATGTGCTGGCGCTGGGGATGCTGAGCTGTATCCGCAAGGCCTTCGATCTGATCGATGCGCATTACGGCAAGCGGTTCGATCTGGCCAGCGTCCCGCAGGATGACCCGGTCGTCTATGACATGCTGTGTCGCGGTGACAGTCTGGGCACGTTTCAGGTCGAAAGCCGGGCACAGATGAACATGCTGCCCCGGCTCAAGCCGCGCGAATTCTATGATCTGGTCATTCAGGTCGCCATCGTGCGCCCCGGCCCTATCCAGGGCGATATGGTCCATCCCTATTTGCGCCGTCGCAGCGGGGCCGAGCCGGTCGCCTATCCCTCTCCCGGGCCGGAGCATGACCCTGACGAGCTGAAGAATATCCTCGGGCGGACTCTTGGCGTGCCGATTTTTCAGGAACAGGCCATGAAGATCGCGATTGATGCGGCGAAATTCAGCCCCAAGGAAGCCAATGAACTGCGCAAGGCCATGGCCACCTTCCGCTCGCGCGGCACGATCGAGACATTGCAGGACAAGATGGTCGGGCGCATGGTCTCGCGCGGCTATGACCAGGAATTCGCGCAGCGCTGTTTTGACCAGATCAAGGGGTTTGGTGAATACGGCTTCCCCGAAAGCCATGCGGCCAGTTTTGCGCTGCTGGTCTATATCTCCAGCTGGATCAAATGCCACTATCCCGATGTCTTCGCGGCGGCCTTGCTCAACGCGCAACCGATGGGGTTCTACGCCCCCGCCCAGATCGTGCGCGACGCGCGTGAGCATGGCATAGAGGTCCACCCTCCCGATATCAATTACAGCGACTGGGACAATCTGCTGGAGCCCTGCGGCACGGGGTTTGCGCTGCGCCTTGGGCTGCGGCAGGTCGATGGGCTTGGCGAGGCGGCCATGGCGCGTCTGATGGCGCGGCGCGAGACGCCCTATACCAGCCTCGACGATCTCAAACGCCGCGCGCGGCTGGATGCGGGCACGATGCGCAAGCTGGCGGCAGCCGATGCGTTCCGCTCGATCGGGCTGGACCGCAGGGCAGCGCTTTGGGAAGCGCGCGCTTTGAAAGACGCGCCCGATCTGCCGCTATTTGCTGAGGCTGACGAGGGCGAGGAGACGCCCTTCCCCCTGCCGAAAATGCCCAAATGCGAACATGTCGTCGCCGATTACCAGACCCTGCGCCTGTCGCTCAAGGCGCACCCGATGGCGTTCCTGCGCGTCTCCATGTCCCGTCAGGGCTATACAAGGGCCAGTGATCTGAGCGTTGCGCGCAATGGTGCGCGCATCAAGCTTGCCGGGCTGGTGCTGATCCGCCAACGTCCCGGCAGCGCCAAAGGGGTCTGCTTCATCACGCTGGAGGATGAAACCGGGGTGGCCAATATCGTCGTCTGGCCCAAGGTCATGGAGGCCAACCGCAAGGTGATCATGCAATCGCGGCTGATGGATATCGAAGGGCTCGTGCAGCGCGATGCCGATGTGATCCATGTCGTGGCCCACCGCCTGCGCGACCGCAGCGATGCGCTGGACGGCTTGTCGCGCGATCGGGTGGCCGTCCCGCTCGCCCGCGCTGACGAGGTCGCCAAACCCATTCCCGAAGGCCCGCGCGGCCACCCACGCAATCTGCGCGTCATTCCCAAATCACGCGACTTTCACTAAGCTCCTCTCAGAAGGAGTTCCCCCATGCCACAAACTGACCAGACCAACCGCCGCATCGTGCTCAACGCGCGCCCCAAAGGCCAGCCAGACGCCAATACGCTGCGCCTTGAGGAAGGCCCGATCCCGCAGCCCGGCCCGGGTGAGATGCTGCTGCGATCTGTCTATCTGTCGCTCGATCCCTACATGCGCGGGCGGATGAATGACGCGAAATCCTATGCCAAGCCTGTCAAGCTGGGCGAGGTGATGACAGGTCAGGTGGTGGCCGAAGTCATCGTCTCAAATCTTGACGGCTACAGCCCCGGCGATCACGTGCTGGCCGGCAGTGGCTGGCAGGATTACGCGATCAGCACCGGAGAGGGAGTGATGAATATGGGCCCCGATCCCGAGAACCCCTCCTGGTCGCTGGGACTGCTGGGCATGCCGGGCTATACTGCCTATGCGGGGCTCTTGAAGATCGGAGAGCCCAAACCGGGCGAGACTGTCGTGGTCGCGGCCGCTTCCGGCCCCGTTGGCGCCACGGTGGGCCAGATCGCGCGGATCAAGGGCGCGCGCACGGTTGGTATCGCCGGTGGCGCGGAGAAATGCGCCCATGTGGTTGATAATCTGGGCTTTGACGCCTGTATCGACCACAAGGCGCAGGATTTTGCAGAGCAGCTTGGCGCAGCCTGCCGCGATGGGATTGATGTCTATTTTGAGAATGTCGGCGGCAAAGTTCTCTATGCCGTGCTGCCACTTCTCAACCCGGGCGCGCGTGTTCCGGTCTGCGGCGTGGTCTCCTGGTACAACCTGCCCGGCCTGCCGGAGGGGCCCGATATGGGCCCTGCCATCATGGGGACGATCCTGCGGATGAAGGTCAGGATGCAGGGCTTCATCATCTTCGACAGCTTCCCGCCGGAGACCTATGAAGCGTTCCGCCGCGATATGGGCCAATGGCTTGCCGAGGGCAAAATCAGCTACCGCGAACAGGTGGTGGACGGGTTGGAGAATGCCCCGCAGGCGCTCTACGCTCTGCTTGTCGGCAAGAGCTTCGGCAAAATGGTGGTCAGACTTTGAACCTGCGCGCAGACTGCGCGTGACACCTTTCGGATCACGCGCAGTGACGCCGGGCGGACTGGAATCGCGCCTCAGTTTCTTCCCAGCATGAAGGGGTGTTGGTCCACGAATGAAACATCCCCCCGGTAGATCAGGCGATCTTCCAGTGATCCCAGACTGGTCAGGTAAAAGTTCACTGCCTCCGGGCCCGAGATCCCGTGCGCGCTGACCTCCCGGATCCAAGCGTCCAGATCACCGAAGGAGCTTGTCCAGAGAGTATTGAGAAGCGCTTTATCGGCCTTCTCAAAGTCCAGCCCGCGATCCAGCATCCGGGACCGGAAAGCATTGTCAAACTCGTCCCAGGCGGCGGAACGGAAGGCGAGATTCTCACCCGAGAGTTCAAGAATAGCCTGCTGATCCTGATCAGATATCCGCGCCCAGGCCGCGTTCGACAAGATGACCGAGAAGGTGGGGGTGTATAGCCCGTTATCGACCTCCATGACAGAGACATTCGACCCTTCTGCCCAAAGCCCGACCGCCAGGGCCGCGCCATGGGCCATGAAATAGGCGGGGGGCTCATTGGCCTGAGTGGCGCTGAGCCGGGCAAATTCTTCGCGCATCGCAGCCGGACCTCGTGTGTCGAGACCGAAGAAATAGGGGACAGGATAGCTGTTCTTGCCCACGATATTCTCGTCCGGGGTCACGGGAAGATCCGCATTACGCCAGATATGAGCCGCCGGTGCGGAGATGAACCCGAGCAGCTGCGCTTCGGGGAAGTAGTCTGTCTGCGCGAGATATGCCGCATGCAGCCGCCACAGGGACACGGCTGTCTGCTCGGCAGAGCCGCCAAAGGTCGGCAACATCGGCAACTGAAGCTCTGGATGGGTATCTGCCAGCGTGCTGTTGAGCACATAGGCACCATCAACCGCGCCGGATGTCACAAGCTCGAACTGCTGCGAGTGATCGCGGTTAACGACCTCAGGATCGACAAAGGTCACGCGCCCCTCAGTCGCCTCTGTGATATCGGCAAGATAGCCATCGACAATGCCGCTATTGATGATGAAGGGCGGCGCTGACGCCCTGTTGAAGGTGAGGACGAGCGGGACGTTTTCATTCGCATCAGGCGTGACGATCCCGTGCTGCAGGTCCGCTTCCAGCCCGGCCAAGGCGGTGTGGGTCGCGGACAGGCAGGGAATCACAAAGCTTTGCCCGATGAGGATCAGGTCCGGGTTGGTGCCGATCACGTCGACATTGGCGGTATAGATCGCTTGATACACTGCCGAGCCATAGGCGCGCAGGCTGATCTGGCTTAACGTGTCGCCTCTGGCAACGGTGTAGTTTTGACCGCAGGTGATTGCGCTATGCTGCGCGTTGCCGCTGCCGACCATGCCTGTCGATATTGCAAGAGCGCACAGAGATGATCGAAGGATGCTGTATTTCAAACCGGGAACCTCGCACTGTGAAACAAACTGGCTGAACTTGCCTTTAAGTCAGTCGGGGGCGAAGAACATCTTTATCATGGCGATATCAAGGCCTTTTTAGCCAAAACTCTGGACTTGGTTAAGCTGGCTTGCGTCCATGCACTGTGCCGGCCCTTTTTTCTGCAATTCCAAAGCGTAGCGCGTGTGATCTGCATGGAATATCGCGGGCCCGCGCACCGCAATGGTCAGATTTCTGCGGCCATGCGCACCGCCTGATTGATCGCCCGCCGCGCGTCAAGCTCTGCGGCTACATCCGCGCCGCCAATCAGGTGAGCCGCGCCCTCCATCCGGTCTGCCAGGTCCCGGTTTGGCACCTGCCCGGCGCAGATGATCACGTTGTCAACCTCCAGACATTCCGGCTCGCCATTGACCGCAATATGCAGCCCGGCATCGTCGATCCGAAGATATTCGCAACCGCCTTTCATGCTCACGCCCACGCGTTGCATCTGCAGCCGGTGGATCCAGCCCGTGGTCTTGCCGAGCCCTTTGCCCAGCTTTGTGGCCTTGCGTTGCAGCAAGACGACCTGGCGGGCGGGTCTGGGAGGCTCGGGCGCCATCAGCCCGCCGCGTTGCCTC
>CAYGUB010000246.1:0-4862 GCA_964352845.1 uncultured Rhodobacterales bacterium | reverse complement strand
TTTTTCGCATGACGCTTTAGGCGCGTGGCACAATCGTGTTGTCGCGCACCCGGAACATGTTGATTTTCTTGCGGTCCTCTCTGGGGTGAATGCCGAATACATCAATGTAATTCTTGCTCATCGCCGCAGAGCTGGAATAGCCCACCGCGACCGCGATCTGGATCAGGCTGTCTTTGCTGTAAAGCAGCAACTGCCGCGCCTTGTGCATGCGCAGTGACTTGTAATAGCCCAGCGGGGTGTTGCCCGTGGTCTTGTGGAACATCCGCTCCAACTGCCTGACAGAGACGCCTACAGCCTGCGCCACATCAGCGATATTGATCGGGTCCTCGATATGGTCGGCAAACATCTCCACCGCCTCGCGCACGATGGCGGGCAGCATGTCATTGGTGCTTTCAGCGGCAAAGGTCGGCCTGCGCTGCGTGACGCCTTGGCCGCGCACCAGCGGGTGCTGGAACCAGCAGGCGACCTCGGTCGCGACATCGGCCCCCAAAGCATGCTCGATCAGATGCAAGGACAGATCGAATGCAGCCGCTGCGCCCGATGCGGTCAGCCGCCGGCGATCCAGTGCGATCACATCCTCGGTCGCGTCAAGCTGCGGGAACTCGGCGGCGAAGGCAGCCTCGTAGCACCAATGAACAGAGGTCATGTGCCCGTCCAGCAATCCAGACCGCGCGAGCGGAAAGATCCCGCCGCTCACTGCGCCCATGACCATGCCATGACGCGCCAGTTTGCGCAGCTTTCCATTCGATGCCGTGGCCTGCTCAAAATGCGAGGATGGCCCGCTGAGCAGGAAAAGCTGATCGAGCCCGTCGCAGTGATCCAGCGCCAGATCAGGCTCGAACCAGACATGTGCGCTGGCCTCGATACGCGCCCCGGTCTCTGATACGAGGCTCCAGCCGAATGCGTCCTGCCCCGCGATCTCATTGGCGGCACGTAAAGGCTCGATCATCGAGGTCAGACAGGCCATCGGAAAGCCGGGAAAGATCAGGAAGCCAACCTGGATTTTTTCATTAAGGGTCATCTTTTTATCCTAACAGGAAACTTTTGTGCTAGACCAGACCTGACAGTGCCGGATATTTAATGACGCATATCTTTCGAGAGAACGAGGCAATAGCTGAAGATGAATATCGAAAAACCGGATAGACCTATGGTCGCGACGATACTCAAGCAAGACCCGCACCGGGTGAAGGAACAGCGCGAGAAAGTGCTGGAGGTCGCGATCGGACGCGAGGTGCGGGCCTTCCGGCGCAAGCAGGAAATCACAGTCGCTGATCTGTCCGCGACAACGGGTCTGTCCATCGGGATGTTGTCGAAGATCGAGAACGGCAACACATCCCCCTCGCTCACCACTCTGCAGACATTGGCGAATGCGCTGTCAGTGCCGCTGACGGCTTTTTTCCGCGGGTTTGAGGAGGCCAGGATGGCGGTGCATACCAAAGCGGGCGCAGGGGTCGAGATGGAGCGCGAGGGAACCCGCGCCAATCACCAATATAACCTGCTGGGCCATCTGGGCGCGAATGCAAGCGGCGTGATCGTGGAGCCCTACTTGATCACCCTGTCTGATCAGGCCGATATCTTCCCCACCTTCCAGCATGGCGGGATCGAGACAATCTATATGCTTGAGGGAGAAGTGGATTACCGCCACGGCGAGCAGGTCTACCCGCTCAAACCCGGCGACACGCTGTTTTTTGACGCCGACGCGCCACATGGGCCGGAGATACTGGTGAAGCTGCCTGCACGATACCTGTCAGTCATCAGCTACCCCCAGAACGGCTGAGACCCGCGACGAGGGCTGTTTCTCATTGACCTTCTGCGTGATCTGCCCGGCCAGTTGACGGTTGCGATCTGCAAGCGCCTTGATCTCATTGGCCACAACCCCGAAACCCGCGCCGGCCTGACCAAGCCGGGCCGCTTCAACGCGCGCATTGATGGACAGAATATCCAGCATTTGCAGCGACTTCGTGATCTCGCCCGTCAGCGAGATGATATTTGTATTCACGCTTTTCGTGTGGACCAACATATGCTCGATATCCTGGGTCAGGTTCTTCTCCGCCCGGGCGCAGGCAACCAGACCTTGCAGATAAACAAGCTCCCCATCTTCATAAACCGCAGAGCCCAATTCGCGCACCGGCACACGCTTTCCGGATTTATGTGTGAGGTGATAGAACACATTCCAGGATTTCTTGGCATCGATCGCCGCGTCCACCTCTTCAAAAACCCGCTCCACATCTTCGCGGACCATGAGGTTCGCGAAGGAGGTCACTTTGTTTCCGACAATCTCATCAACCTTGTAGCCGACGAGCGTTTCCACGGAGCCCTCCATATATTCCATCGTATAATCTTTGTCGTTTTTACAACGGTAGACAAAGGCTTCAGCCGAGCTGAAAATACTCCGAAACACATCTGACAAAGCATCGCCTCCTAACGCAATATAGGAGTGCTCTAAATGCAAAAGGTGGACTATTCGTCAACAACCACGTTGAAGTGGCGGCTCCGTGTCAAGATCTGGGTAGATACCGGGCGAGGTCGGCAGACCGTCATCGAATTGCGACAGATACTCCAGCATCATCGGGCGGTTATCGATAAAGCCTTTATAAGTCGCGATTTCGACCGGCAGATCCCGGATAACGCGGTGCAACCGGCGGCCCCATTTCGGTGAGCTCATAAGGTCCTGAAAGCTGCACAGGTAGCACCGGATCGGAAAAACCAGCGCGTTTGAGCGTGGCAGGCGGAAAAAGGTCTGCAATTCCACTCGGAGATGCTGCTTTGCGCCTATATTCTCGGGCGTCAGGGTCGTTTTCTGAATGCCCCATTTGTGATAATTTTCGGGCGATGTATCGAGCAGCGGGTTGACGGTCATGGTCCAGTTAAGCCGCCGCGCAGGCGCGCCTTGCTGGATATTGAGCAGAAATTTCAGCGCCCGCACGAATATCCCCTTCTCATGGGCCAGGGGTACGGGGGCGTGCCATTCAAAGAAATTCATGCCGATGTCGAAATCAAGCGACCAATCGGCCTGCGTCGTGACCATGCCTGCATCCATCCACAGATTGTCGTCACGCTGATCGAGCACGCAGAAATCTCCCTGAGCCTGACGGGTGATATATTCCATCGGACCGTAAGGCAGCGTCGTCTCGTCGAGAAAGGTGAAACTGTCATCAATGCCGAGCGGTTTGTTGACCCATCGCCATTTGTTCCCGTCGCGGTGCAGCTCGAACAGCTCTGGGTAGTCCTCCGATTTGGAAACCATGATCAGTTCCAGCAGGTCCCAGCCCGCCAGCGTCATATGCGGCAGGGACTGGCAGCGCAGCGGATCTTCGGCCAGCACCAGTTCCCGGTCGCGCATCTCTGCGACATAATGTTCGTCCACATCGAATCGCATCTCATAGACCGAGTCCTTGGGCCCACCGCGATGCTGCTCCATATTGACCGAGTACATGTAGCTGTCCTCGTGGAACGGAAAGGGAAAGCGCCGGATCGCGCGCTCCGAGTTGTAGAACGAGTAATCGTCCCGGAACGTCTCATCGTTGAATTGCACTGTCATCTGTCACCCTCCTGCCGCATGGCCCCGCTTGCCTGCGGACACCCTGCGCTATCTGTCCAATACCAGCGTCTTGCCCTCGAACCGGCTGACGCAGGGCATGATCTTCTCGCCGCTCTCATGCTCGGCATCTTCAAGCCAGTGGTCGCGATGGATGAAATTGCCCGCGTAATCAATCACCCGCGTCTCGCATTGCCCGCACGCGCCGCCCCGGCACAGATAGGGCGCATCGACCCCTTCACGCTCCATCGCCTCCAGCAGGCTTTCCTGCTCACCCACTGCAATCACCTTGTTTGAGACAGCCAGCTTCACCTCGAACGGCTTGCCGGGCTGCGGGGCCAGGAATTCCTCGTAATGCACCGATTCCCGCGGCCAGCCCTCGGCAGCCGCCGTGCTGCGCACCCAGTCGATCATCCCCTTAGGGCCGCAGACATAGACATGTGTTCCCAGGGGCTGCCCCTCAAGCAACGCCTTCAGATCGATCTTCTGGTCCTGATCGTCGTAGTAAATATGCGTCTGGGTGGGGTGGTGGGAGGTCAGCTCATCAACATAGCTTCCCAATGCTTCGGTGCGGCAGGCGTAATGCAGTTCCCACTGGCCGCCCAGCCGTTCCAACTGTTTGATCTGCGCCAGAAACGGCGTGATGCCGATCCCGCCTGCAAGAAACAGATGTCTGCGCGCCCGCAAGTCCAGCGAGAAGAGATTGACCGGATAGGAGATCACCATCTCATCGCCGACCGAGACTTCGCGATGCATATAAAGAGAGCCACCGCGCCCCGCATCATCCCGCCGCACAGAGATCGTGTAGGCAGTTTGATCCATCGGGTCGGACATCAAGGAATAAGGGTTGAGGCGGGTGACATCCCCGTCACGCATTTCAACCACTGTATGCGCCCCGCCGGAGAAGGTGGGCAAAAGACCACCATCCGCGCGTTCAAACCTGAAACGGGTGACCAGATCATTGACCGGGACCACCTGTGTCACTTTCACGACGATTTTCTCGGCACCGCTCATTCGTAAATCCCCTTCGGTGCTGGCACATTGCCCGGATCCTCGGCATCAACGCGCACGCCCTGATAGGCTGCCAATCGGCGCGAGTAATGATCGCGTACAAACAGGCTCAACCCGCAATGGGCGCAGGTGAAGGGATCGGTCTCAACATCCTCGGTGATGCCTTTGCAATGCACGCATTGCATCCGGCGCGCGATCGAGCCGCGATGCTGTGTCTGGATGGCTGTGTGCGGGATGCCCGCCTGCATTGCCTCGTTCTGGGCCTGCAGGTCTATCTTGCCGGGACCGAGGGGCTGATGGGGCAGGCCCAGAA
>CAYGUB010000245.1:0-4921 GCA_964352845.1 uncultured Rhodobacterales bacterium | reverse complement strand
TTTTTCGCATGACGCTTTAGGCGGTGAGCGGCGGTTGAGCGGGCTCTTCCCGGGTGGCAGTGCCTGAGTGAAACACCGCAGATGCGGCGTTTCTGGTGTCGGATAGATATTGCAGCAAGGCTCGCTCCGAGCGTTTGAGACGCTCGATCTGGCCAAACAGCCCCAGATGAGCGGTCACGAACATCGATATGGTGGTCAGGATGGACAGCTCTTCCTCGCTCCATTTCCCGGCCCGGGGGCTGTGGCTGCAAAACTCAAGCACACCATACAGCTCCGCATCAAAAACCAGAGGCGATCCGGCGTAGCTGCCCTGAAGCTGAGCTGTGGCTGGCAGATCCTGTCCGTGGCGGGCAATATCTGTCACGCAGACGTTCTTGCCGCCATCCGCGACCAGCCTTGTATAGCCGTCAAACCGGGCATCGCGGTGCTTTGGCGCAAAAAGACCCGCATCATCGTGGCAGAACAAAGTCTCCATCCGCACGCCATCAAGCCTGACAATCCGTGCAGCCTGCATGCCAAGCCCGTGGCAGCCGGCCCGCAAAGCGGCCTCAAAGCGGTCCTCGACCGACAGATCAGGGGTCATGAAAGCCACGCTGACGGCCTCGCGCATCGCGTTGTAGCGCCGGGTTTGTCGCATCAGCCGCTCATTCTCGACGAGGGCCGCGCGCAGCAGGATTTCGTCATTTATGCAATCTGCAAGATCGCTCAAGGTGCGCAAATCCTGCTCGGTCCAGGTGCGCGGCATGCTTTCGATGACGCAAACCGCCCCGATGGAGGTGCCGTCCGGTGTGCAGATCGGCACGCCAAGATAGGCGATCACATCCAGCTCCGTTATTGCGCGGTTTTGTGAGACCAGGCTGTGTTTGCGCGCATCACTGACAATCAATGGCTCGCCCGCCTGTTTGACATGTTTGCAAAATGAATGCGACAGCGGCGTCTGACCTGCGCTGCGCCATGGCTCTGCCAGGCCCTCATGGCTGAGGAAAAACTGCCGGTCACGTTCCTCCTGCACGATCGAGATCAGGGCGACCGGCACATGGAACATCCGCATCGCCAGCTTTGTCAGAGCGTTGAAACTGGGCGGCGCGGGCCTGTCCAGAAGCCCCAATGCAGAGAGCGAGAACTCTCCATATTGGTTCAGATTTTCTGTTGCACTGTCCATCAGCACGCTTCCGTTCATAAATCTTAAGAACAGATGGAAGCAAAGACATTACCAAAATATTAAGACCGCGCAGTCTGCGCGTTATTGCCTATGGGCGCGCGGGCCGTGATCAACGAGTGCGGGGCTTGGCCGCGCGCGCGGCCTCCAGGGCCATGTAGTCGGCCAGCGACTTGCCTTGTTCTTCGACAAACAGCTCGGCCAGCGGCTTGACGGCCCGCATGCGGTCCACCCGGAAGGCGCGGAAATCACTGCGCAACTCGCACCAGCAGGTCGTGGTCCAGACCCGGCCCCAATACTCCATCTGAAGCGGGCGGATCACACGCTCCTGCGTGGGCCCGCCGGGTTTGGCATAGCTGACCTGCAGTTTCTGGCGCGACCGGATTGCGCGGCGGATCTGCGGCATAAAGCGAAACCCGGCCGCCGCATCGGCAAAAGGATAGACGGCAAAGCCCCAACCCGTAGGCGGGGTAGAGCGGTCTTCGGGCAGCACCGCATCAATCTTGGCCGACAGGCTCGCGGCGGCGGTCTGCAGTTCCGGATCTGCGGCCTCGCCTACGACCGCCATGCCCAGATGCAGCGCCTCCAGCTCGACCAGCGTCAGGTTCAGCGGGGGCAGGGTGATCGGTGCGGTCATCATATAGCCCAGACCCCGCTCCCCCTCCACCGGGACGCCTGACAGTTGCAAGGTCTCCATATCGCGGTAAATCGTGCGCACCGACACGCCGACAGCCTGCGCCAGATCCTCGCCACGGTGCAAACGCCCGTCACGCAGGATCAAGATCAGATCAAAGAGGCGATCGGTGCGACGCATCTGACCCCGCTTGTCCAATGATGATGTGCGGCGCGCCCGGCAAGCTCTGGTGGTGCAGCGTCTGCGGCACTGTTTGGCAGGTCCCGATCTGCGCAACAGCGATGCCAGAGTGCTCAGACATGATTTCTGCCTCGTGATTCTCTTTGTCAGAGCCGCTATAATGCCCCACAACTGACATAAACCTGTCAGGAGGCGGCGCGCAACCCGCGCTGGCACGAAAATAACCCGCCAAAACGCCGCGTCACCGCGAATTGCGCTTTCCGTATTCCGATGCCCGGCCTAAAAGGAGGTCAGCAGATCAAGCGCGCGGCACCGACGCGCCCGAGAGGAGAGTTCGAGATGTTTAACAATATTGGTCCGATGGGTCTTATCCTGATCGCCGTTGTCGTTCTTGTGCTGTTTGGCCGGGGCAAGGTCTCGTCGCTGATGGGCGAGGTCGGCAAGGGCATCACCGCCTTCAAGAAAGGCGTGAATGACAGCACCAAGGAGCTTGATGATGTGGCCTCCGACACGCCCAAGGATGTGACACCCGAAAAGGACACAGACAAGGTCTGAGCGCCGAGAGGAGACCGCCGATATGGGCGGCATAGGTGGCATGGAGCTGTTGGTGATCGGTCTGGTCGCCCTGATCGTGGTCGGTCCCAAGGATCTGCCCGGCATGTTCCGCACGCTTGGCCAATTCACCGCCAAGGCCAAGCGCATGGCCCGCGAATTCACAACGGCCATGGAGAATGCCGCCGATGAGGCAGGGGTGAAGGATGTCGCCAAGGATATCCGCGCCATGTCGGACCCCAAGAAGATGGGGCTTGATGCGGTGAAAAAGGCCACCAATCTGGACCCGGACAGCGAGACCGGCAAGCTCAGCAAGGAACGCGCCGAGGCGGCCGAGAAGATCCGCAAGGCGTCGGCCGAGGCCGCAGAGGCGCGCAAGGCCCGCGAGATCGAAGAGGCCACAAAAGCCGCAACAGATGCCGCCAAAAGCGAGGCCAGCAAGACATGAGCGCCGATCCCGAGATCGATGACAGCGCCGCCCCGCTGATCGAACACCTCACAGAACTGCGCAGCCGGCTGATCCGCTCGGTCATCGCCTTCATCATCGGCATGATGATCTGCTTCACCGTCTGGAACCCGATCTTCAACTTCCTTACCCAACCAATCTGCGCAGCCCTTGAAGATATGGGCCAGGAATGCGGGCTGATCTTTATCAAGGCGCAGGAAGGCTTCTTCGTGGCGATCCGCATCTCGCTTCTGGGCGGGCTCATGCTGTCCTTCCCTTATATCGCCTTCCAGATGTGGCGTTTCGTGGCGCCCGGGCTGTACAAGAACGAAAAGAACGCCTTTCTCCCGTTCCTGCTGGCCTCGCCCGCGATGTTCTTTCTGGGCGCGGCTTTTGCTTTTTACGTGGTCACCCCGCTGGCCTTCAACTTCTTCCTTGGCTTCCAGCAAATGGCCCCGGGCGGCGATGTCGCGCCGGGCGAGGACGCGCCTATCTCGGTCCTGTTCCAGGGCTCGGCGGAGGAGTATCTCTCGCTGACCATGAAATTCATCGTGGCCTTTGGCCTGTGCTTCCAGTTGCCGGTGCTGCTGACATTGATGGGCAAGGCCGGGCTGGTCTCCAGCGAAGGTCTCAAGGATGTGCGCAAATACGCCATCGTGGGCATTCTGGTGGTCGCGGCCCTTGTCACGCCGCCCGATGTCATCACCCAGATCATCCTCTTTGTCGTGGTCTATGGGCTCTATGAGGTCTCGATCTTCCTCGTCGCCCGGGTGGAGAAGGAACGCGAAGCCCAACTGCGCGAAGACGGTTTCTATGATGCCGAGGATGACGAGGCAGAGCTAGAGGAACGCCGCCCTTGACGCGCGCGCCGTCCGAGCCTTTGGAGCGGATCGCAGCGGCGCTCGAACGCCTCTCTCCACCGCCGCCGCCCCCGCCTCGGATCGCCAAGGCCTCCGCCTTTGTCTGGCACACTGATCCTGACAGGCTGAGCCCCGTGGCAACTGTCAATCGCGTGGATCTGGACCTGCTCATCGGCATTGAGCGCGCGCGCGACGCGCTCCTGGCCAATACCCGGCAATTCGCCAAAGGGTTTCCGGCCAACAACGCGCTGCTCTGGGGCGCGCGCGGCATGGGAAAATCCTCGCTCGTCAAGGCGATCCACGGGGCGCTACAGGCCGATCATCGGGATCTGAAGCTGATCGAGATCCAGCGCGAGGATCTGCCCAGCATCGGCCGCTTGCTCGAGATGCTGCGCAAGATGCAGGCACAGTTTGTCCTCTTTTGCGACGATCTGAGCTTCAGCCACGATGACCAGCACTATAAATCACTCAAGGCAGTGCTTGATGGCGGCGTTGAGGGACGGCCCGATAACGTCATCCTCTACGCGACCTCCAACCGCCGCCACCTGATGCCGCGCGACATGATCGAGAACGAGCGCTCCAGCGCCATCAATCCGTCAGAGGCGGTCGAGGAGAAAGTCTCGCTGTCAGATCGCTTCGGGCTCTGGCTTGGCTTCCACCCCTGCACACAGGATGAATATCTCGCTATGATCGCCGGCTATTGCGCAGCCCACGGGATCTCATTGGATGCGGACAGATTGCGGGCAGAGGCGATCGAGTGGCAACAAACCCGTGGCAGCCGCTCCGGCCGCGTCGCCTGGCAATATTTCACCGACCTCGCCGGGCGCCAAGGCGTCAAACTCTAGGCGGCGTCTTCATTTGGCCAGTCCATTCTATCGCCGAAGGCTGCAACCCGTACGGACCGTAGGAATGCGGGACCATTCCAAGATTGCCGGGTCTGTCCCAGGTTGAAAGCGGCTGGCTTCAGAGACCGACATTGCCAAAAGCGTCATGCGGAAAGCCAGAAGCACGCAACATCGCCTGAAATCAAAGAGGTTAAAGCGTCATGCGAAAAACCTGAATCACGTAACGCTGCCTGAAATCAAAGATTT
>CAYGUB010000244.1:0-4955 GCA_964352845.1 uncultured Rhodobacterales bacterium | reverse complement strand
GCATTACGGGTCTGAAAGGCCCGGCATGACCAACCGACTGGCGGTTATCCTCGTAATTCTGGTGATCGGCGTGATCTGCGCCGATCTTTTCTATTTCGGCTGGGATCTGCACATTTTCATCGGCCGGAAACTGGCGGATTTAATCGAATATATCGCCTTCTGGCGATAGCCCGGCGCAGCCCTGCCCCGGTTGACCTTTCGAGAAAAATCGTTTTGTTAGCGATAACGGCGCAAAGCAAAGCGTTCTAGAGAAAAAAGGGGCTCCCATGACCGTCAAAGTAGCAATCAACGGCTTTGGCCGTATTGGCCGTAACGTCTTGCGCGGTATCATTGAATCAGGTCGCACCGATCTGGAAGTTATCGCGATTAACGATCTTGGCCCTGTCGAGACCAATGCGCATTTGTTGCAATATGATTCTGTCCATGGCCGCTTCCCGCAGGAGGTGAAAACCGGCAAAGACACGATTGATGCAGGCCGCGGGCCGATCAAGGTCACGGCGATGCGCAATCCCGACGATCTGCCCTGGGCCGATGTTGATATCGTGATGGAATGCACCGGCGTTTTCACCGACAAGGAGAAAGCAGCGATCCACCTGCAAAACGGCTCGTCGCGTGTGCTGGTCTCCGCGCCGTCGAAAGGGGCTGACAAAACAATTGTTTACGGTGTCAACGAAGGCAGCCTGACCTCTGACGATCACATCGTATCCAACGCGTCCTGCACGACCAACTGCCTGACCCCCGTGGCCAAGGTGCTGCATGATCAGCTGGGCATCGTCAAAGGCTTCATGACGACGATCCACAGCTATACCGGCGACCAGCCGACGCTTGATACGATGCACAAGGATCTCTACCGCGCACGTGCCGCTGCGATGAGCATGATCCCAACCTCCACAGGTGCGGCGCGTGCCGTGGGCCTTGTGATGCCGGAGCTTGACGGCAAACTTGACGGTGTGGCGATCCGGGTGCCGACGCCCAATGTCTCCTGCGTCGATCTGACGATTGAGGCGGCACGCGACACCAGCGTCGAAGAGGTCAACGAGATGATGCAGGCTGCCGCCAGCTCTGGCCCGCTGAAGGGGATCCTCGGCTATTCTGACCGGCCACTTGTGTCGATGGATTTCAACCACGATCCGCGCAGTTCGATCTTTGCCAGCGAGCAGACCAAAGTGCTCGACAAACGCATGGTGCGGATCCTGAGTTGGTACGACAATGAGTGGGGCTTCTCCAACCGTATGGCCGATACGGCTGTGGCCATGGCAAAGCTGATCTGAGAGGTCTGATTGCGAAATCTGATTGCGGTCGGCTCTGCTGCGACTATACCTCGCGCGAGTGATAGCACTATCGGAGCAGCGCCATGCCGTGGAAGACCCTCGACGATCTGGATTTGAGCAATAAGCGTGTCTTGGTGCGTGTCGATATCAACGTGCCCCTTGAGGATGGCGTTGTGACCGACACGACCCGGATCGACCGGATCGTGCCGACAGTTCGCGACGTGATTGCCAAGGGTGGTACGCCGATCCTGCTGGCGCATTTCGGTCGGCCCAAGGGGCAGGTCGTCCCGGATATGTCGCTGGCCCGGATTGTTCCGGCTCTGTCGAGCGCACTTGGCCAGGACGTCACCTTCATCGACAGCGATTACGGTGCGCGGGTCTCTGCCCTGCCGCAGGGTGCTGTGGCGCTTTTGGAAAACCTGCGCTTCAATCCCGGCGAAGAGAAGAATGACGACGCCTTCGCCACCCGTCTGGCTGGCCTTGGCGATATCTATGTCAATGACGCGTTCTCAGCGGCGCATCGGGCCCATAGCTCGACCGAGGCACTTGCGCGCAAATTGCCAGCCTGCGCCGGGCGTCTCATGGCCGAAGAGCTTTCGGCGCTGGAGGCGGCACTGGGACAGCCGAAACGCCCTGTTGTGGCGGTTGTGGGCGGGGCCAAGGTCTCGACCAAGCTGGATTTGCTGTCCAACCTGATCGAGAAGGTCGATCATCTGGTGATCGGCGGCGGCATGGCCAACACCTTTCTCGCAGCTCAAGGCATCAATGTCGGCAAATCGCTGGCCGAGCATGACATGACCGACACGGCACGCGATATCCTGCGCAAGGCCGACGGCATCAATTGCACCATCCACCTGCCTGTCGATGTGGTCGTCGCACGCGCGTTCAAAGCGGGCGCCGCAAGCGAGACGGTTGATGCCAGCGCTTGTCCCGCTGATGCGATGATCCTTGATGCGGGGCCTGCGACGGTGTCAGCGCTCGGCGCTGTATTCAAAAGCTGCGCCACGCTGATCTGGAACGGCCCGCTCGGTGCATTCGAGATCGAGCCCTTCGATACGGCCACAAACGCCGCCGCCCTGCTTGCCGCGGATCTGACCAAATCGGGCGCATTGATCTCGGTCGCTGGCGGTGGCGACACGGTTGCAGCGCTCAACGGCGCAGGTGCGGCCGAGCATTTTACCTATATCTCGACCGCTGGTGGGGCCTTTCTGGAATGGATGGAAGGCAAGACATTGCCCGGCGTAGCGGCGCTGCAAGGTTGAGAAACAATTGGCAGGGCTGATCGCAACTGTTGGTCCCGCCAAAGGAAATTACCGCTGTTAGCGCCACCATCGTTGCAAGCACCGGCCCGGCTGACTAAAGACTGGCGCAACATCCTTTCAACAGTTTTCGGTGCCGTGACATGCCAAACCAAGATCAGACCAGCCAAGTTCGCAACGGAAAAGGCTTTATTGCAGCTCTCGATCAAAGCGGCGGATCAACTCCGAAAGCGCTGCGTCTGTATGGGGTCGAGGATACCGCCTATAGCAATGATGCCGAAATGTTCGACATGATCCACGCCATGCGCTCACGCATCGCGCAGGCCCCGGACTTCTCCGGCAAGAAAGTCGTGGGCGCGATCCTGTTTGAACAGACCATGGACCGCGACATTGCGGGCAAGCCGACAGCCAGGTTTCTGTGGGAAGAGCGCGGCGTCGTCCCATTCCTGAAAGTCGACAAGGGCCTGATGGATGAGGCCGATGGCGCGCAGCTGATGAAGCCGATGCCCGATCTGGACGCAACGCTGAAACGCGCGGTCGCGGCTGGCATGTTCGGCACCAAGATGCGTTCTGTTATCCATGCAGCAAACCCCGCCGGGATCGAGGCGAATGTGGCCCAGCAATTCGAGATCGGCCAACAGATCCTGTCACATGGGCTGATCCCGATCCTTGAGCCAGAGATCAACATAACGATCTCCGACAAGGCGGAGGCCGAGAAACTTCTCTGCGAGACCATCCTGCGCCATCTCGATGGGCTGCCGGACGGTCAGGAAATCATGCTCAAACTCAGCCTGCCCGAGACCCCCAACACCTATCAGGCGCTGGTCGATCATCCCAAGGTGATGCGCGTCGTGGCGCTGTCGGGCGGCTACACGCGTGATGAGGCGAATGAGCGTCTGTGCCAGAACAAGGGTGTCATCGCCAGTTTCTCGCGCGCGCTGGCCGAAGGGCTGTCGGTGGATCAGACCGATGCAGAGTTCAACGCCACGATCAGCGCCACAATCGACAGCATCTATGAGGCCTCCTGCGCAGGCTAGGTTCGGCAGCTCTCAGCTCACGAGGGGCTGATCACCGATCAAACCGCCGAAATTCTCAGGAAATCCCCGAAGATCGCCATTTTCGGGGATTCACAAACCGCGGTGAGTCTGTCATGATTCAGCAACAGCGCCCGCCAGAGGCGCGTGATTGAGCGTGACCATGGACAAGCATCGAAACTCACCCGGCCTGACGGCCCTGCTGATCTGCTCGCTGCTCTTTGCGATGGGCGCCTATTTCACATTCGCCGCCGTCCAAGGCGATTTCGGGATATTCAGACGCGTTCAGGTCGATGCAGAGATCACCGATCTTGAGCGCGAATACGACAGGTTGCAGGCCGAGATCCATGTCATGCGCAACAAGACGCATCGCCTGTCAGATGGGTTTCTGGATCTCGACCTGCTCGACCATCAGGCGCGCAAAGTGCTGGGCCTGATGCGCGCGGATGAGATCCTGATCCGCTGAACTGTTTCCCAGTATCGGTCAATACGTCGCGGCGTTCGTTTTCTTGGGTGAATTCGGAACAAAGCTCTGCTAAAAATTGTTTAATATTAAACTATCGCCAGATCTGACGGAGGTCCCAGCACATGGCTACCCGGAAAACGTCAAAGAAACCAAATGTTTCGAAAGACGAATTGCTGAGTTATTACAAGGATATGCTCCTGATCCGCAGATTCGAGGAGAAGGCCGGCCAGCTATATGGCATGGGTCTGATCGGCGGATTCTGCCATCTCTATATCGGTCAGGAGGCCGTCGTGGTCGGGCTGGAGGCAGCCGCGAAAGAGGGCGACAAGCGCATCACCTCCTATCGCGACCACGGCCACATGCTGGCCTGCGGGATGGATCCCAAAGGTGTGATGGCCGAACTGACAGGCCGCGAGGGTGGCTATTCACGCGGTAAAGGCGGCTCCATGCATATGTTCTCGAAAGAGAAACATTTCTACGGCGGCCACGGGATTGTTGCAGCGCAGGTCCCTTTGGGCGCAGGTCTGGCCTTCTCCGACAAGTATAAGGGCAATGACAACGTCACCTTTACCTATTTCGGCGATGGCGCGGCCAACCAGGGTCAAGTCTATGAGGCCTATAACATGGCCGAGCTTTGGGACCTGCCCGTCGTCTTTGTGATCGAGAATAACCAATACGCGATGGGCACCTCTACCGCCCGCTCCACCAAATCGCCCTCCTATTTTGCGCGCGGCGCGGCATATGGGATTGAGGGAGAAGAGGTCGACGGAATGGATGTGCTGGCCGTCAAGGCTGCCGGTGAGAAAGCTGTTGCACATTGCCGGGCGGGCAAGGGCCCCTATATTCTCGAGATCAAAACCTATCGCTATCGCGGGCACTCCATGTCCGATCCCGCGAAATACCGTACCCGCGAAGAGGTGCAGAA
>CAYGUB010000243.1:0-4964 GCA_964352845.1 uncultured Rhodobacterales bacterium | reverse complement strand
AGCAGTCGAGGTCCCGGTCTCGCGCATCAAGGACAGCTTATGCTGCACGAGGGGATGATCTACGACAGTCAGATGATCAGACATCATTGCTCTCCAGTCTTTTCAGGATCGCCGCCCGGGTCTGCAGGTCGCAAAACGCAGCCTGCGCGGCCATGATGTTGATATCTTGAAACACCGCCTCATCATAGCCGAATGTCCCGGCAAGGCGATCATATTCGCCGTTCAAACTGGTATGAAAAAAAGGCGGATCATCGGTCGAGATCGTGACTTTCACACCCTTCTCGCGCAGCGCCTCTATCGGATGGGCGTCCCAGGACGGCACCACGCCCAGTGCCACATTCGATCCCGGGCAGATCTCCAGAACAATGCCATGCTCGGCCAGATGATCGACCAATGCCGGGTCCTGAATGCTCTGAACCCCGTGGCCGATCCGCTCCACCTTCAGATCGCGCAGCGCCTGCCAGACCGAGCCCGCGCCGCCCCATTCGCCCGCATGTGTCGTCAGCCGCAACCCGGCTTCGCGCGCCAGATCAAACGCATACGCGAAATCGCCCTGCGCACCGACGCTCTCATCGCCGCCCATCCCGAAACCGGTGATAAAATCGCCCATCGTCTCGGCCGCGCAGAGCGCGTCAGGTTTGGCAGCCTCCGGGCCTTTGTGGCGAATGCAGGTCACGATGCCGCGCATGACAATGCCGCTGGCGCGCTGTGCCATATCCGCAGCCTCTTTCATCGCGGCCAGATATTCCCGCCAGGCGCCCAGATCGCCACCACCGCAGAAATTCGGGCTCAGAAAGGCCTCCGTATAGATGACCCCTTGCGCGGCGGATTGCTCCAGGACCGCCTCGGTCAACCGCCGGAACTCCTCGGGCCCCGTCAGAACCGTGGTCGCGGCTTCATAGGTGCGCAGAAACTGCGTAAAATTATCAAACCGGTAGCTGCCATCCTCATTGAACACGCCATCCAGATTGACCGATTTCTCCTGCGCCAGGCCGCGAATGAAGGCAGGCGGTGCCGCGCCTTCGAGATGCAGATGCAATTCAACCTTCGGTACGGATGCAAAACTCATAGAAAGCTTTTTCCCTCGCCTTCATAGGCCACGCCCAGATGTGCCGCGACCGAGGCACCAACATCCACGAAACCGACCTCCCCGATCTCGCGCGCGCCATAGCCATGTGCTACCACAGGAACCTGCTCGCGCGTGTGGTCCGTGCCGCTCCAGGTCGGATCATTGCCGTGATCGGCAGTGAACAGCGCCAGATCCCCCGGCTTGAGACGCGCCAGAAATCGCGGCAGCTGCGCATCGAACCATTCCAGGTGCCGCGCATAGCCCGCCACATCACGGCGATGTCCGTAAAGGCTGTCGAACTCAACGAAATTTGCAAAGACCAGCGCGCCCTCCTCCGCCTTGACCGCCAGATCCACCAGATGCTCCATCAGTTCCGCGTCCGAGCCCTTGCAGGTCTCATCAATCCCGCGCATCGAGAAAATATCGCCGATCTTGCCCACCGCATAGACCCTCCGCCCGGCCCGCTGGACCCAGTCGCACAAGGTAGGCGCAGGGGGTGCCACAGCATAGTCGCGCCTGTTTGTGGTGCGCTCAAAACTGCCTTCAGAGCCTGTAAAGGGCCGCGCTATCACCCGCCCGACCTTCATGGCATGCAGCTCCGGGGCCAGCGTCTCGCACAGTGCCAGCAATCGCTCCAGCCCGAAGCGCTCTTCATGGGCGGCGATCTGAAACACGCTGTCGGTGGAGCTATAGCAAATCGGCGCGCCTGTCTTCAGATGCGCAGCCCCGAGCCGCGCGATAATCTCGGTGCCCGATGCGTGGCAATTGCCCAACACAGTGTCGCTGCCCGCCAGCTCCGCCACCCTGTCGGTCAGGCGCTTGGGAAAACAGGGCACCTTGTCGGGAAAGAAGTGCCAGGCCCAGGGGACGGGCAGGCCGGCCAGCTCCCAATGGCCCGTGGGCGTGTCCTTGCCCGCAGAGCGCTCGGTAGCCACGCCGCAAAGCCCTTCAAAGCTGCCCGCCTGCCCAATGCTCCGCCCCAGCCCGAGCTGCCAGAGACCGGGTATCTTGAGCGGGCCGGAGCGGCTTTCATCCGCACGACCGGCCAGACATTCGGCATGGATATGGCCCAGCGTATTGGCCCCTTCATCGCCAAACTCGGCTGCATCCGGCGCGCCGCCCACCCCGAGCGAATCCATGACGATCAGAAAAGCCCGGCCCATCAGCTGATCTCCTTCTGGATCAGGCGCGGCGCGGCCCCTCTGGCCCCGATGCGAAAAGCCTCCAGCACGGTTTGACTGGCGCGCATCGCCGCAGGTTCCGAGCTTGCATGGATCATCGCCAGAGGCGTCTTGGCATCCACCGTATCGCCCAGCCCGGCAATCGCCGACAGGCCCACCGAAGGATCGATCCGGTCGCTTTCGCGCATCCGGCCACCGCCCAGAGCCACGACAGCCTCCCCCAGACGTCGCGTATCAATGGCGCCAATCACCCCGGCCCGGCCTGCCAATACCTCGCGTTGTACCGTGGCCTCGGGCATGGAGCGCATCCAGCTTTCGGCAAAATCCAAAGGCCCGCCCATCGCCGCGACCATCTGCGCAAATTTCTCCGCAGCCGCGCCACTCTCAAGCGCAGCGCCGATCTTTGCCCGCCCCTGCGCCTCATCGCCAGCCAACCCGCCCAGCCTGAGCGCCACCGCCCCAAGGGCGATGGTGACCTCCTGCAGCCGGGCTTGGGGGCGCGCACCGGTCAGCGCTTCCATTACCGCGCGGATCTCCAGCGCATTTCCGGCGGCATCGGCAAGCGGTTGCGACATATCAGTGATGAGTGCCGAGGACGGGCAGCCCGCCCCTTTGGCGACCGAGACCAGCGCCTCGGCCAAGCCACGCGCCTCGTCAGGGTCGGCCATAAACGCGCCAGAGCCTGTCTTGACGTCCAGAACCAACCCTTCCAGCCCGGCGGCAAGCTTCTTGGACAGGATAGAGGCCGTGATCAGATCAAGACTTCCCACCGTGCCGGTGACATCACGCACCGCATAAAGCCGCTTGTCCGATGGCGCGATCCGGCCCGTAGCACCCACGATTGCAGCCCCGAGTTCGCGCACCGTATGGCGCAGACGCTCCGGCCCGATCGTGCAGATATAGCCCGGGATCGCCTCCAGCTTGTCCAGCGTCCCACCAGTATGCCCCAGGCCTCGCCCGGAGATCATCGGCACATAGGCCCCGCAACACGCCAGCGCAGGCGCCAGCAGCAAGGAGACAGGATCACCCACGCCGCCCGTGGAATGCTTGTCGAGCACAGGTCCCGGCATATCCCACGACAACACATCGCCACTGTCGCGCATGCCCTCGGTCAAGGCGATGCGCACATCGGCACCGAGCTTTTGGAAGCAAACGCCCATGGCAAAGGCACCGACCTGCGCATCGCTCAGGTCAGGTCCTGCCAGATGCAACGCGACCCAGCGCGCCTGCTCTGCCGACAAACTGCCGGCGCGCAGGCTGCTCAAGACCTCGCGTGCATCCATCACTCACCCATGAATGATGCGTCAAACTTCCCCGGCAACAGATCGCGCAAAAATACCGTCTCGGTCAGCCCGGCCACTGTCGCCATCGTAACCTCGACATCCGGACCGCCAAATTCCGCCAGCTTCTGGCGGCACCCGCCACAAGGTGGCACGGGCAAGGCGCTATCGGCCACCACCGTCACCGCCCGGATCTCGCGCTGCCCGGCCGCAACCATCGCAGCCACCGCACCCGCCTCGGCACAGGTGCCCTCCGGATAGGCCACATTCTCCACATTGCAGCCGGTGAAGACCTCGCGCTCCATCGTGATCAGCGCGCAACCCACCTTGAAGTTTGAATAGGGCGCATGCGCATTCAGGCGCACCGCCTTTGCTTGGGGTATCAAATCCATCTCAAACCTCCCGGGAATTATTGATCCCCGCAAGCTTGATGCGCAGCCCCGGTAAAGTCCAGCGCCTTGCGCGCAGAATACCGCTCCCCAATTCATTCTTTTGGCACAAAATATCCCAAGCCGTCTGAGCCGCCCGAAGGTCTTTGCCCGCTGGGGACCCCGGGCTTGGCGCGGGCGTAGCTCCATCCGTGCGCTGCAAGCAAATGCTGCGACACAGGCGCACCCGCACTCACGAATGTCTCACCCCCGCCCCACACGCCTGCAGATCAGGATGACCGGCAGCAGCCCGATTGCCACAATCACCAGCGACGGCACGGCGGCCCCCTCCAGCCGCTCATCGGCGGCCAGCCTATGGGCCTGTACCGCCAAAGTGTCATAGTTAAACGGTCGCAAAATCAACGTGGCCGGCAGCTCCTTCATGACATCGACAAACACGATCAGCAAAGCTGTCAGAAGCGATGGCCGCAGGATCGGGAAATGAATGCGCCGCAGCGTCGCCACGGCCGATTGCCCCAGCGCGCGTGAGGCGGCATCCATATTCGCGTGGATCGCGGCCTGCCCGCCTTCATATGCTCCAATCGCTGCCGCGAGAAAGCGGATCATATAGGCCATCACCATCAACCAGATGGAGCCTGTAAACAATAACCCTGTCGAGATATCGAACCGCGCCCGCATCCAGGCATCCAGCGCATTGTCAAAAGCCGCGAAAGGCACCATCAACCCCACAGCGATCACGCCCCCGGGAACCGCATATCCCAGACGCGCCGCGCTGACGGCGACGCTGGGCAAAGGCGCTTGTTGCAGCCGGGCCAGATATCCCAGACCCACCGCCGCGGCGACGGTCACCAGCGCGGCGATACCGGCCAGCGTCACGGAATTGCGGATGAAGCCCAGATAGCGCGGCGACAGCAAATCCTGCTGTGATCCCAGCCCCATCACAAAAAGCGATATGGTCGGCAGCACAAAGCCCAGCAGAACCGGGATCGCGCAAAGCACCATCGCGGCCCATTTGCGCCACCCTTCCAGATCAATCGCACCACCC
>CAYGUB010000242.1:0-4991 GCA_964352845.1 uncultured Rhodobacterales bacterium | reverse complement strand
CGGTGCGGGGACGTTTCTTCCGGTGAAGGTTGAGGATGTCACCACCCACAAGATGCATGCCGAATGGGGCCAGATTGATGCGCAGGCCGCCGAGGCGATGACGCGCGCCAGGCGCGAGGGCAGGCGGGTGATCGCGGTCGGGACAACGGCGTTGCGCCTGATCGAATCGGCGGCAAATGAGAGCTCCGAGATCGCGCCCTGGACGGGCGAGACCGACATTTTCATCTATCCCGGCTACCGGTTCAAAATCGCCAGCGGGCTGATGACCAATTTCCACCTGCCCAAATCGACCCTGATGATGCTGGTCTCGGCGCTGATGGGGCGCGAGCGGATCATGGAGATCTATGCCCATGCCACGCGCGAGCAATACCGCTTTTTCTCCTATGGGGACGGCTCTTTGCTGTTTCCCGAAGACTGAGCGTCAATTGCGGGGAATATCGAAGCCCGCTGGCGCCAGCTCAAACCCGTCGAACTGGAACCCCGGCGAGACCGTGCAGCCCATCAGCGCCCAGCCCTGCGGGGCATGTGCGGCTTGCCAGTGACCGGCCTCTACCAGTATCTGCGGGCATTGTCCTGCGCCAAGGTCGGGGCCCAGCAAATAGTCGGTCGCGGGGCCGTCGGATTTGGCCGAAATGGAAAGGGCAATCGGGCTACCGGTATAAAAATGCCATATTTCAGCCGCATCGACCCGGTGCCAATGGCTGCGTTCGCCTTGTTTGAGCAAAAAATAGATGCAGGTGCCTGCAGGCCTCCCAGATCCGCTTTGATCAAACCAGCTCTGGCGATACCAGCCACCTTCGGGATGCGGCGATAGTTGAAGTTTTTCAATAAGTTCGTCCGGTCCCATTTTTTGTTAACCCGTTGTTAAGGAATCACGCGGTAACGTCTTTTTAACCTAGTCTTGCCCGGATTAGGTTTCCAATACCCCCCGCACTGCAGTTCCGGGCCTCCCATGGAGGTCCGGAATTGTGGCGGGATTGTGAACGGTGAAATTCCTTTTTGCTGAGTAGTTAAAATTGATAACTCTGGCTACAGTAGAGGCGTTCGGACTTAAAACCGAGAGAGGCGGGGGCACCTCATCAGGACTTAACCCGATCGTGTGCCCGGTGAAAATGCCCCTGAATGCATCGCCGGTTTTGTAGACTGTGTTCGATGGGAGATATATATGATCAATGTACTGCGTAAGCCAATCTCGATGGCCTTGGTCTGTGCTGCTGTTCTCGCTTTGCCGACCG
Source organism: uncultured Rhodobacterales bacterium (assembly GCA_964352845.1). GTDB lineage: Bacteria > Pseudomonadota > Alphaproteobacteria > Rhodobacterales > Rhodobacteraceae > Litoreibacter. The sequence goes on along the minus strand of CAYGUB010000242.1, from coordinate 3,756 downwards.
CTGTGAGCGCGAAGGATGTGAAGCTGAAGACGCTGGACGGGACGATGACGGTCACTGGCCATCTGCAAAGCTATGCCAACGGCTACTACGTGATCCGCACGAAACTTGGCACTTTCCGGATCCAGATTGACAAATCGGTCTGTGAAGGTCCGGGCTGCCCCTTCGTTATGACCTGAACGACGTCTATGGTCTGAACAACCGGCCTGCGAACCGGTTGAGAGGCGCGATACCGCGCCCCGTCACTGTGTCAAATGCGCCGACCGGCGCGAGAGCCTCAGCTCTTGAGTATCGAGGCGCCGGCATATTCGGCAGTCTCGCCCAGCATCTCGTCAATCCGGATCAGTTGATTGTATTTCGCCAGCCGGTCCGACCGGGCCAGCGAGCCGGTCTTGATCTGTCCGCAATTGGTCGCAACCGCGAGATCCGCAATCGTGGCATCCTCGGTCTCGCCGGAGCGGTGAGACATCACGCAGCTCATCTGCGCGCGATGCGCCATATCGACGGCCCTGAGCGTCTCTGACAGGGTGCCGATCTGGTTGACCTTCACCAGAAGCGAGTTCGCAGCCTTGCGCGTGATCCCGTCGGACAGTCTTTCCGGGTTGGTCACGAACAGATCATCGCCCACCAGTTGTACCTTGTCGCCAATGGCCTTGGTCAGCGCGATCCAGCCGTCCCAGTCATCCTCTCCGCAGCCGTCTTCGATGGAGATGATCGGGTAATCCTTCACCAGCGCTTCGAGATAGGCGACATTTTCATCCGTGCTCAGCGTCTTGCCTTCGCCCGCCATGACATACTTGCCGTCCTTGAAATACTCGGTCGCCGCGCAATCGAGCGCCAGATGAATATCCTCGCCCGGCCGGAACCCGGCCTTCTCAATGGATTTCAGGATGAAATCCAGCGCGTCGCGGGTGGAGCTGAGATTGGGCGCGAAGCCGCCCTCATCACCGATACCAGTCGACAGGCCCGCCGCGGAGAGCTCTTTTTTCAGCGTATGAAACACCTCAGAGCCCCAGCGAACCGCCTCTCGGATCGAGCCTGCGGCGACCGGCATGATCATGAATTCCTGGATATCGATCGGGTTATCCGCGTGTTCGCCGCCATTGATGATATTCATCATCGGCACAGGCAATACACGCGCGGAGGTGCCGCCCACATAGCGAAACAGCGGCTGCGTGGTATATTCGGCCGCAGCTTTGGCCGTGGCCATGGATACGCCCAGGATCGCATTAGCCCCAAGTCGCGATTTGTTTGTGGTGCCGTCCAGTTCGCACATCATGGCGTCAATGGCGACCTGATCGGTCGCATCCTCGCCCAGCAGGTTCTCGGCCAGCTCACCATTGACGGCCGCCACGGCATTGAGAACCCCTTTGCCCATATAGCGCGCCTTGTCTCCGTCGCGCATCTCGACCGCCTCATAGGCCCCAGTCGAGGCGCCAGAAGGCACCGCCGCGCGGCCCATGGAGCCATCCTCAAGCGTGACATCGACCTCAACCGTCGGGTTGCCACGGCTGTCGAGTATTTCTCGGGCATGGATATCAATAATGGTGCTCATCGAGTGGTCCTTAAACTGGCTGCGGGATGGCTGCTCTATAAGAGCGGTCATCGCGGGTGGCAAGGCATCAGCCGCGCAGAGCCCGGCGATGTCACTGATGCGACAACTGCCACAAAAAACTCCGCGAAACGGCATTGTTGTGTCACCGCATATGCGTTGATCACGTCCTCGTTTTTTCACCGAAATACGTTGATACGGTCCCGGCAAATCTGCTATATGTTAACAGACGGTTAACGCGGTAACTTGGCCCTGATTTTCAACACTCAGAACGGCATTGAGCGGTTGAGTTGGGTCCGTAAAAGACCCGCCGCGCCGTGTTGCCCCGGGCCAAGGGGGTATTAGCCGCGTGGCCAGATTTTTATTTTGTGCGACTTTTGACAAGGTGAGGAGTAACCAGACCGATGAATATCCCGCGCTCAGAGAGCTTTCAGCCCTCCCAGACATGGTCAAAACTTCCGCTGCGGTCCCGCTTGCGCCAACGGCTTCAAAAGCTGCGTCTGAAATTTGCGCGCCGCCCTGATGAGTTGCGCGATGTCCATGCCGGATATTGGGGCAATGTCGCACCGGACGAATATTACGACCGCGTTGCCCAAAGGTTCGAGGAATGGTTCACCGGTCCGCATGCAGGGTTCGTCAGTGATGTGGTCGCATTGGCTGACAGCCACAGTTTCGACCGGCTTATTGAAATTGGCTGCGGCGACGGCAGGGCTCTGGCTGAGCTGGCGCGCCGGATGCCGGAAATGCCCAGCCTTATTGGCCTTGATATCAACGGGCAGATCATCTCGCGCAACAAAAGTGCCTATCGCGACCAGAGCAGGATGTCCTTCATTCAAGGCGATCTGACCCAGATTGCGCCGCTGTGTTCGGCCCGCAACACGCTCTATTTCGTCTATGGTGGCGTTTTGGAATATTTCACACAGCCTGAGCTGGAGGCGATCCTCGCAGCCCTCTCCCTGAAAGGCTGCGCAATCGCCCTGGTTGAGCCGATTGATAAGGGGCATGATTTCACCGCGACCCCCGGCTCCTATCCGTTTGGCGATGAAAGCTCATTTTCGCACAACCATGTTGCTTTGCTGGAGCAATCAGGCTGGCAGATCCTCAAGCAGGAGGAGAGCAGTTTCTCGAATATCCGCTGGCAGATGGTGATCGCGCAGGCCGTGGGCACGACCAAACACTAAAGGCGATTGCGGCTCTGCGGCTACTCCTTGACGCCGTAAAGCTCCAGCCTGTGACCTTTCAACCGGTAGCCCAGACGCTTGGCAATCCGGTCCTGAAGCGCCTCGATCTCCGGGTCGACAAATTCGATCACCTCGCCGGTCTGCATGTCGATCAGATGGTCATGATGGTCGCGCTCCGCATCCTCATAGCGCGCGCGCCCATCCCCGAATTCGAGCTTTTCCAGCAGCCCCGCCTCCTCAAACAGCTTGACCGTCCGGTAGACCGTGGCAATCGAAATGCCCGCATCAAGTGCACTGGCTTGCGCGTGCAGCTGTTCAACATCCGGGTGATCATCGGCAGCTTCAATCACCTGAGCGATCACCCTGCGCTGATCTGTCATGCGTAACCCGTTGGCAACGCTGCGGGAAATGATGTTATCTGCCATGGCTCGACCCTTGTTCAGGCGAATTTTACAAAAGCTGCGCGCGAAGCTCCAGCCCTGAAATCAATGCTTGACTTATCACGCGTGCAGGCCCATGTGCCTAGCAGACGGCGCAACACACGTGCCGCGTGGGCCCGGACCGGGCCTCGCACGGCGTCGCACAGGTTCCCCTTTTCCACGCGATCGGGTTCTGCGGAAGAAGCGCTTCCGCGACCATGATTAACGCGACCTGCAAGGGCCAGAGGGCTCATGCAGGCCCCATGTCTTTTGAGAGGACAGATAGAATATGAACGCTTTTGAGGCCCTCGGCCTGTCAAAGAAAATAAGCGCGAAACTGGCTGAAACAGGCCTCGTCACCCCCACACCCATCCAGCAAGAGGCGATCCCGATCGTGCTTGGCGGTCGCGATGTGATGGGGCTGGCCCAGACCGGCACCGGCAAAACCGCCGCGTTCGGATTGCCGTTGATCCACAAGCTGATGAGTATCGGCGAGAAGCCCGACCCCAAGGCCGTGCGCGCCCTGATCCTCGCGCCGACCCGCGAATTGGCAAAACAGATCTGTGATGCGCTGGTAGCGTTTCAGGGCGGCGGTCATCTGAAGATC
>CAYGUB010000241.1:0-4994 GCA_964352845.1 uncultured Rhodobacterales bacterium | reverse complement strand
CAAAAGCAGCAAGCCTTCTGAGTTGATATCAAGCCGGCCCACGCTGAGCACGCGCGGCAGCGTCTCGGGCAAGGCCGCAAAAACCGTGTCGCGGCCTTTCTCGTCGCGCTCGGAGGTGACGAGCCCGATGGGTTTGTAGTAACGCCACAGCCGCGGCGGCTCGGCCGCTTTGAGGGGTTTGCCATCCACCGTGATCTTGTCGGCCTCGGTGACGTTAAGCGCAGGTGATGTAATGGTTTTCCCGTTCACTGTGACGCGCCCGGCGGCGATGATTTCTTCTGCGCCGCGCCGCGAGGCGAGGCCTGCGCGGGCGAGGACCTTGGCGATCCGGTCGCCTTTGGGGGTCTGGGTGCTGGGGGACTGCGTGCTCATGGCGCAGGGCCTAGCGCGTTGCGCGGGTCTTGGGAAGGGCCCTTTGCGCAAGGTCGCGGAAAGGGTAGACAAAAGCCATGAGTTTCAAAACCCATATGAATCAGGCGCTTGAGCTGGCCCAGGCCGCGGGCGGGCGGGGAGAGGTGCCGGTCGGTGCCGTGATCGTATCTGAGGATGGCAGATTGCTGGCCGAGGCGGGCAATCGCACGCGGGAGCTTAACGATCCGTCGGCCCATGCCGAGATCGTGGCCATTCGCGCGGCTTGCGCAAAGCTGCAATCCCAAAGGCTGACGGGTTGTTCGCTTTATGTAACCCTGGAGCCCTGCGCGATGTGTGCCGGGGCGATTGCGGCTGCGCGGATTGCGCGGCTTTATTACGGCGCGGCGGATCCGAAATCGGGCGGAGTGGCGCATGGGGCGCGGGTGTTCTCGCACAGGCAAGCTCATCACCGTCCCGAGATTTATGACGGTATCGCTGAGGAGGCCTGTGCCGCGCTTCTGCGTGACTTCTTCCGCCAGCATCGCGGTTGAGCGCGGGCAGGGGGTCCTTTTGATGGCTCGCCTGTTTGATTGGCTGTCGATACGATTGGTTGTGTATATGTTGCTAATTTGCAACATATATGCACGCCTCCGCTGACGCGAGGGAAGGGGCTTTGAGTGAATCGCCCTGCCGTGTATGAGCGGCGCAGATATACACCAATGACAGAGGAGACGCGCCATGATGACCATGTTTCAGCACGCCCGTAGCCTCGGTGTATCTGCGGTCTATGCAGGTTTCCCGCCATTTTCGCGCAAACCCTGCTGATCGCCCCGCAGCCTGATCGGGCTGCCTGACTTCCAACTCTCAAACCAACAGACAACCTGAGCGCGCGCAGCAACGCCTGACACTTGCGCTTTTGGTCATTTTTAACCGACTGGAGCCGTATGCGGGGAGGCCTCGCGGCGGAGATGTGATTGACATGAATGCACTTCCATTAAAGACCCGTCCCCAGGACGCGATTGATCAGCTTATTGCCGATTACGGTGTCATCAAAGTCTTTCTGACGGTTCTCACCCGGGTTCTCAAACGCAGCCGGCCGCCTGACAGGGCGCGCAGGCCCGATCCCCGGCAGCTCGGCGTGATGGATGACCACATCCGCGCAGATCTCGGGCTGCCGCCCAACCAGCAGCCGAACCTGCGGATTGATCTGATGGCGATGAACCGGCACAGCATCTTCTAAATTAGTGCTTGCCTGCATCACGCCGGGCGTCCGGATCTGGGGGCCCGGCATTGATGGTCACAGTGCCGGGATCCCTTTGCCATGGCGCGGCTTGCCTGTGCCTTGCATCATGAGAGCGGCCAAGACCTGGTTTATGGCCCGCTATTTCCGTATTTGGGGACCAAAGAAACCCAGTGTGGCGCTCGAGGACTGAGAGCCTTGCGCGGGATGACATTCGCCGCTTTGTGCGACGGATGCGGCATCGCTTGATTTGATCGCCGAACCGCTTGAAGCGGCGTCCGGGCGCGGGTAAACGAAGGCCAATCATTCATGATGCACTGGAGATCTGCATGTCCATTGACAACAAGACCGCCGGCCGCGTGGCAAAGCTTGCCCGGATTGCGGTGGCTGAGGAGGATCTGCCGCGACTGGCGGGTGAGCTGAGCGGTATTCTGGGCTTCATGGAACAGCTCAACGAGGTTGATGTGGAGGGCGTCGAGCCGATGACCTCTGTCACGCCACAACGGCTCAAGCGGCGGGCGGATGTGGTGACCGATGGCGATCAGCAGGAGGCGGTTCTGGCCAATGCGCCTGATGCGCGCGAAGGATTTTTTGCTGTGCCGAAGGTGGTTGAGTAATGGGTGAGCTGTCAAAACTGACTATCTCGGAGGCGCGGGACGGGATGCGCGCGGGCAGGTTCTCGGCGGTGGAGATCACGCAGGACTGTCTGGCCGAGATCGAAGGCGCGGGCGTGTTGAATGCGTTTGTCCATCACACGCCGGAGATTGCACTGGAGCAGGCGCGCGCGGCCGACGCGCGGATGGGCGATGATGCGCCGGCGATGTGCGGCATACCTCTGGGGATCAAGGATCTGTTTTGTACAAAGGGCGTGGCCTCTCAGGCTGGTTCGCGCATTCTCGAAGGGTTTCGGCCTGAATATGAAAGCACCATTACCAGCCAGCTTTGGACTGCGGGCGCTGTGATGTTGGGCAAGCTGAACATGGATGAGTTCGCGATGGGCTCAAGCAACGAGACCTCGGTCTATGGCGATGTGGTCAATCCCTGGAAGGTTGACGAACGCAAGCTGACGCCCGGCGGCTCTTCCGGCGGGTCTGCGAGCGCTGTTGCGGCCGATCTGTGTCTGGCTGCGACAGGCACGGATACGGGCGGCTCGATCCGCCAGCCTGCGGCTTTTGTGGGGATTACGGGGCTCAAGCCGACCTATGGGCGCTGTTCGCGCTGGGGTGTGGTGGCTTTTGCTTCTAGCCTCGATCAGGCGGGGCCTATGACCAAATCGGTGCGCGATGCGGCGATCATGCTGGGTGCAATGTCGGGACATGACCCCAAGGACAGCACCAGCGCGGATCTGGCCGTGCCGGATTTCGAGGCGGCCTTGAGCGGCGATATCCGGGGCAAGAAAATCGGTATTCCCAGGGAATACCGCATGGACGGCATGCCCGAGGAGATCGAGACGTTATGGGCCGAGGGGCGGCAAATGATGCTTGATGCGGGGGCGCAGATCGTCGATATCAGCTTGCCGCATACGAAATATGCGCTGCCTGCCTATTATGTCGTGGCACCTGCCGAGGCCTCGTCAAATCTGGCGCGCTATGACGGGGTGCGGTTTGGCCACCGGGCCGCGCTGGCGCAGGGCGACGGGATCACCCAGATGTATGAGAAGACCCGTGCGGAAGGCTTCGGTGCGGAGGTGCAGCGCCGGGTGATGATCGGGACATATGTGCTCTCGGCGGGGTTCTATGATGCGTATTATAACCGCGCCCGCAAGGTTCGCACACTGATCAAGAAGGATTTCGAGGATGTCTTCGCGCAAGGCATTGATGCGATCTTGACACCTGCCACGCCCTCGGCCGCCTTTGGGCTTGGAGAGATGGCCGATGCCGATCCGGTACAGATGTATCTCAACGATGTGTTCACCGTGACCGTCAACCTCGCAGGGCTGCCGGGCATTGCGGTGCCTGCGGGGCTTGATCGCGCGGGGTTGCCTTTGGGATTGCAGCTGATCGGCAGGCCCTGGGAAGAGGGTGATTTGCTGAACCACGCCTATGTGCTGGAACAGGCGGCCGGTTTTGTAGCCAAGCCGTCGAAATGGTGGTAGAAAGCGTTCCGGGGAAGCCGTCGGTATAAGAAAGAAGCTGAAAAGATGCGTATTTATCTGAGTTTCGCTGCAGCACTCGCGCTGGCCGCATGTGCGCCCGGTATCCCCGACAGTGGTGCCGAGGGCGTGGGTTTCAAGGATTACAACCAATATCTGGCCGAGAAGCGCGCGCGCGATGAGGCTCTGGCGCAGGGGCGCGTGCCACCTGCGGTCCAACCGCCAGCCGCCGCGCCGCAGACCGGGGCCCAGCAAGCCGGGGCTCAGCAGACACAGCCGCAACAGACAGAGGCTCAGCAGACCGCGGATGCGGCGCTGGAGGCAATCGGGCGCAGGCCTGTGCCCGATGCGAGTGCCGTTTTGATCAGCCCGACCGCCGGGACGGCGGCCTCGGCGGATAACAGGGCCGCCTCGGAGAACGCGGCTTTGTCCGACGAGCAGGATTTCGATGCGGTGTCGAACCGGCAATCCATTCAATCCGACGCGCAACGGCGCGCTCAGCAATCGGCGCAATATCAGGTGATCGCGCCCGAGGAATTGCCGTCCCGTCCAAGCGGCGTGGCCCCGACACCGATCGAGTTTGCGGTGCAGACCAGCCATCCGGTGGGTCAGAAAATGTACCGGCGTACGGGCGGCAGCCGCAATCTGGAAGCGAATTGCGCGAGATACAGCTCCAACGAATTGGCGCAGGATGCGTTTTTGCAGGCCGGGGGCCCTGAGCGCGACCGGCTGCGGCTGGACCCCGATGGTGACGGCTATGCCTGCGGCTGGTCTCCGACGCCTTACCGCAATTTGGTGCGCAACTGATCGAGCCTATCTGGCACCCCTCTCCGAATTTCGGAGAGCGTAAGGATGGCGGCGTGCCAAAACTGATCGTGCTGCATTACACGGCCATGCAGCAGACATCCGATGCACTGCGAATTCTGAGCAATCCGGATACGGAAGTCTCGGCGCATTACCTGATCGACCGGCAGGGTCGCGTTTTCCAGCTGGTGGATGAGGCGCAGCGGGCCTGGCATGCGGGCGCAGGCGCGTGGGACGGGATTACGGATGTGAACTCGCATTCCATCGGCATTGAGCTTTGCAATGACGGGTGCTCACCGTTTGCAGCGCCACTGATGGATGCCTTGGAGGGGTTGCTGGCAGAGATCCGGGCGCGCTGGAATATCCCGTCATCGGGTGTGATTGGCCATTCCGACTGCGCGCCGGGGCGCAAGATTGATCCCGGCGCGCGGTTCGACTGGCGCAGGTTGGAGCGCTCCGGGCTTGCGCAACGACCTCTCACACCCTAGAGCGCGCACGCGCGGAACG
>CAYGUB010000240.1:0-4997 GCA_964352845.1 uncultured Rhodobacterales bacterium | reverse complement strand
AGCCTCAATCACGCAACACTGCCTGAAATCAAAGATTTTGGGCGCGTTACGTGATGCGTGCTGTGTCAGGCATTTCGTCAGACGCTATGAATGCTCACCTGCGATACAGTCCCTGAGGCTAGAGCCCCGTGCCCACTCCATCGCCCTCACTGTCGATGTCGTTAATCTCAAAGGCTGGCGACGGACGGTCAGTATTGACCAGCGTCGGATAAAAGCGCGGCCGGGTGACCATGATATTGTGCCAGACGGTCGGGTCGCTCCAACCGATATCGAATAGCGGCTGATAGAGGATCCGCGTCTCGGTCACGACGACTGTGTCATCATCGCTCATGACCGGGATCCAGCCGGTGTCTTTATCGAGATCGGCCTGCGTCAGTTCCCGCATTCCGTTATCGGCATAAGACCATTGCAGCTGATATTTGTTCCCATCATCAATATCATCGTCAAAATAGACAAGGCTGACGCGCAATTTGCGTTTCGCATAACTTGGCACCAGGAAATCGACCAATTCGTTCATCTGGCCCAGAAACGCGTCATTGACCTTCTGCTGGCGCGACAGGATATCGCTTACGGTATAGGTGGCCTTCATCGACAGCGTGTTGTGCCGGAAAGAGTCAAACCACACGAAACATGCGCAATACAGCGCGGCGAGCGCGGGGATGATGATGACAGCCTCAATTGCCGCTGATCCCGTTTCGTCGCGCAATCGGCGCAGGATCGGCATGCGGTGGTGACGGGTGTGGGGCTTGCGCGATCTCATATCAAGGCTCCTGGGCAAATGCTGAGTTGGCCACCAGATGCATGTTCCCCGCCGCATCCGTCTCGACAATGGCGCCGAGGCCAAAGGTGGGGAAGAGCGGCTCGACCACGAAACAAGCCCGGATAAACATCACATCGCTGGGCGCCCCGTTATCAAGACGTATCACCGGGCGGGCTGCGCCGGGCGACTGATCGATACAGGTCGCCTCGCGCGACGGCATGATCCAGTCCTCGCGGTCGATCTTGATCATCTCGACCTGGAGCCCCGTTTGGCAATCGCGCAGATATCCGGCATTTTTGCAGATCTCATCGCGGATTGCGTCATGCGTAAAGGTCTGATTGGTGCCGATGCGGATTTCGCGCATTGTAACATCAAGAGAGTGCTCCAGCATTGTCAGACGTGTCATAGCCATGCCCAGCTCAAAGATCGAAACGAAGATCAGAAGGAAGGTCGGGACGACGATGACGAATTCGACCGTCGATGTCCCATCCTCCCGCAGGAAGGCGCTGCGTAGTTTTTGAACAAAACCCATCGTCATCTCCCCCGATCAATGCGTCAGCTTGAGCTGCTGAATGGTTTTCGCAATCGAATTGAAAGCGTTGGCAATCTGTGTGCCGGAGACCCGGAAGAAATTGGCGGATTGCTCCGCATCCGTGCCGCCCGCGCATTTGTTCATGATGCCGGCCGAGTGGTTCGTGACCTCAAAGCCAATGGTGTAGATGACCATTTCCTTGGACCGCGCAGCCGAGCAGATATTGAGCAGCCGGGCATCCTTCTCCCAACCATTCACCTCATTCAAAGCGTCACTGATCAGATCGTAGTAGCGGTCGCCGTTGAATTTCTGACGGTAGAGCTGGTAATAGGCGTAGTACTTGACCCCCATCATATCCCACACTTCCGGCCAGGTCAGACGCTTGTTGTGCCCTGCGCGACGCTGGTCGCTGAAATACCTGTCATAGTAGCCGTTGCCATTTGCATCACGGTTATAGGCGCGGGTTATGAACCAGGCCTCACTGCCGGATCCCAGTTCATTGCGCATCGTAATCCAGTCGTTGTCGCTGCCGGTGGAGTGCAGGTAGACGGGTGAGTTGCCGGAGGCGTAATTTTCATCAAGCTCATACTGTTTCGTGTTGATACCGTCGGTCATGACCACGAGGATCTTGAGCGTATCCGTGTCGCTATAGGGGGCCGGACGGTTGTCAAACACATCATCGACACCCGTGGAGGCTGGCAGAGAACTGACCACGCTATTGGAAGAGTTATCAAGGAAATAGGCACCCCATTTCATCCCGATATCAATCGACGTGTTTCCGCTATCGACAAGATCATCGATCTTGGCCTTCAGCTTGGTCTTGTCCTGCGAAAACAGCATGACCTCTGATGCCTCTGAAGTCGGGCACATGAACAGACGCGGATCATTATCGTCACCGGAGTAATCCGGGTGGTCGATCTTATGCCAGAACGGGTCGAAATGTCCGGTCCGCTGCAACTGATCAGAGCCCAGCGTCACAGAACCATAAGCGTCCTGCGCAAAATCAACGCAATGGGAATAGTTATGCTCGTTCGTGACGTTGAGACGGCTCAGCACCTCCTCACCCACATTGACCTGCATGTTGTAAGGTATAATGCTGACGGAAACCTTGTCCTTCGACTCCTCATTGAGGATCGTGTCGATAAATTCTTTCGCGGCCGTCTTGAGCTCAGCCAGTTTGGTGCCGCCTGACGAACTCGGGTTACCCATGGAGCCCGATACATCAAGCACAAGGCTGATTTCGATCTTGCGCCGACGTTCTTCCGATGCACCGCGGGCCGAGGCCTTCATCTTGGGCGTCCCAAGCAGGTTGATGAAGAACGTGTTCATCTCCGTTTCCGCATTGGCGCGGACGGTCTTGAAATTGACGCCGACGCCCGGCGTGGTCTTGACCTTGTAATTGTCCAGTCCGGCTTTGGCGAAATAATCATTGACCACCGTTTGCGGATTGAGCGGCTGGCTGAGCGCACCCGCCGCCAGAATGGCGCGGTCAAGCGTATATGCCACCCGCGCCCGTTCACGTTCAAACCGCATGAAATCAACCGCCATGCCGCCTGCGACAAGCATGATGACAAAGATGAACAAACCAAAGATAATCATGGTCCCGCTCTCATCAGAACGGAAGGCCAAAGCCCGGCCCATTAGGCGTTGCCTGATCGAAATTCTCGACCCACGCTTGTTCTCTTTACTCATAATGACCTTCCCGCACCAGCACGTGCGTGTTCAGTTCGATGGCTGATTTCCGGTGATTAACTAACAGGAATACTGTGGCCAGAATTGGGCAGAGAGCTGCCAATTTTATCTACAATCCAAGAGGATCGGAACTGATTTCCCGCGGCACCCGCGCATTGTTCCCACGCTGCCAACAATGCGCAACTGGACCCAATCGCGGGACGCCCTGCCGGCGATTCTCTTATTTCCTTACGAACCGGCCGGAATCGCTCTAAGCTCTTCGCTGTCTGCCCAAACTTTAACCGTTTGATAAATCTCTTCCTTCAAGGACCCCCCTCATGAACCAGACACCCGACCCTTCCTTCCGCGATTCCGTCGAGATCATGTTCAGCCGCGCCGTGCGTCTGATGGATCTTCCCCCCGGGCTTGAGCAGAAAATCCGCGTCTGCAATGCCACCTATACCGTGCGCTTCGGTGTCCGGTTGCGTGGTCAAATTCATACATTTACCGGATATCGCGCCGTACATTCCGAACATATGGAGCCGGTCAAGGGCGGGATCAGATACGCATCAAGCGTCAACCAGAATGAGGTCGAAGCCCTCGCCGCGCTGATGACGTTCAAATGCGCTCTGGTCGAGGCGCCGTTTGGCGGCTCGAAAGGCGGGCTGTGCATTGATCCGCGCGAATGGGACGAGCATGAGCTGGAACAGATCACCCGCCGCTTTGCCTATGAATTGGCCAAACGCGACCTGATCCACCCCTCCCAGAACGTGCCCGCGCCCGATATGGGCACGGGAGAACGGGAGATGGCGTGGATGGCCGATCAATACGCGCGCATGAACACGACCGACATCAACGCGCGCGCTTGCGTGACGGGCAAGCCGCTGAACGCAGGCGGAATTGCCGGTCGTGTAGAGGCCACAGGACGCGGCGTGCAATATGCCTTGCAGGAATTCTTCCGTCATCCCGACGATATCGCTCAGGCCGGCCTTGCAGGTACGCTTGACGGAAAGCGCGTTATTGTTCAGGGGCTTGGAAATGTCGGCTATCACGCCGCAAAATTTCTCAGCGAAGAAGACGGTGCGATTGTAACTGCCGTTATCGAACGCGACGGCGCGGTAAGCGACCCGGGCGGGCTCAATATCGAAGAGCTGCGCGAACATGTCACCGCGACAGGCGGCGTGAAGGACTTCCCCGGCGCCAGCTTTACACCCGACGGCACGAAGTTGCTCGAAGAAGAATGCGACATCCTCATTCCCGCAGCTCTCGAGGGGGTCATACACAGCAACAATGCCGCAAATATCAACGCCAAACTGATCATCGAGGCCGCAAACGGTCCAATAACAGCCGAGGCCGATGAGATCCTGCGCAAGAAGGGCGTTGTTATCATCCCCGATCTCTACGCCAATGCCGGCGGGGTCACGGTCAGCTATTTCGAATGGGTCAAGAACCTCAGCCATATCCGCTTCGGGCGCATGGCGAAACGACAGGAAGAGGCGCAGCACATGATACTCGTCAACGAGCTCGAAAGGCTCTCTGCAGACAAGGGACTCGGCTGGGAACTCTCACCTGATTTCAAGAACAAATATCTGCGCGGCGCGGGCGAGCTGGAACTGGTCCGCTCCGGCCTCGATGATACAATGCGCACGGCCTATCAGGCGATGCGCGAGGTCTGGCACGGCCATGACGGCATCGATGACCTCAGAATGGCCGGCTACCTCGTCTCAATCCAGCGGATCGCTGGCAGCTACCGCGCCAAGGGCCTGTAAACAAGCGCCAACACCTCGCCGCACCCGGATGGGGGCGGCGAGGGACATCTCGCCACGCCGTAAGGCGTGACAATGAGATCAGTTTGCGGCGATGCGGCCGTCGGTATAAGGCTTGTAAGACCCGCTCTGCGCCAGATACTCCGCCACGACATCTGCCAGATCAGGGCCAAAATCATAGGCTTTCGCCGCATCCTTGAACATGTCAAACCCGTCACCGCCATTGCGCACGTAGTTGTTTGAAACAACCCCGTAGCTGGCCGCCGGA
>CAYGUB010000239.1:0-5020 GCA_964352845.1 uncultured Rhodobacterales bacterium | reverse complement strand
ACTCGACACGGTCGCAGCGGCTGAGGCGGCTTTGGCGAAATCGGACGCCATAGTATCGGGCGAGGCGATTGCGCGCCCCTTGCCCGCACAGCGCCCGCAGGCAGCACCGGTCTCGGATCTGGCCAAGCCCTTCTTGCAGGTCGGGATCTTCAGCAAGCAGGTGAATGCCGACGCAACCGCCACCCGGCTTGCGTCAGCGGGTCTGAGCGCCGAAATACGTGAGCAAGACAACCGCGGCCAGACCATTTGGCGCGTCCTTGTCGGCCCTGCCCAGACCCGCGCGGACCGCACGGCCGAGCTGCGTGCGATCCGCGATCTTGGCTTCAAAGATGCCTATGCCGTGACGAATTGAGCCTTGCCAACCCAACCGGGAGCGCCGCCCAAGATAATGAAAGGATTTTACCCCGTGATTTATTCGCTCAAACGCACCCTTATCGCGGCCACCTTGCTGGCGGTTGCGGCACTGCCTGCGCATTCTTTTGACACATCGGCGAAATCTGCAATCGTGCTTGATGTCGGCACCGGCCAGACGCTGATGGAAAAGAACGCCGATATGGCGCTGCCACCTGCCTCCATGTCGAAGCTGATGACGCTGAACATGGTGTTTGAGGCGTTGGAAGACGGGCGGCTGAGCCTTGATCAGGTTGTCCCTGTATCCGCCCATGCGGCCAGCTATGGCGGCTCATCCATGTTTTTGACAACCCAGGATCGTGTGCGGATCGAAGATCTCATTCGCGGCGTCGTGGTGCTGTCGGGCAATGATGCAAGTGCGGTTCTCGCCGAAGCCGTCTCGCCCGATGGGACAGAACGCGGCTTTGCTACAATGATGACCGAGCGCGCCGTGCAGCTGGGCCTGACCAATTCCACCTTCACCAATTCCAATGGCTGGCCCGAGCCCGGGCACCGCATGTCGATGCGCGATCTTGCCCTTCTGGCAAAGCGCCTTGTCGTGGATTTTCCTCAATATTACGGCTATTTCGCCGAGACTGCCTTTGACTTTGACGGTCGCGTGCCCAGCAATCGCAACAACCGCAACCCGCTGCTGAAGATGAATATCGGGGCCGATGGGCTCAAGACCGGCCACACGATCGAGGCAGGCTACGGGCTTGTCGGATCGGCCCAGCAAGGAGGACGCCGGATCGTGTTCGTCATGTCGGGGATCGAGACCGAGCAATCGCGCACCGACGAATCCGAGCGCATCACCAACTGGGCCTTTCGCCAATTCACGCAAAGGCAGCTGACCGAGGAAGGCGTGATCCTCAAAAAGGCCGAGGTCTGGATGGGCCAGACCAATATGGTCGGCATGGCCACGGTGGAGGATGTCAACATTCTGGTCCCTGTGCTGGAGAAAAACAACGTGACTGCCAAGATCACCTATCAAGGCCCGCTGGAGGCGCCGGTCAATGCGGGCGATCAGATTGCCGAGCTGATCGTCAGCATCCCCGGCCTGGGGGATCGCACCTATCCGCTGGTGGCCACAGAGACCGTGCCCGGTGGCGGCTTCATGGTCCGGGTGCGCACCTCTGCCCTGTCACTACTGCGCCAGTTGACGGGACAGGCGGCGGCATATTTTTGAGCGGCTTTTTCCTGACATTTGAAGGCATTGACGGATCGGGCAAGTCGACGCAGGCGCGCAGGCTGGCAGATCATCTGCGCGATATGGGTCGCGATGTGCGCCTGACGCGCGAGCCCGGCGGCTCGCCGGGTGCGGAGGATATCCGCAAGCTGCTGGTCGAGGGCGACCCGGATCGCTGGTCGGCGGAGACCGAGATCCTGCTCTTTACCGCCGCGCGCCGGGACCACTTTGAGACGCTGATCGAACCCGCTTTGGCCGCAGGTGCCGTGGTGATCAGCGACCGTTTCGCCGATAGCACACGGGTCTATCAGGGCGTCACGCGCGGGGATCTGCGCGCGGTGGTTGACCGGCTGCACGAAATGATGATCGCGCGGGAGCCCGACCTGACGCTGGTCATTGATATGGAGCCTGAAAAAGCCCTCCAACGCGGCCTTGCCCGCCGCTCTGGCGAGGACCGGTTTGAGGATTTCGGGCTGGCGTTTCAGCGCCGGCTGCGCGACGGGTTTCTGCAACTGGCCAAGGATGCCCCGGGCCGCGTCCGGGTTATTGATGGCAACCGTCCCGAGGCCGATGTGGCCCGCGAAGTCGCGACGCTGGTGGATGACCGCCTGCCATGAGTGATCCGCTGCCGCAATCCGATCAGACCGAAGGCGCTCCGCATCCGCGCGAGACGCCGCTGCTGATCGGCCAGAGCCGGGCGGAGGCTGCATTTCTGGAGGCCTTCACCTCCGAGCGGTTGCATCACGGCTGGCTGATTACCGGCCCGCGCGGTGTGGGCAAGGCGACGCTTGCCTGGCGGCTGGCGCGGTTTCTGATCGCCACACCGCCTGCCGGGGTGCGGGATATGTTTGGGCCGCCCCCCGGCCCGGAAGCTGAAATCAAGACACTCGATATCGCAGCGGACCATCCTGTTGCGATCCGCGTCGCGGCTTTGTCGGACCCAAATCTCTATCTGCTGCGGCGCTCCTACGATGCCGAGAAGAAGGCCTTCAAGGCCCAGATCGGTGTCGATGATGTGCGCGCGATGAAACATTTCTTCGCCATGTCAAGCACGGACGGCGCGCGCCGGGTAGTTATCGTGGATGCCGCCGATGATATGAATGTCAACGCCGCCAATGCGCTGCTCAAGCTGCTGGAAGAGCCGCCGAGAGACACGGTGCTTTTGCTTGTCTCGCACCAGCCCAGCCGTCTTTTGCCCACGATCCGGTCGCGCTGTCGCGAGCTGCGCTGCGAGACACTGGAGGCCAACGACATTGCACGTATTCTTGCCCAAAGCGGCGCCGAGACAGGCAAGGACGCTACCGCACTGGCCGAACTGGCAGGCGGATCTGCGGGGGAGGCGCTGGCGCTTCTCAATCTTGACGGGGTGGAGCTATATGCCGAACTGCTCGCCATTGCCGCCAGTTTCCCCCGGCTCGACCGGCCGCGCGCCAATAGGTTTGCAGCCAGCCTCGCCGGCCGGGATGCGCAGGAGCGGCTTGATCTGTTCATCCGGCTAAGCGATGTGTTTCTCGCGCGCCTGTCGCGCGCAGGTCTGGGCTTGCACGGCGCCGACGCCGCGCCAAGCGAGGCTGAGGTCCTCACACGGCTTTGCCCCGACCCGCCAGCAGCGCGTCGCTGGGCCGATGCGGCCCCCCGGATCACCGGGCGATTGCGCCACGGGCGCGCTGTGAACCTTGACCCTGCGCTGCTGGTCCTTGATATGGTGCATGAGTTAAACAGCATGGCGGCCAAAACCGCCGCCTGAGGCCTGATGAACGCAGACGAAAATCCACCTGAGATTACCGACAGCCACTGCCATCTCGATTTCAAGGATTTCGAGGGCGATCTGGCTGACGTGATCGCGCGCGCGCAAGCGGCTGGCGTGACCCGGATGGTGACAATTTGTACAAAACTGCGCGAACTGCCCCAGGTGCGCGAAATAGCCGAGGCGCATGCGCCGGTCTTCTTTGCAGCGGGCACCCATCCGATGAGCGCCGCAGCGGAACCTTTGGCTAGCGCGGAAGAGCTGATCGCGCTGACCTCTCATCCGAAGATGGTGGGCATCGGCGAGACCGGGCTCGATTATCACTACACCTCCGACAGCAAGGAAATCCAGCAACGCTCCCTGCGCATCCATATCGAAGCCGCGCGCGAGACCGGCTTGCCGCTGATCATCCATTCGCGCGCCGCCGATGAGGATATGGCGCGCATCCTGAGCGAAGAACACGCCAATGGGGCCTATAGCTGCGTGATGCACTGCTTTTCCTCCGGCCCGGGCCTGGCCCGCGCAGCGCTCGATCTGGGCTTCTATCTGTCGATGTCGGGCATCGCGGCCTTCCCCAAAAGCCAAGAGCTGCGCGAGATCTTTGTAGCCGCACCGCTTGACCGGATCCTCGTTGAGACAGACACCCCCTATCTTGCCCCGCCCCCCCATCGCGGCAAACGCAATGAGCCTGCCTATACGGCCCATACAGCGCGCAAAGGCGCCGAGATCTTTGGGCTGGACTATACGGAATTTGCCGGGGCGACACAGGCCAATTTCAACCGGCTCTTTGCCAAAGCCGTAGCGCGCCCATGAGACGGCGCGTCACCATACTGGGCTGTGGCTCTTCAGGTGGCGTTCCGCGACTTGGCGGGCATTGGGGCGATTGCGACCCCGAGAACCCCAAAAACAGACGCCGGCGCTGCTCGGTCCTGGTGGAACAGGACGGGCCGCAGGGCACGACCTCCGTGCTGATTGACACATCGCCCGATCTGCGCGCGCAGCTTCTGGACACGGGCACCGGCAGGCTGGATGGCGTGGTCTATACCCATGCCCATGCCGATCATGTCCACGGGATTGATGATCTGCGCATGATCGTCTTCAACATGCGCGACAAGCTCAATATCTGGGCCGATGGCCCCACACAGGACGCGTTGCTGTCGCGCTTTGGCTATGTGTTCGTGCAGCCCGAAGGCTCCCCCTACCCGCCTATTCTGACGCTCAACACGCTGGACGGTCCGCTGGAGATCTCAGGCCCCGGCGGGGTGATAGAGCTGATCCCGTTCAAGGCCAATCACGGCAGCATTGATGCGCTGGGGTTTCGCATCGGCGATCTGGCCTATCTGCCCGATGTCTCCGATTTCTACCCCGAGACATGGGAGGCGCTGCGCGGGCTCGACTGGCTGATCATAGACGCGCTGCGCCGCACCCCGCATCCCAGCCATTCTCATCTCGACAACACGCTGGTTTGGATCGAAACTCTGGCGCCCAAACGGGCCGTGATCACCAATATGCATATCGACCTCGACTATGCAGCGCTGGAGGCAGAGACGCCCGAACATGTCACGCCCGCTTTTGACGGCATGGTGATCGAGATAGATTGACCCCCCGGCCCTATAGCGTCTGACGAAATACCTGAGGCATCACGCATCACATAACGCGCCCAAAAATCTCTGATTTCAGGCAGTGTTACGTGATTC
>CAYGUB010000238.1:0-5030 GCA_964352845.1 uncultured Rhodobacterales bacterium | reverse complement strand
GGGGAGAGCCTCGCGCGCAGGGCGCGTGTGGTGCTGTGCTTTTGCGCCTTGAGCCGCTGGAGGACGGGGACGCGCCATGACCGAGCGGGTCGAGATTTGCGAAATGGGCCCGCGCGACGGGCTGCAAAACGAGATCAGGCTGATCCCGACCGAACAGAAGATCGCGCTGATCGACTGCCTGTCGCGCGCAGGGTTCCGCCGGATCGAGGCGGCCAGCTTTGTCTCCGCCAAATGGGTGCCGCAAATGGCCGATAGCGCGCATGTCATGGCGGGCATCACCCGAAAGCCGGGCGTCAGCTACATGGCGCTGACCCCCAATCTGCAGGGCTACCGCGCGGCGATAGCGGCGCGCTGCGATGCGGTGGCGGTCTTTGCCTCGGCCTCCGAAGGGTTCTCGCGCGCCAATCTCAACGCCTCGATCTCGGAAAGTCTTGAGCGTTTTGCGCCGGTGCTGGAACAGGCGCGGCAAGACGATATCCCGGTGCGGGGCTATGTCTCTTGCGTGGTCGATTGCCCCTTTGACGGCCAGGTCACCCCGCAGGCCGTGGCGCAGGTCGCATACGCGCTCGACACGATGGGATGCGCCGAAATCTCGCTGGGCGATACGCTGGGCCGCGCCAGCCCGGAGGCCATTGATGCGATGCTTGACGCCGTGCTGCAGGTCGTGCCCGCCACGCGTCTTGCCGGGCATTTCCACGACACGAGCGGCCGGGCGCTCGACAATATCGACGCAGCGCTGGCGCGGGGTTTGCGGGTGTTTGATGCCTCTGTCGGGGGGCTGGGCGGCTGCCCCTATGCGCCCGGCGCTGCCGGTAATGTGGCCAGCGAGGCGGTTTGCGCCTATGTCGGGGCAGCAGGCTATGAGACCGGGCTTGACACCCGCGTTCTGGCCGAGGCCGCACAGATGGCACGGGAGATGCGCAATGTTTGAGACGATTGAGGTGCAGCGGGACGGGCGCGGCGTGGCATCGCTCAGGCTGAACCGCCCCGAAAAACGCAACGCGATGTCGGGCGAGATGATCGCAGAGCTGACACAGGCCGCAGCGCAGCTTGGGGGCGATGACGGGGTGCGGGTGGTGGTGCTCAGCGGGGCAGGCGGGCAGTTTTGCGCAGGCGGCGATCTGGGCTGGATGCGCGCCCAGATAGAGGCCGATGGCACCGCGCGCGCGCGTGAGGCAGGCAAGCTCGCCGCGATGCTGGGCGCGCTCAACCGGATGCCCAAGCCGCTGATCGGCCGGATCGAGGGCGCGGCCTTTGGCGGCGGCGTGGGGCTGGCCTGTATTTGCGACGTGGCGTTCGCCAGCGCGGAGACGAAATTCGGCCTGACGGAGACCCGGCTGGGACTGATCCCGGCCACGATCGGGCCCTATGTCATTGCCCGGCTGGGCGAGGGGCGGGCGCGGTCGGTTTTCATGTCCTCGCGGCTCTTCAGCGCGGCCGAGGCCGCACGGCTGGGTGTCATCGCAGACGCGCCCGATGATCTGGATGCGGCCATAGCCCGCGAGGTTGACAGCTATCTGGCCTGCGCGCCCGGCGCCGTGGCGCAGGCCAAGGCGCTGGCCTTGCGCTTGGGGCAGGCCCCCTCGGAGGCCGCGCTCGAGGCCTCGATCGAGGCACTGGTGGCCCGCTGGGAAAGCCCGGAGGCCGCAGAAGGGATCGCTGCGTTTTTCGACAAACGCAAGCCGGGCTGGGCAGATGGCTGAGTTCCGCGATCTCACCGGCGCATGGCAGGGCAAATACAGCTATGCCGCCGCCATACGCCCCAACAGCTTTGCGGCCTATCTGCAGGAGAATGACGGCACGCTGACGGGCGAGATCATCGAGCCCAACACGATCACCGCAGGCGGCCCTGACGAGCTGATCGCCGCAATGATCGGCGCGCGGGCAGCGCGGGAGGTGGAATTCACCAAAAGCTACAGCGATCTCGAACAGCCCAGCCTGCTCTATACAGGCCAGCTGAATGCCGCGCTGACCCGGATGGACGGGAAATGGCATTTTCCCTCCGAGCCATGGGTGCATGGCTCATTCATGATGGTGCGCGAGGTGGGTCCGGGCAAAGCCGCCGCACGAGTGCGAGAAGCAGCGCAGGGCTAGCCCAGCGTAGCCTGGCCTAGCCGGTCGCCGCCGCGATCCGTTCGCGGTTAAGCGTATAGAGCCCCGTGGCCACGATGATAAGCGCGCCGGTCCAGGTCCACAGATCGGGCAATTGACCGAAGACCAGCCAGCCGTAAAACGTCCCCCAGATCAGCATGGAATATTGCACCGGGGCCACGACCACGGCCTGGGCTGCCTCCAGCGCTTTGATCACAAGGATCTCGGCGAATGCAGCAGTGCAGGCCATGGTGATCAGGATCGTGACCTCCCAGCCCCAGACGGGCGTTTTCCAGACAAAGGGCAGGGGCAGGCTGAGAAGAAAGCCGCTGACCAGCGCAGTATAGGCCACGGTCGTTGATGTCGCGTCCGAGCCGCTCATGACGCGCGAGATGACCTGACGGACGGCAAAGAAGGCTGCGGCTAGCAGGACCAGACCCATGGCCGGGTGGATCACACCCATGCCGGGGCGAATGACGATCAGCGTTGCCAGAAAACCTATGATCACGGCCGACCAGCGACGGATACCTACAGGCTCGCGCAGGATCACCGCGCCCAGAAGCGTGACAATGAAGGGGGCGACGAAGCTGACCGCGACCGCATCGGCCAGTGGCACGTAAGCCACGGCTGCCACAAACAGCGTGGCCGAGCAGGCCGCCACGACCCCGCGCGCGATCTGTATCTTCGGATTGGCCGAACGGAGCAATTTCCGCCCCCGGATCGCCAGCAGCACCAGAACGCCCAGAACCAGACCCAATTGCCGCGACCAGACGATCTGGATGGGATGCAGCGAGCCGGTAAGGAATTTGCCCATCGCGTCCACAGCGGCAAACAAAAACAGCCCCGCGCCCATCAGGGCGATGCCGCGCAGACTGTCGGAACGGCGGATGGGCTGGGGCGTGACCGGCGTCAGCGGGGCGAGGGCCATAAATCTTCCAAGGCTACCGGCCCGAATGTAAGGCCCTGACGGGAAGTGTTAGCCACAGGCGGGAGTTTGGTCAAAGGGCTTTCGCAGCCGCGCCCGCCCGCTGGTGCGTATACGCGTCAGGAGACCAGGCGGAACTGCTTCGGCTCATCAATGCGATCGAAACTTTTCAATCCGCTGAGCGCCTCGCGCAGATCGCTGAATTTCGGTTTGCCCCGGGCGGGCCCGGATGAGATGATCGTGGGCGCCAGCGTCAGCAGCCGCGCGCCCGTGGCGCGCATGTCATCGAGACTGACCGCCTTGTAACCCTCATAGCGGGCCGCGTAATCCGATATCGCGCCAAGCTGGTGGATATCCTCGACCATGTCGCTGACGCGCCCCGTCAGCTGATCAAGGTTCATGTGAAAGCCCGCATGCATGCGCCGCTTGGCAAGCTCGAATTCCTCTGCGGTGGGGGCATGGGCCAGATCGCGGATCGTCTCGATCATCACCCGGGCAATCTGCGGCATGTTGCGGGCGGCGCCTATGGCCTCCAGCATCATCATTTCCTCGCCCGCGACGCGGCAGCTATCGGCCCAGACATTATAGACCAGCCCGCGCCTCTCGCGCAGCGCGCCCATCAGGCGTGAATGGCCGTGTCCGCCGAGGATATCGTAGAACAAGGTGGCCGCGCGGCGGGTCTGGATGTCAAAGCCTGTCAGCGGAAAGACGAGGCGGATCGCCCCTTGCTCGCTTGAATTGCCCAGATGCATCTCGCCGGGCGTATAGCTGAGCTTGGGCGTGGTGATCGGCGTGCCCGCCCGGATCGTGCCCAGACAACGCTCCGCCAGGCTGACAAGCCGGTCGTGATCCACATCCCCGCTGACTGCCAGTGTGATATTCGCGCCCACATAGGTCTGGTGGTGGAAGGCCAAAAGATCATCGCGCGACAGCCCGTCCACTGTGTCTTCATATCCTATCACCGGATGGCGCAGGGGCTGGTCGGGAAAGGCCTGATCAAACATCGTATCGCGCATGGAGCAATGGAAACAGCCGCGACAGGCTTCTTGCTGGATGATCTGTTTTTCCAGTTCCAGATCACCGGCATCCAGCCGCGGCTCGCGGATCATCTCAGCCATCAGCGTGACAGCGTGATCAAGATCGGCAGCCAGCGTGATGCCCTGATAGATCGTGCTGTCCTCATCTGTCTGGGCATTGAGATAGCCGCCCGAAAGCGCGAAGGATTTCTGCATATCTTCTCCGCTGCGCCCCGCAGAGCCGCGAAAAACCAGATGTTCCAGCGTATGGGCGATGCCGGCCTGCGCTTCTGTCTCATGGACAGAGCCCACATTGACCGCCAGCGCAATCGCCACACTGCGGAAATGGGGGGCATGATCGGTCACGACCGTGACGCCATTGGCAAGTTTGGTGGAGCGGATCGAGCGTGAAAGCGACATAGTGAACCTTTCAAAGACCTGAGCCCCGTCATGGTGAGGGGCAAAGGCGGCGAAACTGGGGCCGCCTGCGGGCATGTTGCGGGCGAAAGAGCAAGTGCGTGACCGGATCGCCAGCGGCCCGGGATGCGCGTGCGTGGCTGCGCTGAATTTGGGGCGCAATAGGTGAAGGAATAGTTTCCGCAGCCAGTTTTCGCGCCGCGACAATGCTGGCAAATGCGGCATGACCGCCCGTCGGGGTGTCATGCGTCAATCTATGCGGGCCCAAGCCCATGGCATCTGTTGACCCGGCCCTGACGCGGGCGTAAAGATCACCTGCGATTTGGTGCCGCGCGAACGCATGGCGGCACGATGAAGGGAGACAGACGTGGACGAGCTTCTACGCGAATACCTGCCAATCCTTGTTTTTCTGGGGCTTGCACTCGCTCTCGGGCTGGTTTTGATCCTTGCTGCGGTGGTTCTCGCCGTGCGCAACCCGGACCCTGAAAAGGTCTCGGCCTATGAATGCGGGTTCAACGCCTTTGATGATGCGCGGATGAAATTCGACGTGCGCTTCTACCTCGTTTCGATCCTGTTCATCA
>CAYGUB010000237.1:0-5044 GCA_964352845.1 uncultured Rhodobacterales bacterium | reverse complement strand
TTGCCATACTGTCTGTGCCCTTCACCTTGCCCGGCCAAGCCGGATTTCCAAATATTCGAGCGCCCTGCGCGAGGCTCTCAGAAACGAAAACAGCGCGCATCTCGAATCGATACGCGCCAGCCATTTCTCTCCAGCGATGCTTTAACTTTCCCTCAAACCAAGTTCAAGGGCTTAGGGTCGCGATCCTAAAAGAGACCAAACACCCCGTTCAATCCGGTGCGGATCGTCAAATCGACCAGCGAAAAAAAGATCGCCGTCAGGGTTGCCATGATGAAGACCATAACCGTCGTCAACAACACCTCCCGGCGGGTCGGCCAGACGATCTTGGCAACCTCAGCACGGACCTGCTGGATGAATTCGACTGGATTGGTTCGTGCCATATCGGGCTCCCTGATACGCGTGTTCTGCCAGATACGGCGCACAGGCCCGGTTTGCAAGATGCAGCCCGCAACAAATCCCTGCAACAAATCTTCACTGAACCGTGCATGGCATTGCATCAGAGTTTTGTTAGGCTGGAAAGATCGTAAATCCGGCCTGCGCATTTTCCCGGGCTGACTGAGGAGACCTTCAAGATGATCCGCCCGCTACCTCTCGCCGCGACCGCGCTGTTTTTCACCTGTGCCGCCATCGCGCAGGATACACCCTCCGAGCCGCCCATGACGCTGGAGCGGATGAACGAAATCCTTCTTCTGCTCGATGCCGAGACCAAAACGAATGGGCGGCAGTTTCATCTGACCATCGAAGACGTCCCGATCCTGATCATCACGGACCCGGTTGCCGATCGCATGCGCGCGATCATCCCGATCCGCAACGCCGCTGAGATGACGGTCGAGGAGATGCGCCGCGTGATGCAGGCCAATTTCGACACCGCCCTTGATGCGCGCTACGCGATTGCCAAAGAGCAACTTTGGGCAACCTTCATCCACCCGCTGTCGCCCCTGGAGAAAGACCAGTTCATCTCCGGGATCGGACAGGCCGTGAACCTCGCCAAGACCTATGGCTCGCTCTATACCGGTGGGGCAATGTCATTTGGCGGCGGTGACAGCGTGCCGCTGCAGCGCCAGCTGATCGACAATCTGCTCGAAAAGGGTCAGGAGATCTGACCGCTCACGCTTCCTCGCGAAGATAGACCTTTTCGGGCAGAAGGATTTCAAACTGCCCGATCAGCATATCCATATAAGACCGCCCCTTGCTGTCGCTGCCATCCAGTGCCGCATCAACCTGGCTTGTGTTCCCGCTTGTACCCGTCTTGACCAGATAAAGCGGTGCGCCGACTTGCTCGGCCCGGGCGGCCGCCAATTCTACATTGCGCAAATCAATCACCGGATCGTTCTCGCCATTGAGCAACAGGCAGGGCGGGCCGGTTTCCTCCAGCCGCCAGGGTTGCGCCACGGCGCTGGACAGGGCCACCACCGCATCGGGGCGCGACAGCCTGTTGGCCCATTGCAGCGGCGGGTAAGCCAGCCCCAGCGCGGCCACACCACCCCCCGAGACGCCCAGCACGCCAACCTTGCGTGAGGTTAGCCCAAGCGCGCCACCTTCCACCCAGAGATGTTCGATAAGCCTGGAGAGATCCTCCATCGTCGCCACGAACTGCGCCCCGATCATGGAACCGGGCAGCTTCAATCCAACCTTGCGGCTGCGCTGCTGGAATGTCTCGATAATCTCCGCTTCCGATTCCGGAAACTCCTCCAGATCAACGTTGAGCCGGTAGCTCGGCGCGATCAGTGCGAAACCCGCATCCGTAAGCCGCTGCGCGAAATGCCCGACTTCCACACCGCGCCGCCCCTCCGCACCACCGCCATGGGCATAGACGATAGACGCCTTGGCCCGCAAATCCTGCGGAAGATACAGATCAAAAGACAGTCCAATCGTGTGGTCATAGGTGATATCGGGAACCAATTTCATGACGCCACGATATCCCCTTCTGCCGAGCAAGACGTTAAGACTCTGGCAGGGGCTGAGGGACTCGAACCCACGACCCTCGGTTTTGGAGACCGATGCTCTACCAACTGAGCTAAGCCCCTGCACTTGAGAGTTCTGCTTACGAAAGCCGCCTGCCCTTTGCAAGCGCAAGTTCCGCCACAGATGCTCCGCAAACGCCAAGCGGCCCGCGCATTTCTACGCGGGCCGCATATGCTGTGGTTGGCGTTGGGTTACTGGCGGGGCAGACCCGATAGGACCGAGGCCAGCGCGGCCCGCTGGGCATCTGTAAGCGTCTGCAAACTTTGCGTGGTCTCGTCGCTGCTATTTTGTGCAACGACCGGGGCGGCGGAAAGAGCAGACATAATTGCTGCAACCATGACGAATGATTTCATCTCTATGTCTCCTAGTGGTTCTCTTGCATCCGGCAAGGCGGTCACCGCTCAGGCGGCGCAAGCAACAGATGAGCCCTGATCACACAGTTTTCCAGACACATATGGCTCACAGCCACTCACGCGAATTTGTGGGCGCGCTGAAAAGACCCAATGACAGGCCGTAACGCGCTGTTTCTAATATATCTTCTGTGAAAACCGCCCACCATCGGATGCCCCTGCATCTCCCGCACAGCTTCTGTGAATAATTGCAGAAACGATGGCGGCTCTGGTGCTTTCAACCCATAAAGCCTCTGCCTCAGCAAACTTAACCGGTATGGCGCCCTGCGGACGATTGTCCCTGCCCTGCCTGGCCATGCAATTTGCAAATTGGTCATGTCCCGGTAATCTGGAGCAGCTATTGAATTCCCGCCAGTGCCCAACCCTCATAGACGGAGATCTCAATGCCTCTGAAGCGACCCGATATTGATCAGATCGCAACCATGTCCGATCTGGACCAACTCGATCTGGCCTATGGCTCCGTCAGCGACGCCGCCGCAGCGCTTCTGAGCTACCAGCGAACCAAGCAGATCAGCACCAGCGCTCAGACGGCTTGGGAACAGGGTGACAAACGACCGATTCTGCGGGAGGTCAAAGCCCGCAAGAATGAGATCATCAGGGGCGCGATGCTGGAGATCTATCAGGAATATCTGCCGCTGCGGGATGTGTTGAAATCGCGCAAGATCGAGACGGTCTGCGATATCGGATGCGGGCAAGGGATCAATGACGTCTTCCTGCACCGTGACTTCCAACCGGCCTTCACGCTTGTCGATATAGAACAGACCGACGCGCAATATCATTTCTGGAGCGACACAGGCAGCGGTTATGCCAGCCTCGCGGCGGCCGAGGGCCTGCTGCTCGAAAACGGGGTGGCGCCCGAGCGGCTTCGCACCATAAACCCGCGCAAAACCGATTGGCCGCAGAAAGGGCACGGCTTTGATCTCGTCACCAGCTTCTATTCCTGCGGTTTTCACTACCCGGTCGACGAATATATGGGGCTGTTTCTCGACACTTTGGAGACGGGCGGCGCGGTCTGTGTCGATCTGCGGAAATCCTATCTGGCAGAAACCACGGGCGGCATCGCGGACCTGCAAGCCGCAGCCGAGACCACGACCGTCTACAAGGACCGCAAATCACTTCGGCTGATGTTTCACCGCTGAGCGCGCCTTCGGCGGTTTGGCGGCCGTGTTCCAGGGCGATGGCGCACCTGGCTCACATTGGTTGCCCATAATTGGGGCATATGTCTGTGAGTAACCTGTCGTGACCTTTGGCAATTGAAGAAAATTGCCTCGAAAGCTTGCCTTGCCGCGCGCGCTCGGTAAAAATTCCTAGTGTTAACCATGCAGCACAAAGGAAGCCAACGTGAAGTTACAAGTTTTAAGTACCATCGTGACCGGCCTGGGATTGGCGATGCCCGCAGTCTCGGCCACCTTTAGCCCGACATTCGACACGCCAGGTTTTGTTGGAACGCAATTCAACGTGGAGCCGGACCCAAGCTATAACGAGTTCTACAGCGAGAATTTTGGCATCACCGTGTCCAACGCCTATCTTTATGTGGATCCACGAGACACGTTTGACGGGATCGGCATTGCCAACGGATTTCTTGAGGAAAACAACTCCCCCGATGAAGCCGGGCGCATCGATTTCCTCGATACCACCGATTTCGTGGATCTCTCCTATGCGGCGATCTTCTCTGGCGGCACCTACGAAGCTTATGACGCTGATGGGATGCTTCTGGACAGCTTTTCAACCGGTCCGGGAACCTCCGTCGGTGAGACCACGCTGGATGGCGGCATCATTTCCTACATCCTGTTTACCGGAACCGGCGGAGAGGTGGGTGTCAGCGCCCTGACCTATAACTTTGACGGCGTGACCGATGGCGTGAACAATGACCTGCCGGGGACTGTGATCGACGTGCCGGTAAGCCCCGTGCCACTGCCTGCAAGCGGGTTGATGTTGTTTGCAGCCCTTGCAGCCGGTGGCCTGATGCGGCGCAAGGCAAAGCAGAGCTAAAGCGTCATGCGAAAAACCTGAATCACATAACGCTGCCTGAAATCAGAGATTTCAACGCGTTATGTGATGTGTGATGTTTCAGGTATTTCGTCAGACGCTATAGGTTTGGTGTTCCAATAGCCTCTGACGCAGTACCTGAAATATCATGTAAGGCACCCAAAATCTTTGATTTCAGGCAGTTTTACGTAATTGAGGCTTTTTCGCCTGACGCTCGAAAGAACAAGGCCGCCCCTTTCGGGAGCGGCCTCTCTTTAGCTTCTACCGGGTGCTGCTCTCGGTGACTTTCTGTGAAAGTCACCTGCCGCACACTGGTGTTGTTTCAGATCACTCTGTGATCTTGGAAACAACACCTGCGCCAACGGTCCGGCCGCCTTCGCGGATCGCGAAGCGGAGGCCCTGTTCCATCGCGATCGGCGCGATCAGTTCGACGTTGAACTTCAGGTTGTCGCCCGGCATCACCATTTCCGTGCCAGATGGCAGCTCGACCGTGCCCGTCACATCCGTCGTGCGGAAGTAGAACTGAGGGCGGTAATTGGCGAAGAAGGGCGTGTGACGGCCACCCTCATCCTTGGTCAGGATATAGGCCTCGGCCTCGAACTTGGTGTGCGGCTTGACCGAACCCGGCTTGCACAGAACCTGCCCACGCTCCACCCCTTCACGGTCGATGCCGCGCAGCA
>CAYGUB010000236.1:0-5062 GCA_964352845.1 uncultured Rhodobacterales bacterium | reverse complement strand
GAAAGGCCGTCGAAAGCCCCAGCCATGTCGCAATCGGCCTTGACCGGGCCCTGCCGCGCGCGCAAGGTGAGCCCTGCAAGGTTCCCGCGCGGTGCAAAGCGCCGTTGGGATGAATTGGGAATGTGGAATGGGTGACCCAAGCAGGGGCTCACAGCCACAGCCGCCCCCGCGACTGTATGCGGAGAGTGGCCTGTCAATGGACCACTGAGGAGACTCGGGAAGGTGACAGGCGATGTCTGATCCGCAAGCCAGGAGACCAGCCCTGCGCGATGAAACCCCCCTCTCGTCGGGTGTGACGGGATAAGGAGATATGAGATGCAGAACGAGCCACAAGTCAGAGTGCTGGAGCAGACGCAAACCGCCGATATGGGCCTGGCACATATCCTTGGCGCTGTTGCCCTTGGCATGGCGCTTTTGTTTGCCGCGGGCTTCGCACAGGCGACGGTCATGCATGACACAGCGCATGACCAGCGTCATGCGATGGCCTTTCCCTGCCACTGAGCACGGCGAAAGCCTCATGTTCAAAACAATGCTGACCAGCGCGGTGTTCGCTGGAGCCGCGGCGGGACTGATCGCGGCACTTTTGCAGCTGTGGCTGGTCACGCCTCTTCTGCTGGAGGGTGAGCTGTACGAATCCGGCGCGCGGATCCATTTTGCAACCGATGGCTCGACCCAAAGCGCGGCGGGCGACGCGCCCACGATCTGGCAAGAGCCTGCCCGGCATCTGATGAGCCTCGGCTTCAATATGGTCACCTTCACCGCATTCGGCCTGTTCATGGTGGCAGGTTTTGCCCTGTCCGAACGTGCCGGGCATGTATTGAGCGCGCGCAAAGGGCTGATCTGGGGGCTTGCGGCGTTTCTTGCGATCCAGCTGGCCCCCGCCATGGGTCTGCCACCAGAATTGCCCGGCACGGTCGCCGCAGAGGTCGAGCAGCGCCAGCTCTGGTGGCTTTTGACGGTGATCGCGACGCTGTGTGGGCTGGGCCTGATCGCTTTCGGGCCGCTGATTGCAGGGCTTGCGGGTGCGGGTCTGATCGCCGCACCTCATATCTGGGGCGCGCCCCATCTCGATACTTATTTCGGCGTGGCCGCCCCCGAACTGGCCGCGCATTTCGCCACCGCATCCCTGGGTGTCTCTGCCATCGCCTGGGCCTGTCTGGGCCTGATCGCGGCAAGCATCTGGACCCAGTCACAAGAGGCCTGACATGCAAGCAAAGATACCCGCCACCGTCGTCACAGGCTTTCTGGGCGCCGGCAAGACCACCCTGATCCGCCACATGTTGCAACATGCCAATGGCAAGCGCATCGCCCTGATCATCAACGAATTCGGCGATCTCGGGGTTGATGGCGATATCCTCAAGGGCTGCGGCGACGAGACCTGCACGGAAGATGATATCATGGAGCTGTCAAACGGCTGTATCTGCTGCACCGTGGCCGATGATTTCGTCCCCACGATGGAAAAGCTGCTCGCGCGCACTGACAGGCCCGATCACATTGTGATCGAGACCTCCGGGCTGGCCCTGCCGCAACCACTGATCCGCGCCTTCAACTGGCCTGAAATCTCGACGCAGGTCACGGTCGATGGCGTGGTCACCGTGGTCGATGGCAAAGCCGTGCGCGAGGGCCGCTTTGCCCATGATGTGGCTGCGGTCGATGCGCAACGCAAGCTTGATGACAATCTCGACCACGAAACACCGCTATCCGAGCTTTTCGAGGATCAGCTCGCCTGTGCCGATATGATCGTGGTGAACAAATCCGATCTTCTGGATGATAGCGATGCAAGCGCGCTGGTCACACAGCTGAAATCAGACAGTCGCGACGGGGTGCGGGTGATCAAGACCTCCATGGGCGCGCTGCCCGTCGATGTTCTTCTGGGCCAGGGCGTCAGTGCCGAGACCGATCTCGGCGCACGGCACGAAATCCACCATCATCACCACCATGATGACGATGACCATCACGACCACGCGCATGAGCACGGCCATGACTCGTTTGAAAGCTTCATCGTCACCCGCCCCGAGATCGCCGACCCCGAAGCCTTCGCTGAACAAGTGGCAGAGGTGATCCGGGCCCATGATATTCTGCGGCTCAAGGGCTTTGCCGCCGTCACAGGCAAACCCCTGCGCCTGACGCTTCAGGCCGTCGGCCCGCGCGTCGATACCTATTTCGATCGGCCCTTTACAGCTTCTGAGCCGCGTGAGACGCGGCTGGTGGTGATCGGCATGCACGGGCTTGACCAAGCGGCGATTGCAGCCGCGCTCGGCGCATGAGGGTCACACCGGGAGATCCGCGCGCGCGGGAGGCGACAGCGCTGCTGCAGGCAAGCCACGCATTGATGCAAAGCCTCTTTCCAGCAGAGGATAATCACTACCTGTCCATCGACGATCTCTGCGCGCCCGATATCCGGTTTTTCATTGCCAGCGATGAGACGGGCACAATCGGCTGCGGCGCGCTGAAAAGGATTGCCGATTACGGCGAAGTCAAATCCATGTTCACCGCAGAGCGCGGCCGCGGCAAGGGCGTCGCCAGCGCCATCCTGACCCGCATCGAAGAGGAAGCGCGCAGCCAGAAGCTCTCATCGTTGAAGCTGGAGACCGGCAACACGCTGCACGCGGCCCACAGGCTCTATGCGCGCCACGGCTTCACGCCCTGTGGCCCGTTCGGCGATTATGGCGAGAGCCCGTCGAGCCTGTTCATGGCAAAGCCCCTTTAATGCATCTGCTCGCCGCCACGCCCGGAAGCATTGACGACGGAACCGAACCGGTGGATCTGGGCCAGAGCCCCGCAGATATCGTGGTGATCTCGGCGGCCGATACGGAACTTGCCAGCCTCAGCCTCGCACGCGCAGAAATGGACGTAGCACCGACGCTGCGGCTTGCTAATCTGACCCATCTTCAGCACCCTATGTCGGTCGATCTGCACATTGAGGCCTGCGCCACGAAATCCCGCCTCGTGATCGCGCGTTGCCTTGGCGGGGCGGGCTACTGGAAATACGGGCTCGAGCAATATGCAGCCCATCTGCACGAGGCCGGTGTGCCCTTTGCGGCCCTGCCCGGCGATGACAAACCCGATGGCGAACTGCGCAGCCTGTCTACTGTGACGGACGCGGATTACAACGCGCTGTGGTCCTATCTGGTCGAAGGCGGCCCGGCCAATGCCACACATTTTCTGAGCTACGCGAAAGCGATGCTGGACGGCTCCGAGAAGCCGCCTGCCGCCAGCCCCTTGCTGCGCGCAGGCATCTACTGGCCCGGCGCAGGCCCCACCGGGCTGGACGCGGCCCGCGACAACTGGACTGCAGACGCCCCGGTGATCCCGCTGATCTTCTACCGCGCCTTGGTGCAGGGCGCAGGGCTAAGCCCGATCAACCGCATGACCAAAGCCCTGCTGCGCAAAGGGCTCAACCCGCTGCCGATCTTCGTGGCCTCGCTCAAAGACCCCACCAGCCGTGCCACGCTCGAACACCTTTTTGCTCAATGCCCCCCAGAAGTGATCCTGAACTGCACCTCCTTCGCCGTGGGATCCGCCCAGGCAGAGGATGGCCCCTCCGACAACCCGCTCGCCGCACCCACAGCCAACAAGGCGCCGGTGTTTCAGGTCGTGCTCTCCGCCTCGTCGCAGGACGCCTGGGAAGACAGCGCCGGCGGACTATCCGCTCGCGATATCGCGATGAATGTCGCCCTGCCCGAGGTCGATGGCCGCATCCTGACCCGCGCCATCAGCTTCAAGGGAGAAGCCTATTTCGACGAGGCGACCGAGTGCCCCATCGCCACCTACCGCGCGCATGGCGACCGGATCGATTTCGTGGCCGAGCTCGCCGCCAACTGGACCCGTTTGCGCCGCGCGAAGCCTGAGCAACGCCGCATTGCGCTCATACTGGCCAACTACCCCAACAAGGATGGCCGGCTGGCCAACGGGGTCGGGCTCGACACGCCCGAGGCGACAGTCGAAACCCTGCAACTGCTTCAGAACGCTGGCTACAAGGTCGACACACCGGCCTCTTCCAAAGCGCTCATGGACCAACTCATCTCCGGCCCGACAAACTGGCTGACCGACCGCGCCAAAACAGAAGGCGGCGAGACGCTGCCGCTCGAAAACTACCTCAACGCCTACGCAGCGCTGCCCTATACCCTCCGCCAGCAAATCGAAGCCCGTTGGGGACCACCGCAATCCGATCCCTTCTTTGGTCCCAAAATACGGAAATCCGACGGATCAACTGTCGCTGGCTTCAAACTGTCCATCCACCGCTTCGGCAACGCAATTGTCGGCCTGCAACCCGCGCGCGGCTACAATATTGACCCGACCGAGACCTACCACGCCCCTGACCTCGCCCCGCCGCATAACTACCTCGCCTTCTATTTCTGGCTACGGCAGGATTGGCAGGCCCATGCGATCATCCATATGGGAAAACACGGCAACCTCGAATGGCTCCCCGGCAAGGCCACAGCCCTATCGCAGGCCTGCGCGCCCGAGGCGGTGCTGGGACCAATGCCCCATATCTATCCATTTATTGTCAACGATCCCGGCGAAGGCACGCAAGCCAAACGCCGCGCGCAAGCGGTGATCATCGACCACCTGACCCCTCCACTGACCCGCGCCGAAACCTACGGGCCTCTGCGCGATCTCGAAGCGCTGGTCGATGAATATTACGAGGCCGTCGGCGTCGATCCCCGCCGCGTCAAACATTTACGCGAAGAAATTCTGAGCCTGAGCCAGACGACCGGACTTGCCGAGGATGTTGGGATGTCGGGCACTGACAACGAGGCTGACCTGTCGAAACTCGATACCTATCTGTGCGATCTCAAGGAATCCCAGATCCGCGACGGATTACATATCTTTGGCCGCTCGCCCCGGGGGGAGCAGGAACGCGACCTGGCAATTGCTCTGACACGGCTGCCACGCGGCGACGGAACTGGCGCCAACGCCTCCCTGATCCGCGCAATGGCCGACGATCTGCAACTTGGCTTTGATCCGCTGGACTGCGCCATGGCAGAGCCCGCACGCATCAAACCCGATATCTTGGAAGGGCTCTCTGATGACCTCTGGCGCAGCATCGGCGACACGG
>CAYGUB010000235.1:0-5069 GCA_964352845.1 uncultured Rhodobacterales bacterium | reverse complement strand
GATCAACACGATCAATTCGATTACGTCCGTCAATCTCGACACGATGTCGCCCGAGCCCTCAATCGACGGGAAAGGCAGCCATGGCGGCTATTGCGGGCCTGCGGTCAAGCCGATTGCGCTGAGCATGGTCTCGGAAATCGCGCGGGCGGAGGCGACGCATGGTCTGCCGATCTCGGGTATTGGCGGGGTGACGACCTGGCGCGATGCGGCGGAGTTCATCTCTTTGGGGTGTGGCAATGTGCAGGTCTGCACGGCGGTGATGACCTACGGGTTCAAGATCGTCTCCGAGCTGGTCTCCGGCCTGTCGGACTGGATGGATGAGAAGGGCTACAGCAGCGTCCATGAGGTGGTCGGACGCGCGGTTCCGAACGTGACAGACTGGCAATATCTCAACCTCAACTATGTCGCCAAGGCACGGATCAACCAAGAGGATTGCATCAAATGCGGGCGGTGCTACGCGGCCTGCGAAGACACCTCGCATCAGGCGATTTCCATGTCGCCTGATCGCATGTTTGAGGTGATTGATGCTGAATGCGTCGCGTGCAATCTGTGCGTCGATGTCTGCCCGGTGGAGAATTGCATCACCATGGAGCAGATGGCGCCGGGAACGATCGATCCAAGGACCGGCAAAACGGTAGAGCCGCATTACGCCAATTGGACGACCCATCCCAACAATCCTGCCGCCACGGCTGCGGAATGAATATAAGCTGGGCTTGTCGAGAAGAAGCTCAGCTAAATGTATAATTTTATTGGAAAAAAACTGGTTTCCGTGACCGGACGTGATTGACCAGACCCGATCCTTGCGCTAGCAATTCTTGCGTTAAGGATTTGTTAGCCAGAAAGGTGTTGTTTGGCCTTAATCACTTTCAACCTGCTCTGATGGGAGGGCGCGTTTCGGGATGAACAAGCTCATGCTGGACTCGAAGGATCCGCCGCCCGCGGCCGGTATATCCTTCTCTGATGCCACTATTCAGAACGCGCTCAATCTTGCCGGTGTCGGTGTGTGGAGTCTTGATGTCGCGACCGGTGCGATTTTGTGCAACACCCACACCTACAGCCTTCTGGGGCTCGATCCGTCCCAGCCGTTCAACTTTGACCGTGCGGTCTGCGGGACGGTGCATCCGGCGGATCGGACCAATCTTCTGGCGACGGTCGATGCGGTGATGGAACCTGATGGGCCAGGCACCGTGGAGATCGAATACCGCGTTGTGGATCCCGATGATCAGGTTCGCTGGCTTTTGCTGAAATGCCATTCGGTCTTTGAGCAGGAGAATGGGGTGAATGTCGCGCGCAGGCTTGTCTCCGTGCTGCGCGATATCACGGCCGACCGCGAATTGCGCGACCGGCAATCGGACATGATCGAAGAGCTCAATCACCGCGGCAAGAACATGCTGTCGGTGGTCCAGAGCCTTGCCTATCAAAGTTTCCGGCTCGATCCCTATGCATCCTCGCTTTACGTCAATTTTCAGGGTCGGCTCAAAGCGCTCAGCCGGACGCATGATCTGCTGATCGAGGAGAAATTCTCGGGCGTGTTCATCACCAGCCTGCTCGACCGGATCGCGACAAGCGCGGGTATTTCGCTGGACCGGCTCAGCGTTCAGGGCTTCCCGATCCGGCTGGGGCCGCGGCAGGTGGTGCCTTTCGGTCTGATCGTCCATGAGCTGATGTCCAACTCTTTGAAATATGGTGCCCTGTCCGTGCCGGATGGCAAGATCGCGTTCAACTGGCTGCGCAACCCGACCTCTGATCTTGTGCGGCTGATCTGGACCGAACTTGACGGCCCCGCCGTGATCGAGCCTGCCAATAAAGGCTTCGGCGTGCGCATGATCGAGCGGGCCGTGGCGCTGGAATTTGGCGGGCTGGTGCGCTTTGATTACCAACCCGATGGCCTTGAGTGCACGCTGACCATCGCGCTCAACCGCCTGAAGGGAGGATCGCAATGACCCCGATTACGGGCAAGCGGATATTGTTGGTGGAAGATGATATTATCCTTGCGATGGCCTTTCAGGACATGCTGGAGGATCTGGGTCTGTTTGTGATGGGGCCCTGTCTCGACGTCGAGACGGCGCTGAGCTTCATCGAGAAGGACGAGGAGCTCGACGGCGCGCTGTTGGACATTGATCTGGATGGCGTACCCAGCTTCCCGGTGGCGCGGGCGCTTGACAAGCGCTCCATCCCGTTTGTTTTTGCGACAGGCTATGGCAGCGCGGGCGTGGCCGGTGCGCCGCCCGGGCCGGTGATCGGAAAGCCCTTTACCGAAAGCCAACTGCTTGACAGCCTGACCGAGCTTCTGGTGCCGCGCGACGCGGCGTGACGCCAGATTGATGACACTAGATTGATAATGTCTTGCGGTAGAGCGTCTCCAGAAATGCGCCGGCCTCTTTATACGGCACCTCACGGCCCAGCACAGCCTGCACCTGCACGTCGAAATCAGCGTAATGCTGGGTGAGCGACCAGATCGAGAAGATCAGATGATGCGCATCCAGCGGAGCAATCGCGCCGCGCGCGGCCCAGCTGTCAATGATCCCTGCGGTCTGGTCCACAAGCTCCTTCAATTCGCCGCAAAGTGCGTGGCGGATACGCGGCGCGCCTTGCAGGATCTCATTGGCAAACAGCCGGCTTTCACGCGGGAAATCGCGGCTCAGCTCCAGCTTGCGATGCATATAGGCCAGAATCTCTTCGGTCGGATCGCCCTGCGGGTCAATCGCGCGCATCGGGTCCAGCCAGCTATCCATCAGACCGTTCAGAAGCTCGGCATGGATCGCTTCCTTGGAGGCGAAATAATAGAGCAGGTTGGGCTTGGACAGGCCCGCAGCCTCGGCGATCTGATCAAGGGTCGAGCCGCGAAACCCATAGCTTGAAAACACCTCAAGCCCGGCGCTCAGGATCAGATCGCGGTTCTTTTGCTGAATACGTGTGCGGGGTTTCTCTGCGTTTTTGTTCATCTGTGACCCCAGTTGTCGCGCAGGCACCATACGCCTTGACCTGCCATATTGCTCTGTTAGCGTAGCTTTGACCAGCCGGTCAAAATTGAGGGGGCAGGGCATGGCACAAAACGGTTCGACATCCGCAGGGGCACCCGGCGAGAACCTGAAAATCGACGGCGCGCGGCTGTGGGACAGTCTGATGGAGATGGCCAAGATAGGCCCCGGCATTGCAGGCGGCAATAACCGCCAGACCCTGACAGATGAGGATGCCGAAGGCCGCGCCCTGTTTCAGAAATGGTGCGAGGATGCAGGCTGCGAAATGGGGCTGGATCAGATGGGCAATATGTTTGCCCGCCGCGAAGGCACCGAGCCTGACGCGCTGCCGGTCTATGTGGGCAGCCATCTTGATACGCAACCCACGGGCGGGAAATATGACGGCGTGCTGGGCGTGCTGGGCGGGCTGGAGATCATCCGCTCGCTCAATGATCTGGGGATCGAGACAAGACACCCGATTGTCGTGACGAATTTTACCAATGAGGAGGGGACACGCTACGCGCCTGCCATGCTCTCCTCCGGTGTGTTTGCGGGCATTCATACGCAGGACTGGGCCTACGGGCGCGTTGATGCGGAGGGCAAGGCCTTTGGTGATGAGCTCAAGCGCATTGGCTGGCGCGGCGAAGAAGAGGTCGGCGCGCGCAAGATGCATGCGTTTTTCGAGCTTCACATCGAACAGGGCCCGATCCTGGAGGCCGAGGGCCGCGATATCGGCGTCGTCACCCATGGGCAGGGGCTCAGCTGGACGCAGCTGACCGTGACGGGCAAGGACAGCCACACAGGCTCCACACCCATGCCGATGCGAAAAAACGCCGGGTTGGGCATGGCGCGGATATTGGAGCTGGTCGATGAGATCGCGCTGAGCCATGCGCCCCATGCCGTGGGCGCCGCCGGTCACATCGACATTCACCCCAATTCGCGCAATGTGATCCCCGGCAAGGCCGTGTTCACGGTCGATTTCCGGTCGCCCGATCTGAGCGTTATCGAAGACATGGAGGCGCGTCTTGCGGCAGGGGCGAAACAGATCTGCGATGATATGGGGCTGGGTCTTGAGTTGGAGAAGGTCGGCGGCTTTGATCCCGTGGCCTTTGACGAGACCTGCGTCGGCGCCGTGCGCTCTGCGGCCGAGCGTCTGGGCCTGAGCCATATGGACCTGATCTCCGGCGCGGGGCATGATGCGTGCTGGATCAACAGGGTCGCGCCCACGGCTATGGTGATGTGCCCTTGCGTGGACGGGCTGAGCCACAATGAAGCCGAGGAGATCTCGCCCGAATGGGCTGCTGCCGGCGCGAATGTTCTGTTTCATGCCGTGGTAGAAACGGCGCAGATTGTGGGGTAATCCCCGACGACGTGGAACAAGCCCACGCGCAATAAGGACAGGCGCAACAAGGAGACGGCCATTTTACGCATCATCAGATATCTCGGGCTCATGGCGGCGGTCCTGCTGGCGGCCTGCGCCGATCAATCCAACATTGCCTCTATCCGGCCGGGGATCGGCTCGGATGTGGATCTAGACCGGCTCAGACCACCCTCCGGCGTCACCTATCAATTCGCCACCGAGTTGCAGGGCGTGACGCAGCCCATGACCATGGTTTTGCGCGCCCGCCGACTTGGTCCCAGACGCTACCGCTATAGCGGGGATGTGGTGTTGAGCTTACCGCCCGGGGCCGATCTTGAAGAGGGCGTCAAATCGGTCGCCCGCGTGTTCAAAGTGCCGGGCTTTCGCGCCAAGGGATCGCAGATCTTCATCCCGGTCTCCTTCACGACCGATAACCGCTTTCGCTCGACCGCCTCGTCCTATCTGATCACACGCGCCCGGCACCGCCCGCATGACTGTTTCGCCGTTCTTGGCGAATGCACCTATCGCGACATTCAAGAGGGCGGCCAGGCGACCATCCGCAGCGAGACCACCGAGGCGGGAGGTGTGTGGACCAGCGTCAAACGGGTGATTTCGGCCACCAATCCGATCCCTGCCGAGGACCGGACGCAGACCCTGACCTATTCGCTCGACAAGAACGGCGTCGTGATCGATCTCTTTATCACAGGCCGCGAAAACGGGCGGCTGGTGACAAGCGCATACAGGCGGAA
>CAYGUB010000234.1:0-5128 GCA_964352845.1 uncultured Rhodobacterales bacterium | reverse complement strand
GCTCTGCAATGGTGAATT
The DNA here is from genome assembly GCA_964352845.1 of uncultured Rhodobacterales bacterium. GTDB lineage: Bacteria > Pseudomonadota > Alphaproteobacteria > Rhodobacterales > Rhodobacteraceae > Litoreibacter. Next base: position 5,110 of record CAYGUB010000234.1, on the reverse strand, counting down.
GCAGGATCAAAGCCACGGCAAGTGCCTAACCAGCCGGGGCCAACCACAACTGCCCGGCAAAGGTGCTGAACATGCCGGTCGCCACGATGCCATCTGTCATCCAAGCCGGGTCAAACAGACCGTCGTCGGTCATGTGCCAAGGCAGCAAAACAAAACTAGCAAGCCCAAGAGCCAGCCAAATCAGGACTGTCTTTTTCATGTGTCTATCCGCGTGAATAAGGTGATGTCCCACCAAAGCGGGACATCTGAGTGTCTATTGGCCCCTCGGAGAGGCGGGCCAATAGCAAGGGAGGCTTACTGCTGTGGGTTCGGATCGCCGACTTCTGCATCCCAACGGGCCAGCAAACGACTGCGTGTGTCGCTTGAGCCGTAAGTTGCGAAGTCATAGTCAATCAGCTTGATTGACGCCAGGTCCGGGGATTCCGGCGCAACGGCTGCATTGGAGTTGGACGGAACCTGAAAGGAGCCGACCTCGGGGCCGCGTGACTGAACATCGGCGCGCAACGCGAATTCGACCCATGCTTTCGCACCTTCAGGGTTACGTGCACCGTTAATGACGGATACCGCACCAACTTCGTAACCAGTGCCTTCACATGGGGCGACGATTTCAAGTGGGAACCCGCTTGCGGCCAGCTTGACCATGTCATGCATAAAGCCGATGGACACACCGGTTTCGCCGCGTGCAGCGGCTTTCGATGGGGCCGAGCCTGATTTGGTGTAAGAATTCACGTTTTGCCCAATAGCGGCCAGCTTCACCATAGCCTCATCTTCGCCAAAGAGCTGCACAAATGTTGCCAGTTCGGTGTAGGCTGTACCCGAGCTGTTCGGGTTTGCGACCTGAATTTCGCCTTCAAAGCGCGGATCTTCCAGATCGGCCCAGCAAGCAGGTGGGGCGATGTTCTTATCCGCGAGGATTTCAGAGTTGTAAGCAATACCAAGCGCACCAGCGTAGATTCCAATTGCCTTGCCGTCTGAAATCTCGGCCATGTTCTGCGCCCAACCAAGCAGATCGCTTGTGTCGACACCCGTTGCCTGTGTCAGACCTTCCTAGGCAGCGATCAGATGTGGATCGCCCGTACAACCCCACAAGACATAAATTTTGGGGTTGCCAGCCTCAGCGCGGATTTGCGCCAAAGTTTCGCCGGTTGATTTGCGCACCATCAGCGCTTCGATTTCAGGATGCTCAGCTTCGAATGCGGCAACCATCAGGTCGCACCAATCTTGCTCTGCGCTGCATACGATGCTCAGTTCATCCGCTGCCGCAGCCGATGCAGCCGCCAAAATCAATGCAGTCGACGAGACCAATCCAAACTTCTTCATGTTTTCCTCCCAGAAATATGTGACGCCGCCCAGACCCTTGATCCGACCGGCACCAACAAGCTAGCTGGCAACGAAGGAAACCTGCATAATCCATGGATTAACAATGCTACAGTGAGAAGCCTTTCGGGTTAATGGAGTTACAACGGCGGGCTGTTTTGTAATAATTGAAACGAAAAAGCCTGAGACGGACACCCAGATAAGCCTTAGTTTGGCGACAGTTCAAAAGAAGGCGTGCAGATGAAGCCTGCAAAAATTGGAATCGTTGATGACGAAGCGGGTATGCGGGATGCCCTGATCGCCCTGCTGAGCGAAAACCAATTTGAACCTGTGCCGATGGAAAGCAGTGCCGACTTCGCGGTTGTGCGAAAGTCCGTCAAGCTTGATCTAGTGATCATCGACCTTCAGCTTCAGGGTGAAAGCGGCCTTGAACTGGCGATGGAAATCAGACGCACTGAAGACCTGCCAATCGTCATGCTCACCGGGCGTGGGGACGAAACAGATAAAATAGTCGGGCTAGAGGTCGGGGCAGATGACTATATGCTCAAACCCTTCAACCCACGCGAATTGATTGCCCGCATTCGCGCTGTGTTGCGCAGATACGGCAAGGGTGTGCCCCTACCATCTGCGACCAATTCGAATGGCCAGCCCGTCGTGCTTGGCAAGCTGCGCATTGATCGGGACAATAAAATCCTAAGTGATCAGAACGGGGAAGAGATATCGCTGACCAATGCGGAATACCGGTTGCTGGATTTTTTTCTGAACCGACCAAATGAAGTCATAACACGCGTTGATCTGCTTTCGGAAATTGGCAGCGATCTGACGCGCTACAATGACCGCACGATTGATGTGCTGATCCTGCGACTACGCCGCAAAATCGAAGAAAACCCCTCCAAACCCGTCCACCTGCAAACCAGACGCGGTCAGGGGTATGTATTTGTCACCGAAGCATCAGGCGCAACACCTTGAGCGTTTTTGGCCTGCGCACCGTCCGCAGCCGCCTTTGGGCAGCCCTGACACTGTTGTCGCTGGCCGTCTTAGCGGCAAGTGCGGTGACCTGGCTTGCCCTGCAACGGGTCGATGCCCGCCTTCAGGATTTGCATCAGGAAACGCTCAGTCAAGTAGCGCAAGCGCTGGACCTGTCCAAACGATCATCCGATTTGGCGACATCAGCGCCATATCTGCTAAATCAACGTTCAAACTTTTTGATCGAACAAGAGGGTGCGAAACTTCTAGACGTGCTTGACCGCGTCCGCAGCGATTGGCCGCAAACACGCTTTGGCCAAAGCTCGCAGGATGAACCGGTCACGGGCATCCTCGACAGCATGGCTGCAGCCGTCACTGATCTTGTGGCAGCATCCGCTGCGCTTGACAGCATCCAAGCTGACCTTCGCGCTCGCACCGCAACTTTGGGTCGGCTACGGTCAATTGCAGCCGAAGCGATTGCAGCCCCCGAAGGCGATGATGCCACACGGCTGATCTGGTGGTCTTTGCAAAGTATGAACGCGGATGGACTGAATGCCGCATATGCCGGAAACCTGATCGGTGTCGGCGAAGAACAGCGCCACTATTTGGGACAGAAAAAAGCGATCTCCAACGCATTGCTGAACGCTGAACAGCGAACCTATTTGGCAAGTCTTGAAGGCAGCGTCTGGGGAGAAGAAGGGATCTTCGAGCTGCGCAGACAAGAGCTTTCAAGCAACCTTGCTGCGCAGAACGCTCTTTTCAGGATCAGATTTGATGCGAACCGGGTCAATAATCTGGCCAGCAGCTATGCCGACCAGGCCGAGGTTTTTCTGGCTAAAGAACGGGATGCATCGTCGCGCACTATCCAGGTCACGCGCGTATCAGTTACTGCGATCAGTGCGGTCAGCCTTTTGTTGGCGCTGACGGCCGCGCTTTATGTGTCGCGCTATGTCACATTCAATATCTCGCGCGTTTCAGCGGCTATGGTACGACTGGCGAACGGCGACAGGGCAAGCGTTTTGCCGCGACGCATGGGCGGAAAGGACGAGATCGGGGATCTGTTCCGATCCTTTAGAAGCTTTCGGGCGAATGCGCTAAGGCTTGACCGCTCCAACAGGCAGCTTGATCAACGCAACGCACTTTTTGAAAAGGTCTTCACCAATATCTCGGACGGTATCGCAATCGCAGACCCAACGGGGCGCATCACGGCCTGTAACCCTGCCTTCACAAAGATCGTAAATATCCCAAAGAACCTGTCCAACCAAGACAGCCTTGTCGGCTGGTTGCGGGACAGTCGTTTCGCGGACTCTGCTATCATGAACGATCTACAACCCGATCATCGTGGTTTCTGCGAACTGGTGTCCGCAGAAGGCCAAGTCCTTGAAATCCGGGCCAGCAAACTGCCCGACAACGGGCGGGTCTGGCTTGTGGCTGATGTTACCGAAAGGCGCAAAATGTCTGACCGGCTGCGACAGATCGAACGGATCGAAACCCTTGGCAAAGTCGCCGGGGACACGGCGCATGATTTCGCAAACATCCTTTCAACCATCCGCACCCATGCACATTTGCTCAAGACGCAGGAAGAACCAGAGGCGTCCAAAAGCCTCGATGCCATCAGCAACGCCGTTGATTTTGGGGCGTCCCTCACGGACCGCTTGCTGGCCTTCGCACGCAAGCAAAGTCTGACACCTGAACGCATTGACCTGAATGCGCTGATCGAAGGCATGACGGATCTGGTTGAAATCAGCCTCAAGCCAGGTGTCACGTTGGCAGTGTCACTCCCCACTGAACCGCTTCATGTTCTGGTCGACCCCGGACAGATGGAGTCCGCCTTGTTCAACCTGCTGCTGAATGCGAATATTGCCGTCGCAGATGATGGGAAAATCCAAGTCACTCTGGAAACGCTTGATCAAACGCAAGCGCGGATCCTGATCAATGACAATGGTGCCGGAATGTCCGACGACGTCCTTGCCCGCGCGATTGAGCCATTTTTCACAACGCGCAGCGGCGAAGGCGGAACAGGACTTGGATTGTCCATCGTCTATGGGTTCATTCGCCAAACCGGTGGGCAGATGAACATCGAAAGCGCTTTGGGACAGGGGACACAGATCGAAATCCTGTTGCCATTGGCTGATGAACAGACGATTGAGCAAGCCGCGCATGACCAAAAGCTGTCATTGCTGGTCGAGGATGATCCGAAGACCCGCCGCTCGGTCAAACGCCTGCTTGAGCGTCAAGGCTTCAAAGTGATTGCAAAGTCAACGGGTGAAGGCGCGCTTTCACTCCTGAAATCAAAGGATTTTGATTTGGTCCTGAGTGATCTTGACCTCGGGGGAAACGTTGATGGGGTTGCCTTGATCAAAGCGTGTCAAGAAATCGCGCCAAATACGCAGACGCTCATAATGTCAGGTAAATCGTCAGGTTTGCATACAGTAACAAGCGCGACAGGGTTTGTCGAAAAACCGGTCACGCACGAGAAATTATTGGGCGCGCTCAAATGACTGTTAGAGAGCGAAGACTTAAATTTTACACGCGCACCTCGGATTTGACCATGGCAATGGTCGCTCTGGTGAAATCCGCTGCGCTGCGAAATGCGTGCCGCTGCGCATGCAAGCAAATGCTGCGTCAGCAATAGCCGCAATTGCACCAGTCCGGTTTGTCTCGCGACCTGTAAGTTGCCCTGACAATCCATGCTGCGCGATTTTCGAATGACCGAGTTTGCAGCCGCACCGCGGCACGCTTGACTGCGCACTTGCAGAAATTTCTGTGCTGCAAGTGCCGCCATCATGCATCGCCACGCCCGCCACGCGCCCGGCCTCAAGACAGG
>CAYGUB010000233.1:0-5157 GCA_964352845.1 uncultured Rhodobacterales bacterium | reverse complement strand
CCTGGAATTTGGCAGCGACACTCGTCGCTTCAAGATGATTGTCCACAGGCCCTAGCATCGCTTAAGGCAGGTAAGTGTTTTGCGCTTTGACAAGGCAAACTGCCGTTGGCTATCAAAGATGTCTGAGAGCAACGAGCCGTCTGGGAAATTTTTTGCCATGAACGACACGACCAGCACCTCCGAGACGCAGGGATCCATTGCACTTCCCAAAGTCGAAACGCTTGCGACCCATCAGCGCCAAGAGGTCTGGCGCAGTGACGCGGCACGCTCGCTTGAGCATCCGATCCTGTTTTGGGTGACGCGTGGTCAGGGCCGGTTCATGGTGGATTGCCGGATGCGCGGCATTGGCCCCAATACGGCCGTCTATATCCCCGCCGATACGCTGTTCAGCTATGAGATGTTCGCCCAGCCGCAGGGCATGGTTGTCTCGCTGCCGCAAGATGAAGAAATGGGCTTTCCGGGCGAGGCAGCCTTGCTCAAGACGCTCTCGGTCCAGTCTCAAAGCGAGCTCAACGGGCTGATCGACGCGCTGGCCCGCGAATTGTCCGAGACCCGGCCCAGCAAAGAGCGCGCCGTTCAGGCAAATGTGATGATGCTCGCGGTCTGGCTCGACCGGCTGCTGGCCAAGCAGCCCGCGACAGAGCAGGGCAAATCCGAACGTGTGCTGTCGCGGTTCAGCCACGTCGTCTCTGTGGGCCATTGCGATGGCAAGAACCTGGCCGAATTTGCCGCCGATCTGCAGATCACGCCCACTCATCTGACGCGGTTGACACAAAATGCCCTGGGCAAGCCCGCCTCGGCCCTTGTGCAGGAGCGCGTGATCAATGCAGCCTGCGATGCGCTTGTGCATTCCGACCGTCCGGTGAAATCCATTGCCAGCCGTCTGGGCTTTACCTCGCCTGCCTATTTTACCCGCGCGTTTCAACACCACACCGGCAAGAGCCCGAGCGAATTCCGCAAATCCCGCAGACTGTCCTGACCCGCGCCCAATTGGCATCCGCGCACCGCTGGGTGACCCTGCGGAAAGCGCGCAGTGTGTGCCATTACCGACACGGCCAATGTCGTTTTTCTGCCCCCTCGTGACGGAAAGAGCCGTTGACCCCGCCCGGCATATAGGGCCTGATAGGGGCCACATGTGCGCGAGGGGACATGCGCGCAAAGACAAACCAAATGTTTTCAAGGGCGGAACAACCGCTCTGATCCGATGTCTGAACAGGGAGAAAGACATGACCAAGACCACGATCAACGGCAAGCCGATGCATTCGGCCGTGTCGATGTATCACAAGGAATTCAAAGCCGGGCTGATGGACCGCCGCGAGTTTCTGACCCGCTCCACGATGCTGGGCGTGACAGCGGCAACAGCTTACGGGCTTGCCGGCGCGACCCCGGCCAAGGCCGATGGCCATGCGCCCTCGGGCGGTACGCTGCGCATGCAGATGGAGGTCCGCGCACTGAAAGATCCGCGCACCTATGACTGGACGCAGATTGCCTTCTTCACCGCGGGCTGGCTGGAATATCTCGTTGAGTATAATTCCGACGGCACGTTCGAGCCGATGCTTCTGGAAAGCTGGGAGATCAATGACGACGCCACGCAATACACGCTGAACGTCCGTCAGGGCGTCAAATGGAACAATGGCGATGATTTCACCGCTGAGGATGTGGCGCGAAATATTGCTGGCTGGTGCGAAAAGGATGTCGAGGGCAACTCGATGGCCGGTCGCTTCGCCGTGCTGATCGATGCGGAAACCAACAAGGCTATCGACGGCGCTATCGAGGTGGTGGACAGCCACACCGTAAGGCTGAACCTGCCCGCGCCTGACATCACACTGATCGCAGGCATGTCGGACTACCCGGCGGCGATCACCCATTCGAGCCATGACGGCACGCCCGAGGGCATGCTGGCCAACCCGATCGGCACCGGCTTCATGCTGCCCGACGGGCTGGAGGTTGGCGTGAAATCCGCGCTGGTCAAAAACACCGATCATGAATGGTGGGGCTATGCTGCTGGCAAGGGCGGCTATCTCGACCGGATCGAATATATCGATTACGGCACCGACCCGGCAGCCTGGCTTGCTGCGGCCGAGGCCGAAGAGATCGACACGATGTATGAAAATGTTGGCGAGTTCGTGGACGTCTTCGACGGTCTGGGCTGGGAGAAATCCGAAGTGGCCTCTGCCGCGACCATCGTGATCCGTCCAAACCAGGAAGCCGAAGATGCCGATGGCAACAAGCCATTTGCCGATGTGCGCGTGCGCAGGGCGATTGCCATGGCTGTCGACCGGGCTGTCTGTCTGGAGCTGGGCTATTCCGGCCAGGGTCTTGTCGCCGATAACACCCATGTGGGCCCGATGCATCCCGAGCATGCCGATGTTCCGGGGCTAGAGCACGATCCGGCCGGCGCGAAAGCGCTGTTGGATGAGGCGGGCATGGGCGATTATGAGTTCACGCTGATCTCCATTGATGATGACTGGCGCAAGAATACGACCGATGCCGTGGGCGCTCAGCTGCGCGACGCGGGCTTCAATATCAAGCGCGAGATCATTCCCGGCACGACCTTCTGGAATGACTGGACGAAATATGCGTTCAGCTCGACCAACTGGAACCACCGTCCGCTGGGCGTCCAGATCCTCGGGCTTGCCTATCGCTCCGGCGAGGCCTGGAACGAGGCCGCTTTCGCCAATGCCGAGTTTGACGCCTTGCTGGCCGAGGCCAACTCCATCGCCGATGACGACAAGCGGCGCGAGGTCATGGCCAAGCTGCAAACGATCATGCGCGATGAGGGCGTGACCCTGCAGCCCTACTGGCGCTCGCTCTATCGCCACTCCAAGCCGGGTGTGATCGGCGCGGATATGCATATCGCCTATCTGCCGCAGATCTATAAATACGCCATCTCGGCCTAGTGATCTGGCAAGGGCCGCAGTTTGTCGCTGCGGCCCTTGCCCGTCGACCAAACCGCTTGAGACCAAACCGCTTGACCGGCAGCAGGACCGGCGAACAAGCGGCGGTCTAGACGCTGTCTGCGGCCAAAGAACAGGGGCCCTTAATGGGACAATTTATCCTCCGGCGGGTGGGGGTGATGCTTCTCACCGCGTTTTGCCTGACCTTCATCGTCTTCGTGATGACGAACCTCTATCCCAACCTCGAAAAGCTCGCCAAAACCCAGGGGAATTTTCGGATGTCGGATGAGGCTGTCGCCAGCTATCTGGACCGCGAGGGCTACAGCGCGCCGATGCTGGTCAAATATGGCCGCTGGCTTGGGGTGCTGCCCAATCACCGTCACGTGGATGAAGATGGCAATGTCACCGGCAAATGCATCCGCACCGGGGTGAACACACCCGAGACAGCGCCTGACTATTGCGGTGTGCTGCAGGGCGAATGGGGCTATTCGACCGTGTTCAAGGAGGATGCAGGCGCGATCATAGCCAAGCGGCTGGCGTTGACGGGCTGGCTGACGCTGTTTGCCTTTGCGGTGATGATCCCGGCCGCGCTGCTCATTGGCGTGCTGGCAGGCATGCGCGAGGGCACGCGTACCGACCGGACCCTGTCAACCTTCGCCATCGGATCTTCCGCCACGCCGGAATATGTGTCGGGCGTGATCTTTATCGCCGTTTTCGCCTCTTCCGCCTTTGGGCTGAAATGGTTCAAGGGCTCCTCGACCTCCGCGATGGAGGATATCACTTGGGCCAATTTCACCCTGCCCGTGGCCACGATCGCCCTTTACGGCGTGGGCTATGTGGCGCGCATGACCCGTGCCTCCATGGCCGAGGTGATGACCGCGCAATATATCCGCACAGCACGGCTGAAAGGCGTGAGCTTTGGCAATATCGTGATGAAACACGCGCTGCGCAATGCGCTGATCGCGCCCTTCACGGTTATCATGCTGCAATTCCCCTACCTGCTGACCGGCGTGGTGATCACCGAGACGCTGTTCAACTACAAGGGGTTCGGCTGGATGCTGGTACAGGCCGCGTCGAACAATGATATCGACCTGCTGCTGGGCGGCTCGGTCGTCGCGGTGTTTGTGGTTCTTTTCACGCAGCTGATCTCTGATATCGGCTATGTCTTTCTCAACCCCCGCATCAGGATATCGTAGATGGACCCGTTAAGCTGGGGCGAGATCATCGTCCAAATACTTTTGCGCCTGATGCCGGTCTGGATCGCGCTGGTCATCACCTTCGCTGTCTCGATCACCTTCAAGCGCCGCCTTGGCCTCTATGGCAAGCTCTTTGACAGTCCGATCGGCATGTTCGGCTTCGCGCTGGTCATGTTCTGGGTGTTCTGCGCGATTTTCTCTGCCTTCGATATGATCGTCACGCATGACCCGCTTGGACAGGTCTCGGGCATGAAGAACAAGGTGCCCGGCACGCCCCTTGCAGGCTTTGAGGAAGGCGACTACCCCCACTACCTGCTGGGCGGCGACAACCTGGCCCGCGACGTGTTCAGCCGCGTTATCGTAGGGTCGCAATCGGTGCTGCTGATTGCCCCTGCAGCCACGCTTTTCGCCTTCATGGTGGGCATCACACTGGGCCTTCCCGCTGGTTATTACGGCGGCAAGCTCGACACCTCCGTCTCTTTTGTCGCCAATCTGGTCCTGTCCTTCCCGGTGATCTTGCTGTTCTTCCTGCTGGTCACGCCAGAGATCCGGGCGGCGGGCGTCAATATAGGCTCGTACAAATGGACGGTGCCGGTGATGATGGCCTCCGTTCTTTTCGCCTTCCCGCTGGTCTTTCTGGTGCTACTCTGGAACTCGCGCTATTTTGTACAGCCTCCCAAGCGCAACCTCTTTGTGGGGCTGACCCTTCTGATTGGCGGCTGGCTCTATCTGGGGGGCGCGTGGGATGCAGATCCGCTGGGGCTGATCTCTCTGGACCCGGCGATCCTGATCGTCTTTGTGGCCGTGGTATTTGTGAACAGCCCGACCGTGTTTCGGATCGTGCGCGGCATTGTTCTGGACATCAAGACCCGCGACTACGTGGCTGCCGCCCAGACCCGGGGCGAGCGTCCATGGTACATCATGCTATGGGAGATCCTGCCCAATGCGCGTGGCCCGCTGATCGTCGATTTCTGCCTGCGCATCGGCTACACGACCATCCTTCTGGGAACGCTTGGCTTCTTTGGGCTTGGCCTGTCGCCGGAATCCCCCGACTGGGGTACCAC
>CAYGUB010000232.1:0-5159 GCA_964352845.1 uncultured Rhodobacterales bacterium | reverse complement strand
CCGCATGCTCCAGCATCCACACAAGCGGGATATTGGCCAGCGGGCGCGCTGCCTCATGGCCCAGCAGATGCCCGCCCACGTCGCCATGCGTGCCGCGAAACCAGACTTGCTCGATCTGGCCTGCGAAATCGGGACGCGACTGCCACAACACCGGCTCATAGACCCGGCGCGTCTCATCCATGGCCAGCGCGTGAAAGCCGTTGCGCACGCAATCCCCGAGCTTGTGGTTGTGAAACTCATGCTCAACCGGAGAGAAGCGCCACAAGACCGGGGCGCGAAAGCCAAGCGCGCGCACCGTGTCCCAGACGCCCAGCATCTCAATCGGTGCGTGATCATGGCAATAGGCGTTGCGAAAGCTGCGCGCGCCGGGTGAGGTGGGGCTCAGCCGGTAATGCCTGTAGGCGGTGCGCACATTGCGCTCGGTCGCATGCTCGGCCTGCAGCAGGCCAATCTGGTCGATCACCCCCGCAAGCGAGCGGACGGCATAGGCCCCGCGCGAATATCCCAGCAGAAAAATCTTGTCGCCCGGCCGGTAGCGCGAGGCGATAAAGCCATATGCCCGCCGGATTTGCCGGTTGATGCCGACACCGGCCATGACGTTGACGATCCGCCGCAACCCCTGCCACTGAATGCCCTGCTCGTATTTCAGCGATACCGCACGGCTGGGCGCCATCTCGGACAGCATGCGGAACGTGGTGCCTGCATGGGTCTCATAGCCCTCTTCAAGCCGCGACATGGTGCCGTCGATGATGATGACATGGGTGACAGGCTCGCGGGTTGCTTTGGGGTGCACCTGCTGAGGCGTGGGGCCGAAGCCAAGAAGGCGTTTGAGGCGATCGGACATGAGCCCGGTGTGACCTAAAAGCCTTCCGATAGTGTTACCCGCACGCACGATCAAAATCCCTCTGACTGAGTTCAACTGGCTATGATCCCAGCCTACGCAACCAAAACGCGCCGCGCCAGTCAAAGCGTATCGATCACGCCGTTGTCCCGGATTTCTGACGTCTTTGTTGCGCCGGATTTACGCAAGCCCGCGATTGTCGCAGGATTGTTCACGCAACAGCACCGCATCCAGGACCGACGCGTTCCCCTCAATTGCACAGGAAAGGCCCTGTTCCCGATAAGAGCCAGAGTTATCCAGCCGCGGCCCAGCCAAATCTCGACGCGGCCCGCGCGCGAAGGTGCAAATGGCTTTTGCTCACCGGCAAAACATTTTACCACAGCACCAAAAGAGAGGCCGCGATGATACCGGTACAAGGATATAAGGGCGCGAAGATTGCCGTGCTGGGTCTGGGCCGCTCGGGGCTTGCGGCGGCGCGCGCCCTGCAGGCCGGTGGGGCGGAGGTGCTGGCATGGGATGATGGCGATGCCGCACGCGAGACTGCCCGCGCCGAGGGGTTCGCGCTGGTTGATCTCTCCCGTCACGGCGCGTTTGAAGGCGTCGCCGCGCTGATCACCTCGCCCGGCATCCCGCATCTGTATCCCGCGCCCCATAAGGTGATTGCCGCCGCAATGGCCGCCGGCGTGCCTGTCGATAATGACGTGGGTCTGTTTTTCCGCAGCTTTGCGACGCATGACTGGGACAGCTTCGATCAGATGCCCAAGATCGTCGCGGTGACCGGCTCGAACGGGAAATCCACGACCTCCGCGCTGATCCATCATATCCTGCAACATGTCGGCAGGCCCACGCAGCTGGCGGGCAATATCGGCAAGGGCGTGCTTGATATGGAACCCGCGATCGAGGCGGAGGTGGTGGTGCTGGAGCTGAGCTCCTACCAGACCGATCTTGCCCGGGCGCTGACGCCCGATCTGGCGGTGTTCACCAATTTCTCCCCCGACCATCTCGACCGCCACGCAGGGCTCGGCGGCTATTTCGCAGCCAAGCGGCGCCTGTTTTCCGAAGGCGGGCCGGACCGCGCCGTGATCGGTGTGGATGAGATGGAAGGGCGCTATCTTGCAAGCCAACTGGCCAATTCCGCAGCCGATGACCGCGTGATCAAAATCTCGTCGGGCCAGAAGCTTGTCGGGGCAGGCTGGTCGGTCTTCGCGCGCAAGGGACAGCTTGCGGAATGGCGCAAGGGCCGGCAGATGGCCCATATTGATCTGCGCGAAATCGCAGGCCTGCCGGGCGCCCATAACCACCAGAACGCCTGCGCGGCCTATGCCGTGTGCCGCGCGCTGGGGCTCGCCCCGCGCGTGATCGAGGCCGCATTCCACAGCTTCACGGGCCTGCCGCATCGCAGCCAGCTGGTGCGCACGCTCAAGGATGTGGCCTATGTCAATGACAGCAAGGCCACCAATCTCGACAGCGCGGCCAAAGCCCTCCAGGCGTTCCGCAATATCCGCTGGATCTGCGGCGGGCTTGAAAAGGAAGGCGGGCTGGAGCCGCTGCACGCTTATCTGGGCTGCGTGCGCAAAGCCTATGTGATCGGGCGCGAGGCCCAGCGCGAAGCCCTGCGCCTCGCGCTGGGCCTGGGCGGGCTCGACTGCGAGATCTGTACCACGATGGAGCGCGCAGTCAGCGCCGCCCATTCAGATGCCCAGCCCGGCGATACCGTCCTGCTGGCCCCAGCGGCGGCGAGCTTCGATCAATATGACAGCTTCGAGCGGCGCGGAGAGGATTTCATCGCCCGCGTGCAGGCGCTGTGATGCGCCTTGTCTGCCGCCAAGTTTGCGCAATTGCCGACTGGATTTAGCGACGCTGCGGGTCTATAGTTGCGCCAGACCCGAAAAATCGGGCGGCAGAGGCAGTAGCAGGACGATTTTGGCATGACCGAGATGGTATATGGCACCGTGGCCGCGCGCCCCGGTGAGCCGATCCTACCCAAATGGTGGCGCACCGTTGATCACTGGTCGATGAGCTGCATTTTCGTGCTTTTTGGCGTAGGTCTGCTTCTGGGCCTCGCCGCCTCGCCACCGCTGGCCGCCAAAAACGGGCTGGACCCGTTCTATTACGTCACCAAACAGGCATTTTTCGGAGCGCTCTCGCTCAGTATCATGGTCACGATCTCCATGATGTCGGTCGTGATGGTCCGCAGGCTCGCCGTGCTTGGTTTCATTGCGGCCTTTATCGCGCTGATATTGTTGCCGATATTTGGAACGGATTTCGGCAAAGGCGCGACGCGCTGGTATTCGCTGGGCTTCACCTCCTTGCAGCCATCGGAATTTCTCAAGCCGGTCTTTGTGGTGTTTACCGCCTGGCTCATCGCCGCAAGTCAGGAGATCAACGGCCCACCGGGGCGGATGATTTCGCTGGCCGCCATGGTCGTCGTTGTGGGCTTTCTGGCCCTGCAACCCGATTTCGGTCAGGCGAGCCTTGTTCTCTTTGGATGGGCCGTCGTCTATTTCGTGGCCGGCGCGCCCCTGTTCATTCTGCTGCTGGTGGCAGTTCTCGCCCTGATCGCAGGCTCCCTGGCCTATTCCATGTCCGAGCATTTCGCCCGCCGCATCGATGGCTTCCTGTCGACCGAGATCGACCCCACAACGCAGCTGGGCTACGCCACCAATGCCATCCGCGAAGGCGGCTATTTCGGCGTCGGCGTGGGTGAGGGGGCGGTGAAATGGTCGCTGCCCGATGCCCATACCGATTTCATCATCGCCGTCGCGGCAGAGGAATACGGGCTGGTCATGGTGCTGGTGATTATCGTTTTGTTCACGACCTTTACGCTGCGAAGTTTGCATCGGCTGATCCGGGAACGTGACCCATTTATCCGGCTCGCAGGCACCGGGCTCGCCGCGATGTTTGCGATGCAGGCAATCATCAATATGGGTGTGGCCGTGCGGCTTTTGCCCGCCAAGGGGATGACCTTGCCGTTTGTGTCCAATGGCGGCTCCTCGCTTCTGGCGGGCGGCATCGCGATCGGCATGTTGCTGGCCTTCACGCGACACAGGGCGCAAGGCGAGATCAGCGATATCTTGATCAAACGGAGGGGGTGACAGATGCCTCTTATGGTGATCGCGGCCGGTGGGACGGGGGGGCATATGTTCCCCGCGCAGGCGCTGGCGGAAATCATGCTGACCGATGGCTGGCGCGTGAAGCTGTCCACCGATGCGCGCGGCGCGCGCTATACAGGCGGATTTCCGCATTCGGTCGAGATCGAGGAAGTGCCCGCCGCGACATTCGCGCGTGGCGGGGTTCTGGCCAAGGCGGGGGCTCCGTTCAAGATCCTGCAAGGCGCCATCGCCGCGCGCCGCTCGATGCTGCGCGACCGGCCTGACATCGTCGTGGGCTTTGGCGGCTACCCGTCTGTGCCCGCTCTGCTCGCCGCCAAGATGCTCAAACTGCCCACAATCATCCATGAACAAAACGGCGTTTTGGGCCGGGTCAACCAGCTTTTCGCCAAGCGCGTTGATGTCGTGGCCTGCGGCACCTGGCCCACGCAATTGCCCGATGGCGTCGAGGGCGTCTTCACTGGCAATCCCGTGCGAAAGGCCATTTTGCAGCGCGAAGGCGCGCCCTATATCCCGCCCGGAGACTACCCGCTCAGCATCGTGGTGATCGGCGGCAGCCAGGGCGCGCGGATCCTGTCGCAGGTCGTCCCGCGCGCCATGGCCCAGCTGCCCGACGCCATCAGGACACGGCTGCGCGTGGCCCATCAGGCCCGCGACGAGGACGCGCTGGCCGCGCAGCTCACCTATGCCGAGGCCGGGATCACCGCAGAGGTCAAACCCTTCTTCCAGGACGTGCCCAAACGCTTCGCCGAGGCGCAGCTGATCATCTGCCGTTCCGGCGCCTCGACTGTGGCCGATATCTCCGTGATCGGACGGCCCGCGATCTTCGTGCCTCTGGCCGCCGCAATCCGCGATGAGCAAACCGCCAATGCGCGCGGGCTGGTCGAGGCGGGCGCGGCCATTCTTATCCCCGAAAGCCTCTTTACGCCCGAAGCTGTCGCAGAGCAGACAGCGCTCATCCTCGACAACCCCAAGGCGGCGACGAAAATGGCCAATGCCGCAATGGCCCATGGCAAGCCCGACGCGACGGACCGTCTGGTCGAGCTGGTCGAACAGATAACAGGAGCAGTCCCATGAGTGCAGCCACAAAGCTACCGCTGGAACTTGGCGCGATCCATTTCACAGGCATCGGCGGCATCGGCATGTCGGGCATTGCCGAAGTGCTGTTGAATCACGGCTACCGGGTGCAGGGCTCGGACCTGAAAGAG
>CAYGUB010000231.1:0-5218 GCA_964352845.1 uncultured Rhodobacterales bacterium | reverse complement strand
GCGCGATCCTTCGGACTATCGACAAATGGGACAAGGTGGGAGCTGCTGGAGTCGTCGAGTTGCTGACAACGGGCCGGATCGATGACTCGGGTGCGGAAATCCCTGGGGTCGGCCTATCGGCAGAAGATGCACAGAAAATTGTTGATTTTTTGAAGTCACGTGGCGAGGACAATGCTGAAACAGTGAGAAACCTCCGCGGATTTGTCGCAGCACCGGCCGATGTTGTTACTGATGACGGTGTATTCGTTTTCCAGAACGAAGATTTTGAGGAGGGGCTGAAAGAACTGAATCAAATCGCCAACCTTCTCGCCGCTCAAGGCTACGGCCCCGACCGCATCGTCATCGACCCCTCTGTCGTGCGTGGTCTCGGCTACTATACCGGCCCAGTCTATGAGGCCGAGCTCACTTTCGAGATCAAAGACGAAAAAGGTCGCCCGCGTCAGTTCGGCTCGGTGGCCGGGGGTGGGCGCTATGATGATCTGGTCAAGCGGTTCACCGGGCAGGAGGTTCCGGCGACCGGTGTCTCGATCGGGGTGGATCGCCTGCTCGCTGCGCTCCACGCCAAGGGGCGGCTCGACAAGACCACGCAAGGCCCGGTCATTGTGACCGTCATGGATCGCGACCGGATGGCGCAATACCAGTCCATCGTGGCAGAGCTGCGCGGGGCGGGTATCCGGGCGGAGGTCTATCTGGGCAACCCCAAGAATTTCGGCAGCCAGTTAAAATATGCCGATAAACGCAATGCGCCGATTGCCATCATCGAAGGCAGTGAGGAGGCCGCGCGCGGTGTGGTGCAGCTCAAGGATCTGATCCTGGGCGCGCAGATTGCGCAGACTGCCACGCTGGAGGAATGGAAAGGCCAGCCCGCGCAGCGCGAGGTCGCGCGGGCAGATCTGGTGGCGGAAGTCCGGAAAATGCTGGCCGGAGAGAGCTAGATGAGCCCGGAGCTGAATGCGGAGGCAGACCGGCTGTTTGCGGTGATGCAGGCGGGTGGCGCGCAGGTGTTCGAGACGACGATCCTGCAGCCCTCCGATGTGCTGCTGGATCTTTATGGCGAGAATATCCACGCGCGCGCATTTGTGACCAGCGACCCGGTTCTTGGCCAGCAAATGCTGCGCCCGGATTTCACGGTTCCCGTTGTTCAGCATCATATGGCAGGCGGGGCGGAGCCTGCGCGCTACTGCTACAAGGGCGTTGTGTTTCGCAAGCAAATGGCCGCGAGCGGGCGGGCGAGCGAGATCCTGCAAGTGGGCTATGAGCTGTTCGACAGCGCTGATCCGGCAGCGGCGGATGCGGAAGTGTTTGCCCTGTTTGCGGGCGCTTTGACCGGCTATCGCGTTACGCCCGTCATGGGCGATATCGGTGTGTTGATGGCCGCTGTTGCCGGTCTGGAGACATCCCAGGTCAGGCGCGCGGCCTTGATGCGTCATATCTGGCGTCCGGCGCGGTTTGAGCAATTGCTGGAGCGCTTTAGCGCCGAGCGCATTGCGATGCGGGACCCGGTGCCCGCAGAGGCCCCGCATATCGGTCTGCGCAGCGCGGAGGAAATCGCGGCGCGTCTGGCAGCGCTGGAGGCCGATAGCGCCACCCCCCCGATCCCGCAAGAGCAACGGCAGGCCATTGACGCGTTGCTGGCCATTGACGCGCCTGCGCCGGCGGCCCTGGGCGCGCTGCGTGACATCTCCTCGCTGGGTGCGCCCGCCATCAAACCGGCGATAACGCGGCTTTCCCGGCGGCTCGACGCCTTGTCTGAGCGCGGTATAGAGGTCGAGAGCCTGCGTTACTCCGGCTCTTACGGGCGGCTGTCGCTGGAATATTATGACGGGTTTGTCTTCGGGTTTGAGGGGGGCGGTATGTTGGTCGCCTCGGGCGGGCGCTATGATGCGCTGACGCAGTTTCTCGGGCAAGGGCAGGGGATACCGGCCGTGGGCGGCGTCATTCGCCCGGCGGAGTTGCTGGCTGTGAGGGCGGGTGCAACATGAGCTTGAAGCTTGGCGTGCCGTCCAAGGGGCGGCTGATGGAAGATACGTTTGAGTGGTTCGCGGCCCATGGCGTGACACTGTCGCGCACGGGCTCAGAGCGGGAATATGCCGGCGCAGTGGCGGGTGTGGAGGGGGTCGAGCTGTTGCTGCTCAGCGCCGGAGAGATCCCGCGCGAGATGGCGGCGGGACGGATCCATCTGGGGGTTACGGGCATCGACATGGTGCGCGAGAAGATCGCGCTTTGGTCAGATCTCGTCACGCCCCTGGCCGAGCTTGGCTTTGGTCACGCCGATCTGATCCTTGCCGTCCCAAAGGTCTGGAGCGACGTCGAGACGTTGCATGATCTTGATGCGGTGGCGGCGGGTTTTCGCAAGACCCGCGGGTTTCGCCTGCGGATTGCGACGAAATATCACCGGCTCGTGCGGGAGTATCTGACGCAAGCGGGCGTGGCGGATTACCAGCTTGTCGATAGTCAGGGAGCGACGGAAGGCACGGTCAAGAACCTCACGGCCGAGGCGATTGCCGATATCACCTCGACCGGTGCGACGCTGGAGGCCAACCATCTCAAACTGCTGAACGAGGCGCCGATCCTGCGATCTCAGGCCTGCCTGTTTCGCGCCAATGCGGCGGATTGGGAGGGATGTGCGCCCGTCATGGATGCGCTGCTGGCCAAGCTGAAGCTTTAGCGAACGCCGATTTCGGCCAGAGCCGCGCTGAGCTGTGGGGGGATTGCATCCTCCCGGGCGCGGCTGGCGGAGAGATCACGCGGGGCGTCTTCGGGTTTGAGATAGCGCCAGCCTTGAAACGGGCGCTTCAGGGTGGTCTCTGTGCGGATCAGTTCAGGGTCAAAGACCAGTGCGCAGCGCCGGATACCGTCGCCGCGATCATATTCATCAAGCCGCAGAATCTTCTGGCGCGCCTGCACAATCCCTTTGATCACCCAATAAATCGACCCGCCATTGAGCAGCTCCGCGTCGCGCTTGGGCCACATCCGCGTGATATGGCGCGGCAGCCCGTCCTTGCCTTTGGGGCGGGGGCTGTCTTGCCATTCCTGCAACTGCTCGACGCTTTCCGTGCCGACAGATAATTTGATCAGATGGATAAAACCCGCCAAGAATCGCGCCCCTATATTCTCGATGGAGTGTAGGATAGGGCAGGAACGGGCCTTGTCCAACACAAGATATAGGGTATTGCAGCCTCAGGCAGCAGTTGCGGGCAATATCAGGGAGATGCGAGTCTGCCCCGGCTTGGATTCGACCAGCAAATTGCCGCCCGATTGTTCTGAGAACCCCTTGGCGGTCGCAAGACCCAGGCCAGAGCCCTCATTCATGGGTTTGGTGGTGAAAAATGGCTCGGTCACCTGATCGATCAGCTCGCGCGGGATGCCGGGCCCGTTATCGGTGATGCTGACGGTCACGAAATCCTGCCCGGCCCGATCAGCGAGGCCCGCTTTCGCCAAGGTCTCCGGCGTGCTGGGGTGGCAGGCAATGACCAGATGCCCCTGTGCCTGCGTTGCGTCACGCGCGTTGATCAGCAGGTTCAGGATCGCGGTGTCGAGCTGCGCGCGGTCGCAATAGACGCATGCCACCTTCGGGTCGACCATAATGCTGACCGTCATCGTCTCAGGCAACAGCCGTGCGGCGACGGTTTGCCAGCGATCAAAGCACTGGCCGATCTCATTGATTTCGCTTTCCAGCTTGGCCTTGCGCGAAAAAGTGAGCAATTGGCTGGTAATGCTTGCTGCGCGTAGCGAGGCCTCGCGGGCCTCTTTGAGATAGAGCGCGCGGTCATTGCTGAGCGTATCTTCCTGGGCGAGCTCGATATTGCCCTGAATGACGGTAAGCAGATTGTTGAAATCATGCGCAACGCCAGCGGTCAGTTGCCCGATCGCGCGCATTTTCTGGGTTTGGATCGCTTCGCTGCGGGCCAGCTGAAGGCTTTCATGGGTCTGAATGGATTTCCACTGCGCGAGCACATAGTAGACGGCCACGCCCAGACTGCTGACCGCGATCACCGCAAATTGCGGATCCAGCAAAACGCCGCGGAACTGCCAACCCGCGACCCAGAGACACAGAAACAGGATCAACATCATGTCCCAATAGGCCGTGATCCCGAAACGGCGATGTCGGGCGAAATTATACAGCGCCTGGGCCACCCCGGCACTGATGGCGATTGTGATCATCGCAGGTGTCTGAAGGGCGAACAGATAGGCCGCGCAGACCGAATAAGAGGTTGTCGCGCAGATATTCAAAGTGATGAGCAGATAATACCGGTTGCGATCAACGCGCGACGTCGTACTGGCCAGTAAAAGGCTATAGGTGCCGTTGAAGATAAAATAGCCCATCAGAAGCAGCGTGATGATCGGGTCTTGTGTGGCCAATGTGGCCGTGATCATGCCAAGCGCGATGATGGTGTAGCGCAGCGCGATTTCCGGCAGCGATGAGATATCGGCCTCTATCAGGGCCTCGGTGGCGTTCCAATAGGGGGACTGGCGGGTCTCAGCCACCGAAGGGCGCTGTGCATTGGCGAAACGCGGGCTTAGCAGCTTCAAGCCGCGCCCCAATTGTGCATTGAATTGTGTCATGTAACCTCAAACCACTCAAAGCAATGCCAGTCTGCGCGCCTCGGGCCGGGTAGGCAAGCCTTTCGCGCGCGGCCTAATGACATCGCGTTGGCATGCCTTGTGTAAGGCCGATAAAGAAGGCATGTCGGGCCGTTGACCGAAGCTCGCGCTATGGCTACGATGAAAACCTTTCCGAACCTTTGCAAAGGCTGATGCCATGACGCAGTTTTCCGCCCCGATTGCCGCTCAGATCTGGGACATGAAATACCGTTTCAAACAGGCAGATGGCACGCCGATTGACCAGACGGTCGAGGATAGCTGGCGACGTGTTGCCCGTGCCTTGGCAGCGGAAGAGAAAGACCCGGGCGCGTGGGAAGAGCGCTTCTATGCAGCGCTTGAAGGGTTCAAATATCTCCCCGCCGGTCGCATCCTGGCCGGTGCGGGGACCGAGCGGTCGGTCACGCTGTTCAACTGCTTTGTCATGGGCACAATCCCCGATGATATGGGCGGGATTTTCCAGATGCTCAAAGAGGCCGCGCTGACCATGCAGCAAGGTGGCGGTATCGGCTACGATTTCTCGACCATTCGCCCCAAAGGTGCTGCGGTCAAGCTGGATGCCGCAGATGCGTCGGGGCCGTTGAGTTTCATGGATGTGTGGGATGCGATGTGCCGC
>CAYGUB010000230.1:675-5225 GCA_964352845.1 uncultured Rhodobacterales bacterium | reverse complement strand
CGTGACCAAGCAGGACCTGCTCGACAAGGTTGCAGACTCTACCACGGCTACACAGGTGAACGGCACTGTAGAGGGCCTGATCATCAATGGCGAAGTCATTGAAGGCACCGATCAGGAGCTGCTGGACAAGTTTGCAGAAGCCGTCACAGCGCCAGAAGTGAGTGACACCGCGTTTGATTTCTTTGGCGGTGGCGCGATTGGCGATGTGACAGTCGAAGAGCTGAGCAACAACTTCTTTGACGCGTTCACAGCACCGGACGCGGACAAGTTTGAAATCTTCAGCAACATTGCCATTGGTGAAGACGCGGTCGGCTCTGAAGACGGAGCATCTGTGGTTTCTATCGGCATCGAAGACTTCTTCGCCTGATAGCGGCCATGTGAACCGGTATATACCCGAAACGGGATAATATACCAGGCACTGCCAGAATTGAGCTTCCCCCACACTTGTGGGGGAAGCTTTTTTGTAAATCGCGATCCAAAGCCAGAGATGTTGCGCTTCATTTGAACAGCTACGCGGCGGCTATCAAGTGAAGTTGCGCCGCACCACTGTGACCTGCTTCACCGCGAGCAATGCCTGAAAGTTCGTCACGGCCAAATTGGGCGGCCTTGCTATAGCGTCTGACGAAATACCTGAAACATCACGTAACGCGCCCAAAATCTTTGATTTCAGGCAGTGTTACGTGATTTAGGTTTTTCGCATGACTCTAAGGATAGACGCTCTTCGGGCTGGGCATCGCTCAGGCAGGCGCGCAGGGCAGTCAAACCGGCACCTGCGCAAACATCGAAAAGCGGCCATTGGCAAGCTGGCGCAGCACGTGACCCGGATCAAGCCACGACCGTTTGGATCACCTCAGGCGTCTTCGGAACAGCCCCAAAAGGGCCAAGCCACCCGCCAAAAGCGGCAAGCCAGCGGGGAGCGGTACGGGTGCTATAGGCAGGGCGCTACCGTCTCCGTCCACCAGAGCGTATTCGAAACCATAGATATAAATCCACTCGCAGGCAGCGTAACAATGACGTGCGCCGGGGAACAGGTTAGGAGGTATTTCGTAGTCCCAAGCATTCACGTCAGCGCCATCGGGGTAGAAGAACGTGAAAGCCAAAGCATCAAGATCATTAAAGCCTGACAGCGAGATCACTTCCTGCCCATCAGTCGGGCCATATGTATGCCGCGCAACCTCTACCCCATCACGAAGACCGATGGCAAGAAAGCGATCCTCGAGCGGCGCGTCGTTGCCTTCAAATAACCACTCGTCGTACCTGTCCCACACTGCATCCACAGCGGCATCATAGGCCTCATCTGTTTCGAAATCATCGTAATCGAAATCAAGATAGTCCGGATGCACGGGTTCGGGCCCTTCTCCGGCTATGTTGGAATAGTCCAGAGCATCGACGCGAAAGGATTCCACATCAAACCGCGTTTCGTCGGTTCGACTGATCGTGTAGGGGTTCCAGCATTCTGGGCTATATGTGAACCCACCTGACAGAAGGAGGCTATCCCCCCCGCCGCATCGGACATCACCAGAAGCGAAATCACGGTGATGATCCCAGACAAAGCCGTTACTGGCCCGAAGCTGGCTATACTGATCATCTTCGACAACTTCTCCGTCAGCGATATTCAATGTCGCGCCTGTTGCGGGCAAGACAAGTAATGGAAGGGCTGCAAAGACTACGCAAAGTGTTGGTTTCATGGTTTAATCTCCAGACAAATAAATGGCTTAGAAACGGTAACAGTGGTCGGGCAAGGACCAGTTCCCAACAGCGGACCGATACCTCTTTCGAAATCATAACAAAAGAAATTGAATTTTGGCACTTGTTTCTCCGGCGTCGCCGAATGCCATCTGGAGAGCCTAGAGAGTCTGCCTGTTGACTGGCATCAGGACAGCGCGGGCAAGGATTGTTCAAGCTGCGCCCGGAGATGTTCATGTTGTGTCGGAAGTTTGAGGTTTCGGCCCAGATGGGTCTCAGGCTCGTCGCGGGTAAAGCCGGGCTCATCGGTTGCGATCTCGAACAAAACCCCACCGGGTGCGCGAAAATAGATGGCCCAGAAATAGTCGCGGTCAATCACCGGCGTCACCTGATACCCTGTATCAAGCAATGCGCGCCGGACCTCTGACTGGTCCTCGCGCGAGGCGACGGCGAAGGCTACGTGATGGACAGATCCCGCACCCTGTCTGGCGGGATCCAGGTCGGGCTGGATCTCCAGATCGATAATATTGGCGCGATTGCCCCGGACAGCAAAGCGCGTCACCTGCCCGGACTGGTCCATCTGCTCATAACCCATGAAACCCAAAAGCTCGGCCATCGCGCCGTGATCGCGCAGCCGCAGCGAGACCGAGTGAAAGCCCCGGATCGCCAGATCATCATCGATCCCGGCCCCGCTCCACGGCGCGCGGCTATCGTCCTGCGTCTCGATCAGGGCGAATTCTTCTCCGTCCGGCCCGCCAAAACGCAGGCGGGTGGCGCCGAAATGCGTATCCTGCTCAGCGCCAGTCTCGCTCAGGCGCTGCGCCCAGAAAGAGGCGCTGCCGCGCGGGATCGAAAACGCGGTCGCGCCGACCTCGCCCGTGCCCTTCTGGCCTTTTGGCATTCCGGGAAACGGGAAATAGGTCATAACGGAGCCGGGCGAGCCTGCGCGATCGCCATAATAGAGGTGATAGACATCCGGCGCGTCGAAATTCACGGTCTTCTTGACCCGCCGCAGCCCCAACTTCTGCGTAAAGAACGCGTTATTGCGCAGCGCATCATCGGCCATGGAGGTAACGTGATGCAGGCCTTTTATCTGTGAAAGCATGGGCTCAGATCCAAATTGTTTCTCGAATAAAGCTAAGTGCTTTTCCAACTGTTGAAAATATGAAATCGCCGCCACTCCCTATTGCGCGCGAAGGCTATGACATGGCCCTGCGGATCTAAGGCCCGCCGCGGGATCAATCGACGATCTGGCGCGAGATCGCCGGATCGGAGGGTTGCCAGCGGCAGCGCACGCCTATCTGGAAGGGCATGAAGCCCCCCGGACCACCGATGCGCTCACTCAGCATGGCTGCCTGCATGGTAGGGAGAGGCTTTGCGCCCGCGGTCTGGCCGCTGGGTCATGGTGGTGTGACGCGGAAGGCCGCGATGAAGCGGTGGCTGAGCTGACACCCTGACCTGAGTTGGCGCAGCGTGGGCAGGGCGTTGTGTGGATGCCTCGTTTCATCTGGGCTCCCGCCGTCTCACAAGGAGGCCTTGTCGACATTCCCGGCAATTGGTCAGCGTCACCGATCTGGCTGACGGCAACCTGTCCCGACGACCACAGGCTGCCCGTCAGGACCCCGCGGCTTTCTCAAAATTCGGGACAACCGCGATGCAGAAGCGAGCTATTCGGCAGCGCCTTTCTTGCTGGATTTTTGCAGCGCCTTGCGCGCGCGCAGCTCTTCGAGCTTTGCCTTCAGCCTGCCACGTCTGCGGTTCTGATAGGCCCGGATCAACGGCACGCTGAGATAGTAGCCCGCGATCCCGAAGACCAGCCCGGGAATGATGCCGCCGATCATGTAGGGATAGAAGACCTCCCGGTAGAAATCCGCGAGCCGCCCCCAATGCGCGACATCCTCTGTGAAGATCGCCACGAAATTGTCGCGCAGATCCTGCCAGGCGCCCTGGAAACGCTGCGCGATATTGAGGTTCTGATCGAGACGTGTACCCAACAGGAAGTGACCGGTCTTAAGTGAGATTACGCCGATGGGCAGATATGTCAGCGGATTGCCAAAAAAGGTCGCCATCAGTGCGGCGAGCATATTGCCGTTCAAAATCCGCGCTGCAAATGCGGCGATGACGAAATGCAGCCCGTAGAATGGTGTGAAGGTGGTAAATACGCCGACAAACACCCCGCGCGCGATCCGCTCCGGGCTATCTGGAAGGCGGTGCACCCGATGCTTGACGTAATAAAAGGCACGCGTCCAGCCACCTTGCGGCCAGATCAGATGCCAAAGCCATAAAGCCCAGCTTTTTGGTGTGCGTCTTTTGAACACCTAAGGCCCTTTGTTCCTCTCCATGCAGCCCCCCGACTGGACCACAGCATTGTTAAAATCGGACTACGGCTTGCGGCCAATGTCTGTCTTTCGCTCCAGGCTTGCCACATCGCTATCCGCCTCAATAGCCGTCTTGACGGCATGCAAATGTTCTGCGTCGCGCACATCTACATCTATCAGGAGACGAAAATAGTCCGGTTTTCTGTCAATAAAATGCATATCGGAGATATTGGCCGTCTGTTCACCAATTAATGTACAGATCCGGCCCAACACGCCGAAACTATTACCGATTGTTACACTCAGCGTCACGGCGTTATTGGCCGCATGACGCCCTGCATGCCAGCGCAGATCGACCCAGCGGTCCAGTTGATCCTCCAGATCGATCAGCGTCTCGCAGGCAATTGCATGAACCACGACGCCCTCTCCGGGATGTTTGATACCCACGATCCGCTCTCCGGGGACGGGCTGGCAGCAATCTGCGCGCGTAATGTTCACGCCGGGATCGATGCCTACGACCGCGCGGCTGGCGGTGACCTCAGGCTGGGC
>CAYGUB010000230.1:0-665 GCA_964352845.1 uncultured Rhodobacterales bacterium | reverse complement strand
GATCGGGGTAGATGACATTGACGACCTCGCGGGCAGACAGATCGGTTGACCCTACAAGCTCCAGCAGATCGGTCTCATTGCCGAGGTTCAGCTGCTTGGCTGCGGTCTTGAGCGCCTTGTCAGAGGCCTTCTTGCCCACATGTTCAAACGCCACCCGCACCAGCTCGCGCCCCAGCTTCACGAACCGGTCGCGATGTTCCTCGCGCAAGGATTTGCGGATCGCGGCCTTGGCCCGTCCGGTCACGGCGATATCCATCCAGGTCGGTTGCGGCTTCTGGCCTTCGGCGGCGATGATCTCTACCGACTGGCCATTTCTCAGCCGGGTCCAGAGCGGCACGCGCAACCCGTCCACCTTGGCACCGACACAGGAATGACCCAGCCGGGTGTGGATCGCATAGGCAAAATCAAGCGGGGTCGCCCCGCGTGGCAGTTTGATTACCTCACCTTTCGGCGTGAAACAGAAGACCTGATCGGAATACATCTCAAGCTTAACATGCTCGAGGAACTCGTCGTGATCATCGCCTTCCTCCAGCCGCTCGGTCATGCTGGCAACCCAGGTGGTCGGATCGACCGCAAACGGGTTCTCCACCCGCTCGCCATCTCGGTAGGACCAGTGCGCGGCCACGCCCGATTCCGCAACCTCGTGCATTTGCCGGGTTCTGATC
>CAYGUB010000229.1:0-5248 GCA_964352845.1 uncultured Rhodobacterales bacterium | reverse complement strand
CTACACACTTTACGAAGTCCCTAAAACGCCCTGAGTATCAGATAGACGACCAAGGCCATGGCCAGCGGATAGCCCATCGGGAATTTCTTGGTCTCAGACCAACTGACCCAGTCGGGCGTTGCCGCGCGCACGGCGGGGATCATGCGCGCCAGACGATGCGAGATAAATGCCAGCAGGACGCAGATCGCAAAGATGATGATCATGGAGGTGATGTCGTAGAAGGCCACGAAGGGCGCCATGGCGGCTGCGAATTTCGCATCTCCGGCGCCAAACAGGTTGGCTATGGACAGCACAAACGTGATCCCAAGCACGACGACGAGATGAATAAGCCGAGAGAAATACTCGTCCCAGGGAAACATGATCGCGCCCAGCACTACAAAAACCGCCACCAGTGCCAGAACAGCCCTGTTTGGGATTGTCATCCGCGCCATATCGCTCCACGCCACCCAGATCGCGATGGGCAGAACAAAGGGAAGAAACCAAAGCGCCGGGTTGGCGGCTGCGCCCACGGCGTCAGGCCTCCAGTGCGCTCAGGGAGCGGACGGCCGCGTCGAAATGCTGTGGATGCGTCTCGATCGCGCGGTGCAGCAGGTCCTTGCCGATCTCCACATCGCCTTGCTTAACGGCTGTAAGCGCCATGGTGTGCAGCAATTGTGCGCGTTCGATCTGGGTTACATTGATGATCGGCAGCTCATATTTCTTCTGCGCCCCGCGCGCGAGCACGAGGTTGTTCTTGGCAGTAAACAGGCTCGGATCATAGGTGATCGCCTCACCAAAAAGACGCTCTGCCGCCGGGTAGTCGCCGCGCGTTAGTTTCGAGTAGCCCCAATTGTTCAACACAGAGCCCGGTTGCGTGGTCATGGAGATTGCGATCTCATAGAAGCTGTCGGCCTTCGTCCATTCTTTGTTGCCGTCAGCAATCATCGCCTCAAGCCGGTAACGCTTGTAGGTCTCATAGGTCGGCGGGACTGAATCGAGCGCGGCCTCAGCCTCTTTCCACTGACCACTGCGGATCAGGGCGTCGGCATAGTCGACGCGGTCTTCATGAGTGGCCTCTTCATGCGTAACGATCCTGGCATAGATAACTGCAGCTTCGGTGCCGCGATTGGCCCGGATAAGTGATTTGCCGAGCCCCCTGCGCAAATCCAGGCGATCAGGCTGCTCCTGGGTGGCACGCTGGAAATATAGAACCGCCTCGTTGGGGTCGGCAACGGTAAGCATGATATCGTTGAGATTGCTTTCATCCACCACATTGACGCTGCCAATCGCGCGATTGACCTCAGCTTCTTCGCTGTTTCCGCAGGCCGCCAATATGGCCGCACCGATAATGCACAGGGTCGCGTTTTCTACTTGGCGCATAGGGTGAATCCTCTGCTGCTGATACGGGCCTATTGTTCAGGGTGTCCGCAGTAGCAAAAATCGACCATTGCCGCGGCGCACCAGATCATAGGCACTTTTTTCATTTTCTTCGTTATAGGTCGGCTTTTCAATATTTGCGAGCGCGCGGCTCAGGTTTTCGCGGATTTCGTCCGATTTGCCACTATCGAGCGCGAAGGCCGTCTGGAAGACGCGGCTGGCCTCGGCGGGGCGGCCTGTCTCCATCAATACAACGCCGAGATTGTTCCAGGCTGGTACAAATTTCTGGTCTTCCTTCACGGCCCGTCGCAGCAGCTTTTCGGCCTGTCCCAGACGACCAAGGCGCAGGTTTGCCGAACCAAGCGCGCTGAGGACATCGACATTGGTGCCAAGCTCGCCGGCGGCGCGAAGATAGGCGCGTATCGCAAGCTCATATTCGCCCGCTTCCATCAATCGGTGCCCGACGATCAGCCCGTCGACCGCGTCATCACCCGCAGTGGATCCATGAGGCGCAAACGGATCAGCACCCGCCTCAAGGCTGGGTGCTGTTGGCTCGCATGCCGCAAGCGTTGATGCCGTTAGAAGGGTCCCCACCCATCGCCGCATGTTATCCGCCGCCACCATTGAGATTAACATAGATGTCGTAAATGGACGGTCCGATCAAAATGATCAAGAGCGGCGGGACGGTAAACATCATCGTGCCCAGCGTCAGTTTTGTCGGCAGAACGTTGGCTTTTTCCTCAGCGCGCATAACGCGTTTGTCACGCATCTCAGCCGCATAGACGCGCAGCGCGTCGGCGATGGATGTCCCGAATGCCGTCGATTGAACGAGAACCGTCACGAAGGAGGAGACATCGGGCACGTCGGCACGCTCTGCCATATCCTTGAGCACGACGATCTTGTCTTTCCCGACCTTCATCTCATTCGCGACGATCTCGAATTCCGAGGAGAGTGCGGGATAGCCCGCTTCCAGCTCCTTGGCGACGCGGATGATGGATTGATCCAGCGACTGACCCGCTTCCACGCAGACCAGCATCAGGTCGAGCGCATCGGGAAATCCGGATTCGATCTGGTCCTGCCGTTCCTGGCGGCGCCGCTCGATCCAGTATTTTGGCAGGTAGTATCCAGCGCCGCCGGGCAGGATGATGCTTAACGCAAGGCTGGTCGGCGTCATGTCATCGCCGCCAAAGATGATCGCGTAGAGCACGCCGAAGATCAGGAAGGTCGTGCCGAGCGCAAATTGGGCGAAGTGAAATGTGCGGACGGCGGATTTCTGTTTGTAGCCGGCCTGAAGCAGTTTGAGCTTGATGCCGGCAAGCTGTTCCTTGTCCTGCGGCTCCAGAAAATCGGCATATTTATCGAGCTTATCCGTCCCGCTTTTCTGGCGCAGCGATGGCGCATCGGGGTTGGCTGAGGCGCGTGTGCTGCGCCCTTTGGTCTCGTCACGCAACCGGTCTAGCGGGTCCTTGGCCTTTTTCAGCGCGAAGGGCAGGGCAATCGCGATCAAGGCGATGCCAAGAAAACCGACCGCCATTAGCGGGCCGAGCGGGCCCAGCAGATCAACGATCCAGCTATTCAAGTCTTGCAACATAATCATGCCCCTTCAGACCTTGATGTTGACCATGATCCGCATGAAAATCATGTTGATCGTCAAGAAAACGCCTACCACAAGGCAAGCCGGGATGAAGAATTCCGTCTCCTTCACCTCGGAATAGTAATCGGGCTCCATCACATTGATGCCGACAAGGGCGAGAAGCGGGAACACCGACAAGAACATCCCGGACCATTTCGCCTCGGCCGTGATGGCCTTGACTCGGCGAAACAGTTTAAAGCGTGCCCGGATCACTTTGGACAACCCGTGCAGGATCTCGGCCAGGTTGCCGCCCGAGGTCTGCTGGATCGTGACCGCCACGGCAAGGAAGCGCAGATCCTGCATATCCATGCGTTCGGCCAAATGTTTCAGGCTCTCTGACACATCGCGGCCATAGGCGCTTTCATCAGAGATCACGCCAAATTCTGTGCCGAGCGGATCGGCGACCTCTTTGGCGACAATGTTGATAGCTGAGGAGAACGGATGGCCCACGCGCAGGCTGCGCACCATCAGCTCGATCGCATCGGGCAGCTGTTCTTCGAGCAGGGCAATGCGTTTCTTGGCCTTGTTATTGACCCAGACATAGACCGCGCCCACACCCATGGCCAAGGCGATGAGAACCCGGATCGGCAGGGCTGCATCAGTCATACGGGTCAGGACGACGAAGATCACCCCGCTCAGCAATGCCATGATCGCGATCAGCGCTTTGGGGGAGAAGGCAATATTGGCCCGCAGAGCCTTGTCGGCCAGCATCGAATACAGTGGCACGCCGCCCGAATTCATATGCTGGTTCATCTCTTTGCGCAGCTGTTCCAGCACCTGTTCGCGCGTGCCGCCTTTCTGAATCATGTCCAGACGACGGTTAACCTTGTTATTGAGGCTGATGGATTTGCCAAAGGCAACCAGATAGATGCCCTCGATCATCATCAGGACGGCAACGAAGATGATCCCGTAGAGAATCGGCTCGAAACTAATTTGCATGGGGGTTACTCCGCCGCGACAGGTTCATAGATGGAGGCTGGCAAGTCATAGCCCCATTGCTTGAAGCGATCAGAATATGCTGAGCGCACCCCGAGCGGGGTAAACTGGCCGATGATCTTCCCGTCCGGTTCCAGTCCAAGGCGTTGATATCTGAAGACTTCCTGCATGGAGATCACATCACCCTCCATGCCCGTAATTTCGGTGATTGATACCATCCGCCGGGAGCCATCCTGAAGCCGTGAGGCTTGCACGATCAGGTTCACAGCGCTCGAAATCTGTGCGCGGACGGCCTTGATCGGCATTTCAATTCCGGCCATCGCGATCATGTTCTCCAACCGCGATACACCGTCACGCGCGGAGTTCGCGTGGATCGTCGTCATCGATCCGTCATGGCCGGTATTCATGGCTTGAAGCATGTCGATCACTTCCTCACCGCGGGTCTCGCCCACGATGATGCGGTCCGGGCGCATCCGGAGGGCGTTGCGCAGACAGTCGCGCTGGCTGACGGCTCCTTTGCCCTCGACATTCGCAGGCCGGCTTTCCATCCGGCCGACATGGACCTGCTGGAGCTGAAGTTCCGCCGTATCCTCAATCGTCAGGATACGCTCTGAGTCGTCGATGAAAGAGGAAAGTGCGTTCAGGGTCGTCGTTTTACCAGAACCCGTCCCGCCAGATACGATCACATTGAGCCTGCAGGCCACGGCGGCCTGAAGATAGGCGGCCATTTCCTCGGAAAACGCTCCGAATCTGACGAGATCGTCGATACCGAGCTTCTCTTTCTTGAACTTCCGAATGGATACGAGCGAGCCATCAACCGCAATTGGCGGGACCATGGCGTTGAAGCGCGAGCCATCTTTGAGGCGCGCATCGACATAAGGGTTGGATTCGTCCACGCGCCGACCGACCGCCGAGACGATCTTGTCGATGATCCGCAGCAGGTGCTTTTCATCCTTGAACCGGGTGGGTGTGAGCGACAGTTTCCCGTCGCGTTCGACGAAAACCCGGTTCGGGCCGTTGACCAGGATGTCGTTAACGGTATCATCTTTGAGCAATGGCTCAAGCGGGCCAAGGCCGGTGACTTCGTCAAACAGCTCGGAATGGAGGGTCTGGCGTTCTTCCTTGTTCAGGACGACCGACATCTCCTCAAGCCCTTCGGCACAGATGGAGGCGATCTCGGCGCGCAGTTCTGACTCCGGCGCATTCTCCAGCGCGCCAAGATTGAGATTGTCGAGCAGCCGGTGATGCAGATCAGACCGGACTTCCTCAAGCTTCTGACGGCGTTTTTGTTCCTTGTCCTGCGCAATCGCCTCAGCGGGGGAG
>CAYGUB010000228.1:4911-5267 GCA_964352845.1 uncultured Rhodobacterales bacterium | reverse complement strand
TGCAACGCCTTGCCCTGCGCGACGATCTCCGCGGGCGCGGCCTCTGCCGCCACCTCCGTCACAGCGCCCAGATCGAGCCCCAGCAAGGCAGCCATCGCCCCCTCACCCACGGGTACAGCCTTTTGCATCGCCTCGCCCCGGATGCGCAACAGCCGCGCCGTATCGGCGAGGCTGATCGCCCCACTTGCCGCAAGTGCGGAATATTCGCCTAAGGAATGGCCTGCCACAAACGCAGCCGTTTCCACCGCGATCCCTTCGCTTTGCAAAGCCGCCATCGCCGCCAGAGAGGTCGCCATCAGCGCGGGCTGGGCGTTCTCGGTCAGGGTCAGCGTCTCGATATCGCCGTTCCAGATCAG
>CAYGUB010000228.1:0-4901 GCA_964352845.1 uncultured Rhodobacterales bacterium | reverse complement strand
GATCAGCTCCGAGAGCTTTTCGCCCAAAGCCTCATCGACCTGCGCGAACACCTCCCGGGCGGAGGGGTAGCTTTGCGCCAGTGCCGCGCCCATGCCGATGGTCTGGGCCCCTTGCCCCGGAAATACGAATGCGCGCATAGTGCCCCCTGATCTTGTCTGCCCCAAGCTCTATCCCGGTAAGCGCGGCAATGGCAAGATGGCAGGGATGTCTGGCGACCCGTCGCCCGTCACACGAACCAAGGCTGGATATCTGCAGCAAGAGATTGGATAGGACGATGTTTGGAAATACCCACAGCACCTATGGTGCGGTCACCAAGACGCTGCACTGGCTGACAGTTCTTTTGATGATCACCGTCATCCCGCTGGCCCTCTTCGCCCATAGCCTGCCCTTTGGCACCAGTGAGGAGTTGACGCGCAAGGCCTGGTACTACTCTTTCCACAAGACGCTGGGCGTCACGCTGTTCTTTACCGCCATCCTGCGCATCGCCTGGGCCGCGAGCCAGCCCAAACCCTACCCGGTCCGGGAGGTTGGCAAGCTGGAGCACTGGCTGGCCGAGACCGTCCATTGGCTGCTTTACGGCGGGCTGATCATCGTGCCGCTCTCTGGCTGGATCCACCACGCGGCCAGCTCGGGCTTTGCGCCGATCTGGTGGCCTTTGGGACAGAACCTGCCGCTCGTGCCCAAAAGCGAGGGCGTGTCGGATTTTTTCGGTCTGCTGCATTACCTGACCAAAAACCTGCTGGTCGCAGCCATTGCGCTGCATATCGTGGGCGCCCTGAAACATCACTTCTGGGACCGTGATACGACGCTGCGCCGCATGTTGCCGGGCCGCACCGATCCCGGCCTTTTGCCGCCGGCCGAGCATTCCCGCCTGCCTGCGATCAGCGCGGGCATTGCCTATGTCGCTGCGATCCTTCTGGGCGCAGGTCTGTTCGCGACCAGCCCCAGCGAGGCCGTGGACAGCCCGCAACTGGCGCAGGTGGAGACGGGCTGGCAGGTGCAGGAGGGCAGTCTGGGCATCACCGTCACGCAGCTTGGCAGCGATGTCTCGGGCAGTTTTGCCGACTGGTCCGCCGCGATCAATTTTGACGAGACGGTGGGCGCTGACGGCAGTTTTGGCGATGTGGAGGTAACGATCTCCATTCCCAGCCTGACGCTGGGCTCGGTCACCGAACAGGCGTTGAATGCTGATTTTCTGGATGCCGGCACGCATGCAACGGCCGTATTCACAGCAGATATTCTGCCTGCGGAGGGCGGATATCTTGCGCAGGGCACGCTTGCACTCAAAGGCGCGGAGGCACCGGTGGCACTGCCCTTTGATTTGGAAATAGACGGGGATGTGGCTGTGATGAGCGGACAGGTGACGCTCAACCGCACGGACTACAATGTCGGGCAAAGCTACCCCGACGAATCGTCACTGGGATTTGACGTTGTGGTCGATGTGAGCCTGCGCGCTGTCCGCGCCGCGCCATGAGCCCGCCCCCGCATGTCTGGGGGGCAGGCTCGGGTCAGCCTATTCGGCTTTCTGCGCTTCGACAGAGATCCGGATTTCGACCTCATCGCTGACGGCTGGCGCGAAGGCGCCAAGCCCGAAATCGCTGCGCTTGACCATGGTCTGCGCGTCAAAGCCCAACCAGGGCTTGTCGGCCATCGGATGGGTGTCGGCCTTGTTCAATGTCGCATCCAGCACAACCGCTTTGGTCACGCCATTCATGCTCAGATCACCGGTGATCTTGGCGGTGTTTTCGCCCGTGACCTCAATGCCGGTTGAGGCAAATGTCACCAGATCATCATCCTGGGCATCGAAGAAATCAGCGGAGAAGAAATGCTCCTCACGTTTTTCCCATCCGGTAAACATGCTTTTGACGGGCATGCTGACAGAAACCGAGGAGGCTGCAGGATCGGTTTCGTCAAACATGATTTCGCCCTCGAACCCGGAGAACATCCCATAAGTGGTCGAGAACCCGAGGTGATTATAACTGAACAGCACCTGACTATGGCTCGAGTCCAGAGTGTATTTCTCGGCCTCGGCCAGAGCCGGTGTGGCACAGATTGCTGCAACGGCGGCAAATGCGAGAGCTTTCATATAAGATCGTCCTTTATTGTTGGGTCAGAAGTGTTGGATCAAGATCGGACCAGATGAGTCAAATCCTGGGAAAGGCAATTCACGTTTCGTTTACAATGGCTGTGCGTTTTAGGAAAATTGCGCGATCTGCACGGCCTGCCCCCCTCTTGTTCTGCGCAACCCCGGGCCTAACTGTAGCGCACCAATAAAAGGTCAGTCAAACCATGCATCTCTGCCTGCGCCCCGCTTTATGTGCTTTCGCCCTGATGATAGGAGTTTTGCCCGTGCAATCCCAATCCGTCCCTGCCCAGATCGCCGCGGAACTTCTGGAAAGAACCGCAGCGCCCGCCATCACGGTGGCCACGCTGGTAGACGGAGAGCCGCAGATCGCGGCCATCGGAGAGCGCGCAGCGGGATCGGGCATCGCGGTGACGCAGGATGACAACTGGCACGTGGCGTCCAACACCAAGGCCATGACCGCGACGCTGATCGCGCGACTGGCCGAACAGGGTGTGATCTCCTGGCAGGATACGGTGGGCCAGGTCCTGGGCGACACGGTCCCCGATATCGATCCCGCGTATCGCGACGCGACCTATCGCGATCTGCTCGCGCACCGGACCGGCATGATGGCCAATATCGGCTTGCTGCAGCGCTACTGGTTGATGGGGCTGGATGCTGAGCGCGACACCCCGGCCGACCGGCGCGCCTATATCGAGGTAGCGCTTGCCGCCGCGCCCGAAGCCAGCGCGCCCTACCCGTTCAAATATTCCAACGCCGCCTATGTTGTCGCGGGTGCGATGCTGGAGCAAGCCACCGGCAGCTCCTGGGAAGAACTGATCCAGACCCATGTCTTTGCGCCGCTGGGCATGGCATCCGCCAGTTTCGGCCCGCCGGGAACCCGCGCGCAGATCGATCAGCCGCGCGGGCATAAATCGCGGCTTCTGGGCGGCTGGAAAGCTGTCGAACCTGCCGCGAAAGCCGACAATATCCCCGCGATGAGCCCGGCTGGCCGTGTCAATATCGCCATGGCGGACCTTCTGAAATTCCTCGACGTACATGCCCGCCGGGACCCGGGCTTCCTGAGCCCCGAAAGCTGGGATCTGCTCCACACACCCGATGCGGGCGAAGACTATGTGGCGGGATGGGTAATCGAGGGCGAAATCGCCACACATAACGGATCGAACATGCTGTGGTATTCCCATGCAGGCTTCAACCTGCGGACCGGCAAGGTCGCCGCCATCGTCGCCAACGCGACCGAGGGCGAGAGCATCGACAAACCCGTGGCCGAAACGCTCAAATCCCTGCTCGCCGGGCCGTGAGGCAAGATGGTAGGACCGGCCATCAGATATCGCGATCACCCGGCTTTTGCTGCATGCGAACTTCCCGGTTGCAAACCCGACAATCGCTGCTATACCGCGCGGACCTTCGCGCGTTTTGAACCGCGTGGCCCCTCGTGGACGGGGGCGAAGGTTGAAACACCCGTCCTTTGAAGCCCGTTCGAGAAAAAAGGAACTGCCCATGCCGCTTTATGAGCATGTGTTTATCTCGCGTCAGGATTTGTCCAACACGCAGGCCGAGAGCCTGATTGAACATTTCGGCACCGTTTTGTCTGACAATGGTGGCAAACTGATCGAGCATGAATATTGGGGCCTCAAGACGATGGCCTATAAGATCAACAAGAACCGCAAGGGTCACTATGCGTTCATGCGCACCGATGCGCCCTCGGCCGCCGTGCAGGAAATGGAACGTCTGATGCGCCTGCATGAAGACGTGATGCGCGTTCTGACCATCAAGGTCGACGCCCATCAGGAAGGCCCGACCGCGCAGATGCAGAAACGTGATGAGCGTGAGCGCCGTCCGCGCCCTGCCGCTTGATCTGACACCTCTATTCAGGAGCTATATTCATGGCGACCAAACCATTCTTCCGCCGTCGCAAGTCAGACCCGTTCGAGGGCGACAACGCGCCGAAAATCGACTACAAAGACACCCGTCTTCTGCAGCGCTACGTCTCTGAACGCGGCAAGATCGTTCCAAGCCGGATCACGGCTGTTGGTGCGAAAAATCAGCGGGCGCTGGCACGTGCGATCAAACGCGCACGTTTCCTGGCCCTTTTGCCATATGCCGTGAAGTAAGGGGTCAGATATGCATGTAATCCTTCTTGAACGCGTGGCCAAACTTGGCCAGATGGGCGATGTCGTCGATGTGAAACCGGGCTTTGCCCGCAACTTCTTGCTGCCACAAGGCAAGGCGCTGAACGCGACCGACGCCAATATCAAACATTTTGAGGGCCAGAAGGCCCAGCTTGAAGCCAATAACCTCGAGACCAAGAAAGAAGCTGAAGCGCTGGCCGAAAAACTTGGCGGGCAGCAGTTTATCATCATCCGCCAGGCATCGGATGCGGGCGCGCTTTATGGCTCTGTCACGACGCGCGACGCGGCTGAGGCTGCCACCGCCGAAGGCTTCACGGTCGATCGCGGTCAGGTCGTTCTGGCCCGCCCGATCAAGGAGCTTGGGCTGCATGATGTGACTGTGCAACTGCACCCTGAGGTCGATACCAGCTTTGCGCTGAACGTCGCCCGCTCGGTCGAGGAGGCGGAATTGCAGGCCTCCGGCAAATCTATCCAGGAGCTTGCCGCCGAAGAGGAAGCCGAAGCCGAGTTTGAAATCTCCGAGCTGTTCGACGATATCGGCGCTGCAGCCTCTGAGGATGAAGAGCTTGCCGAAGCCGTCGCCGAAGATGCAGACACAAGCGCTAAGGCCTCCGACGAGGAAAGCTGATCGAATATCGTTCCTCCGGGGGCACCCGGGGTTCGAGTTGACTACAGAAAGGCAGCA
>CAYGUB010000227.1:0-5303 GCA_964352845.1 uncultured Rhodobacterales bacterium | reverse complement strand
TTTCAACGCGTTATGTGATGCGTGATGTTTCAGGTATTTCGTCAGACGCTATAGGTGGCTCAGCTTTGTCATATGAGGCATTCGGGTGACGCGAGGTCATTTCTGCTACATAACCAAAAGTACACTCCTGAACAGATTGTTTCAGCCTCCGCATCTGGCCTTTCGAGCCATGCCAGCATATGAAAGGTTAACAAAAGGTTAATTGGTTTAGTAAGTATGAAGCGTAAGACTGTCCTCGTCACCGGTGCAAGTGCGGGCATCGGCGCAGCCACAGCGCTGCAGGCTGCGCGTCAGGGCTATGACATCGCGTTGCACTACCATTCTGATCTCAGCGGTGCTCAACTTGTGGCTAAACTCGCCGAAGCACAGGGCGCGACTGTGACCTTGCTGCAAGGCGATATCGGCCAGCCCGCCGATGTTGAACGGATATTTTCAGAGCTTGATGACCAGTTCCCAACCCTCAACGCGCTGGTCAATAACGCCGGAACAATCGCCCATGTGGCCCGGCTCGACGAGATCAGCGCGGCGCGTATGCTCAGGATGATAGAGGTCAACCTCGCCGGCCCGATGCTTTTGGCCAAAGAAGCCGTGCTCAGGATGTCGACCCGCTATGGCGGTGAGGGTGGTGTGATCGTCAATGTCAGCTCAGCTGCTGCAAGGCTGGGCGCTGCAAACCACTATGTCGATTATGCCGCAACCAAGGCCGGGATCAACAGCTTCACCAAAGGGCTGAGCGATGAGGTGGCGGGCGAAGGTATCCGCGTCGTTGCAATCGCTCCGGGCATTATCGAGACCGCAATTCACGCCAAGGCGGGCCTGCCGGATCGTGCTGATGACATGGCGCCGATGATCCCAATGCGGCGCGCCGGTGCGGCGGAGGAATGCGCCGATGCGATCCTCTATCTGATGTCGGAGCAGGCCAGCTACATCACCGGCACCGTCCTGGACGTCACCGGGGGCCGGTAGGCGCGCAACCGACTGTTTACAGCATTGTTTCTCCATTCTGCGGCTTTGTCGCAGGCTTCTCCTATTCTGGCCGGAAACCTGCCTTCTTTACGCGCAATCTTGTCTGGGGGGCGCTTGGGGAAGCGGAATATGACAGTATTGAAACGTCCAAACCTCGCTGGAGGTCTGCGCATGAAAGAGCGTGCGACCGCCGGTCCGGCGGGCCTTTTGGATGCCATGAAATTATTTCCGCATCTCGGTCTGCGGGGTGCTAAATATATTGCGCAGCGCAAGGCCTTTCTGGACCTGCTGAAGGAACGGTTGATCATACCCGTCAGCTACGGCTCGCGCGATCAGGCCGAAATTGACGAGATTGAAGAACAGATAACCCAGCTGCTGGAGACGCGCGACTGGGCTGGTCTGGCGCGCATGCTGGAGGCTATTGATCAAGGCCGCGGCTCGACACCATCGGGCATTCGTCATCTGGAGATCGCGACCTACTATATCCGCGGCCATCTCAGCGCGTTCTATGAGGACCCGAGCGCGCTGAACTATGAATATGCTTTCGGCTTCTCGGCCGAGACATTGCGCGACGTCCATGACGCCTGCGAGGCCTTCCCGACGAGCTACGCGCTCGCAGCCCTTCTGGCGCGGCTGCATATCGATTGCGGCTGGGCCGCGCGCGCGCAGACTGACCCCACCGAGATGCGCAACCACTATGACATTGCCCGCCGTCTGATCACGCGCTTCGACCCCGTCGCGCATAACTCGCCCTTTCTGGCCGAAATCCAATACCGGCTCTGCATTGGTCTCGAAGATGGCCACCACCGTCTGGGCACGGCTTTCCGCGACTGGTGCGACCTTGATATGGGAAATCTTGCGCTCTACCGGCTGCATGCGTTTTACTGCCTGCCAGATTGGTTCGGCTCCAGCGGCATTTTGCAAAGCGAGGCATGTGCCGCCTCTCTCTACAGCCACGAAGAGCTTGGAGCAGCGGCTTACGCGGCGATGATGCTGCATGCGCTGAAATTCGACAAATCCGTGGCTGCACAGATGGATGTGGATCTGTGCCTGCAAGGCGTAGGGGATCTTTTGCGGCAGGTGGACAGCAATCCGTTCCGCGTGACCGCCACCTTGCGCGATATCGTCGATGCGTTGCGCGCTGATTACGGGTTTGGCAACGGTCCCGATCCGGCCTTCTTGCGCATGGCCGACCGGTTCCGCAAAGGGCTCGCACCGGTCCTGCGCCCGCATCTGAGCGTCTATTGCGCCCCCGCCTGGC
Organism: uncultured Rhodobacterales bacterium; assembly: GCA_964352845.1. Classification (GTDB taxonomy): domain Bacteria; phylum Pseudomonadota; class Alphaproteobacteria; order Rhodobacterales; family Rhodobacteraceae; genus Litoreibacter. The sequence continues at coordinate 3,076 of CAYGUB010000227.1, read as the reverse complement.
CAGATGCGCACGACGAATTCCTCGAATGGGCCTCCTGCGCCTTCACCGCGGAACTTGCCGCCGGTCAGATCATCACGATTGAACCCGACGGCGCGCAGCTCATCACGGACGCCGCCTGAGCGCATCGTGGCGCAGGTTCAGATTGCGCTCCTTGTCAGCTTTGGATAACCCCTCAAGGGAGTTCCTTGCGACAAATGAGGCCCCGACATGCTTGATCTGACCTATGAGACCCCGAAGCCCAAAGTGATCTCCGGCGCCAAGCAGGATTGGGAACTGGTGATCGGCCTTGAGGTCCATGCCCAGGTCGCCACCAAGGCCAAGCTCTTCTCCGGCGCCTCAATCAGCTTTGGCGCTGAACCCAATTCCAACGTGGCTTTCGTGGACGCAGGAATGCCCGGCATGTTGCCTGTGATCAATGAGGAATGCGTGGCGCAAGCCGTACGGACGGGTCTGGGGCTGAAGGCCGAAATCAACCTCTATTCCGCCTTTGATCGCAAGAATTACTTCTACCCCGACCTGCCCCAGGGCTATCAGATCAGCCAGCTCTACCACCCGATTGTGGGCGAAGGGGAAGTGCTCGTCGACATGGGCCCCGGCGTCGCGCGGCTGGTCAGGATCGAGCGGATCCACCTCGAACAGGATGCCGGGAAATCGATCCATGATATGGACCCGAATATGTCCTTCGTGGACCTCAACCGCACCGGTGTCGCGCTGATGGAGATCGTCTCCCGCCCCGACATCCGCGGGCCCGAAGAAGCGGCCGCCTATGTCTCCAAGCTGCGCCAGATCATGCGCTATATTGGATCTTGTGACGGGAATATGCAGAACGGGAATTTGCGGGCGGATGTGAATGTGTCGATCTGCCAGCCCGGGGCCTATGAGCGCTATGCGCAGACGGGCGATTTCTCGCATTTGGGCACCCGTTGCGAGATCAAGAACATGAACTCGATGCGCTTCATCCAGCAAGCTATAGAGGTGGAGGCGAAGCGCCAGATCGCCATTGTCGAGGCCGGCGGAGAGGTCACTCAGGAGACCCGGCTCTATGACCCTGACAAGGGCGAGACGCGCTCCATGCGCTCCAAGGAAGAGGCGCATGATTACCGCTATTTCCCCTGCCCCGATCTGCTGCCTCTGGAGATCGAACAGGACTGGGTCGACGGGCTTGCCAAGGGCCTGCCAGAGCTGCCCGACGCCAAGCGCCTGCGCTTCATCGAAAGCTACGGGCTGAGCGAATATGACGCCTCCGTCCTGACCTCCGATGTCGAAAATGCCACGTATTTTGAACAGGTTGCACAAGGGCGCGATGGCAAATTGGCAGCGAACTGGGTGATCAATGAGCTGTTCGGCAGGCTCAAGAAAGACGATGACAAGGCGATCAGCGACAGCCCCGTCAGCCCCGCGCAGCTGGGCGGTGTGATCGACCTGATCACCTCTGACGCGATCTCGGGCAAGATCGCCAAGGAGCTGTTTGAGATCGTCTATACCGAGGGCGGGGACCCGGCTGAAATCGTCGAGGCGCGGGGCATGAAACAGGTCACCGATACCGGTGCGATCGAGGCGGCGCTGGACGAGATCATCGCCGCCAATCCCGCGCAGGTGGAGAAGGCAAAAGCCAACCCAAAACTCGCCGGATGGTTCGTGGGTCAGGTGATGAAGGCGACCGGCGGAAAGGCCAACCCGAAAGCGGTGAACGAGCTTGTGTCCAAAAAGCTCGGCTGACCCGCCCGGCCCCGGTTTGTTACAAATTGTACAGATATTTTCGGGCCGAATAACAAATTGTACACCCTTTCGCACTCATCAGATGGCCCCCGAATTGAGACGAATTGTTGAAAACCTCTCCGCTTCGCTTTACCTTTCGTAAGGCAAGGGGTGGGTATTCTGACAGCTCGAAAAGACATCGCAACACAGACCGGCGCGCTATGTGTCGGAGCCGGGGCTTACGCGCTTGGCGATCCGACAGGGGGCGGGACGCTGATGGCGACCTCGCTCGCAGCTTTGGCCGCGATTGGGTTGCCGATTGAAGGGGATGTGACACAGAGAACGAAGCGCAAGGTAGAGGACCGGGTTCTTGAGGTTCTGGCGGAGGCGCCGGATATCGCCGATGCTGATCTGGAGCGGGCGGCAAACCTGCTGGGCGATCTGCCAAGGGCGGCGAGTTTTGATCCGGTGAGACTGGCACAGCGAGCGGACGGCGTCGCCCTGAGAGATGCCGTTCGGCAGGAATGTCGCGCGGCGCTGAACATCGCGCCTGATGACCGAAAGCTGGCGATGATCATGGATCATGTGATCTCTGCCGGGATCGAAGTGGTCTTGGGCGACGCGACTTTCAGTGCTGCCATCACGCGGGAAACCGTGCTGCAAATGGCCCGAGATCAAGCCGCGCATATCGGTCTGTCGCAGGAGACAAATGCGACCGTGCGGGAGCTTGCCATGGGCCAGGACCGCTTGGAAGCGATGATGCAGGCGCTGTTGGACAAGCAGCAGAGCGGATCAGATCAGGCGATGCAGGGCTTTTCTGACGCTGAGCTTGTGTCGCTCGCAAAGGCTTTTGGCGGGACGGATCGGGCTGACCGGGCGGGAATACTGGAATTTCTTGGCCAAAAGGCGGTCGAATACCGTGCGCTGGTGGCGGAGGTGGAAAGCCTTAAAGGGTTGACCGGGCGGATCGACAATATTCATGCGGCGGCGTTGGAGGCTGTCAGGCGGCTCGATCTGGATGAGGCGAAAGCGTTGGTGGACAGCGCGCGGGAGATACAGGAACAAGAGGTCCTGCGCCCGGCGCTGGAGGCCAATGCCAAGCTGCTGGAAACCTCAGCCGAGATAGAATTGCTGCGCGGCGATGCGGAAGCGGCCTATGAGTTGTTCTGCACCGCAGCCGATGGGTTTCGTAGCCTCGATGTCAGGGAATATGCACGACGGCGGGACGTCTATCGGGAGCAGCTATATGAGCACGGATTGCGCTATGGCGGGACGGGCCTTGCACGGGCGATTGACATCGCGCGGCCGGGCATTGCGGCGCTGGAAAAGACCGAGCGGGGCGTGGATTGGGCAGGCTACACGCAGAACCTCGCCATTG
>CAYGUB010000226.1:0-5305 GCA_964352845.1 uncultured Rhodobacterales bacterium | reverse complement strand
ACCTTATAGCGGTCGGCCTGACGCCAGACGGTTTCTGTCTGGGGCTCAACACCGGCATTGGCGTCCAGCACGGCAACCGCACCGTCAAGAACCGCCAGAGAGCGCTCAACCTCGATGGTGAAATCCACGTGGCCGGGCGTGTCGATGATGTTCATACGGTGCTTTGCGGTATCCGCAGTCTGGCCGTCTTCCGTACGTTCCCAGAACGTCGTTGTCGCAGCCGAGGTGATCGTGATTCCACGCTCCTGCTCCTGCTCCATCCAGTCCATAGTGGCTGCGCCATCATGCACTTCGCCAATGTTGTGGGACTTGCCTGTGTAATACAAGATGCGCTCTGAGCAGGTGGTTTTCCCTGCATCAATATGCGCCATGATCCCGAAGTTACGATAACGGTCGAGTGGATAATCGCGTGCCATATGCTCTAGCTCTCTTTCGGAGTGCGTCGGGGAGACCCGACTTTTACCAGCGGTAGTGACTGAACGCTTTGTTCGCGTCGGCCATCTTGTGGGTATCTTCACGTTTCTTGACGGCAGAGCCGCGAGACTGGACAGCGTCCATCAACTCACCAGCCAGACGTTCTTCCATCGTGTTCTCATTGCGCGACCGTGCGGCCTTGATCAGCCAGCGGATCGCCAGTGCCTCGCGGCGCTCTGGGCGCACTTCGACGGGCACCTGATATGTCGCACCACCAACCCGGCGCGAGCGGACCTCAACGGCGGGTTTGATGTTCTCGAGGCTCTCGTGGAACACCTCAAGCGGGGCCTTTTTCAACTTGTCCTCAACGCGGTCGAAGGCGTTGTAGACGATACGCTCGGCGGCGGATTTCTTGCCGTCGATCATCAGGTTGTTCATGAATTTGGTCAGGACCTTATCGCCAAATTTGGCGTCAGGCAGAACTTCGCGTTTTTCCGCGGCGTGACGACGTGACATGCTGTATATTCCTTACTTTGGACGCTTGGCGCCGTATTTCGAACGACGCTGCTTACGGTCTTTGACACCCTGTGTATCAAGCACACCGCGCAGAATATGGTAGCGCACGCCGGGAAGGTCTTTCACACGGCCACCACGGATCAGAACAACCGAGTGCTCTTGCAGGTTGTGGCTTTCACCGGGGATGTAGCTGATGACCTCAAAACCGTTGGTCAGACGCACCTTGGCGACTTTCCGCATAGCTGAGTTCGGTTTTTTCGGTGTGGTTGTGTAGACGCGCGTGCAAACGCCACGCTTCTGAGGACATTGCTCCAGGTGCTGCGACTTGGATGTCTTACGTTTTGGCTGGCGCGGTTTGCGGATCAGCTGTTGGATCGTTGGCATTGAGGAACTACCCCTTGGTTGCAACTTCATTTGGGGGCAAGGCCCCGTCTCATCGAGCATCTCGCGCGTCCGCAAAACACAAAAACCGCAGCGATTGCCCTACCTGGGATCGGCGCGGTGGAATTTCAGAGGATCAAGGCACCAAACGCCCGGATCGTGACCACTTCAATTTTGAATCCAGACCGGGCGTACCCCGGTCCGAGTGCGCGCTTACTAGAAGGAGTCGGGATGTGTGTCAACAGCTAGCGGCGAGGCTTTTCAATCGCTGGCAGCCTGCCTAGAGTGCACGGATGCAAGTCATTGGTCTGTGCAGATTTTCCTATCCCGCCCTGGGTGGCTTCCAGACTGTCCATGACAGTGTCGCGGCGCGGGAGGCCTATCTGTTCCACCCCGACCGGATCGAAGAGCGGTTTGCGACATTTGAATGGCTTACCCTGCCCTCCATCCGGGCGCAGACAGACCCCGATTTCACCTTTCTTGTGGTCACCGGCACGGGGATGCCCGCCGCTTTGAAGGCCCGGCTCCACGAGATGACGCGCGACACGCGGCAGCTGCGCATCATGGCCCTGCCGCCACAGCGTCACAGGCCCGCCATGCAGAGCGCCATCAATTCCGTCCGCGACATGAGCGCTCCCTGCGCGCAGTTCCGGCTCGATGATGATGACGCCGTGGCCGTGGATTTCGTGGCCAAGCTGCGCGCCCGCGCGCTTGAAGCCAGCGATGTGATCCGCGAATATGGCAGCGTTGCGGTTGATTTCAACCATGGCCACCTGCTGAAGCTTGACGCGGCACAGCTATCAACGGCGCCTGTGGCGCGCTCGCTTTTGACCGCAGCGCTTGGTGTGGCCGTGGGCGCGGACGAGCCCCGGTCGGTGATGAATTTCGGTCACCACAAACTGCCCGACTATATGCCGACATGGTCTTTCCCCGACCCCGATATGTTCATCCGCGGGATCGGCGGCTTCAACGACTCGTCGGATAAGGCCCTGCTGCGAGACACTGAGTTTGCCCCACTGACACAAGCCAGCCGCGCGCTGTTTCACACCCGTTTTGCAACCGACAGCCGCATGCTCGCCGCGCGTCTGCGGCTCAATAAAATTCGGCAGAAATAGTCCCGGCCTCCACAATTTTGGCGCTTTGTCTGGCTAACGAAATGATAACCTGATCAGAAAGGCTGCGTATTACCATGGCCGATACCGTAAATGGACTCTTCATCAGCGAACTGCTTGCCGACAATGCAGGCGGGCAAGCGGTCGACACAGATGGCGATGGCAATACCAACAAAGCTGATGAATTTATCGAAATCCAGAACACATCCGGCAGCCCGATGTCGCTGGATGGCTTCGCACTCTGGTCCGAGGCGAATGGCGAGCTTTTCAGTTTCGGGCCCGGCGACACAATTGCGGCGGGCGGTACGGCCACCGTTCTGGGCAATTACACAGGTACGCCGCCGGCAGGCTTCTTCAGCAGCGGCCTGCCGGAGAACGGCAATTTCATTCCCGATGGCGAGGGCAACAAGTCTGACACGATCTATCTCGTCAATACCAATACAGGCGAATATGTTACGCTCTCCTATGGCAAGCCACCCCCCGTGCCCAACCCACCTGCAGGCTTTCCGGGAACAACCCAGATCGGGACGGGCGAGCAGATAAACTCCACCGCGCCCAACGGCACCGCCTTTTTCCGCGATGCCGATGGTACTTTGGTGGAAGGCAATCCCACTCCCGGAACACCGGATATCCCCTGCTTCGTGTCAGGCACGCTGATTGAGACCGAGCATGGCCCCTGCCCGGTCGAACAGATCACTCCCGGCATGCGATTGCTGACGCTGGATGCGGGCTATGAGCCGGTACAGGCTGTCAGGCAAGTGGTCTGCACCGCGCAAGACCTCGCCGGGCATCCGCATCTCAGACCGATCGTCTTGCCTTCCGAGACAGGCAGGGCGCTGCGCGTCTCCCCATCGCACCGGATCTATCTCAACAGCGATGCGGCAGAGCTGCTCTTTGGCGCGTCGCAAGTGCTCGCCCCGGCCACGGCCTTTGTGGGTTTTGCGGGCAGCCATATCGAGGCAGTAAAAGGCCCGGTGCGCTATATCCATCTTCTGCTCGACGCGCATCACGTCATCAAGGCGGATGGTCTATGGGCCGAAACCCTGTTTCTGGGCGATCTCATCTCGCCCGCCATCGCGCATCGAACCGGATGGGCTATAGCCCCCGGCTTCGATCTGGCGCGCGCGCATCACGAGGAAACCGCCCGCCCGATCCTGCGCACCTATGAGACACGGCTGCTACTGGCAAAGGACGGCCCTTTGCGGCAGATCGCATAACCTCACCCGTTATAGATTGGTTACAACCTCGGTGCGCACCGAATTGGCAATAAAACAGGCGGCATGTGCGCGGTGGTGCAGATCGTGCAGGACAGTTTGCTCAGGCTCGGGCGACAGCCATGTCACCTGCGGGTTAAGCTCAACCCGGGACACCCAAAACGCGCCCTCCTCCGATTTGGTCAGATAACCCTTCGCCCTGTCGCTATAGGCCTCAATCTCCAGCCCCGCTTGTTGCGAAAAGCTGAGGAAAAACAGCATATGGCAAGAGGCCAGCGCGGCCACAAACGCCTCTTCCGGGTCGACGGCGGCAGGATCGGAATAGGGCAGCGGCACAATATCGGGAGAGGCCGAGGCAGGCACGACCGCCCCACCGTCAAATCGCCACTCATGCGCACGGCTATATCTATTGGCAGCGAAATCGCTGCCGTCCCGCGTCCAGTTCACGATGGCCAGGTGATGGGGCATGGGCGAAACTCCTTATCTGTGCCAGCCTTGCGCCACGCGGGGTATGGTGTCACGCCACAAAGGGGACGGCCGATAAGGATTTCGGCCCACCCCCCGCGCAGCCTTAGCCCGGCATCTTTTCGAAAGCGGGGAGCGCATCGTCAAGGATCGTCGCTTTCATCTTGCTTGAGGTGTAGACATTTAGCTTGGGGCTGAATTCCTCATGCTCGTTGATCAGCCCGGCGCGCAGACCGATCATCCCTTCGCGCGAAGAATTCTGCGTGAAAAGCGGCGTTCCGCAGGTGCTGCAGAAATGCTTGGTCATGGTACTGCCAGCATCCGAGCTGTGCTGGAAGGTTTTCGGAGTCCCCGTTACCTTCACATCATCCTGTTTCATGAACATCAATGGCGCGAAGGCGCTGCCGGTGGATTGGCGGCAGGCGGTGCAATGGCAATTGGCCATCACCGGCACCTCACCATCGGCTTCGAATGAAATCTCCCCGCAAAGGCACTGGCCCGTCAGTTTTGTCATCGGTCTTCCCCCTCATTGCTTGAGCATTGTCACCGTGACTGTAGGGAGATTGCGACGAGCTGCAAGCGATGATCCGGTGCGTGGCATGGTGCCATGCAAGGGCCGGCCCATAAAAAAGCCCCGCACGCAATGCGCGGGGCTTTCAATTCTTTCAAGCAAAATTGCCTATTCGTCGCGGCTTTCCGGGGTCTCGACGATGATGTCTTCCACCGGCTCCATGCTCATACCCTCGGGCGCGGCAAGAGCGAGGGCGGCTTCGGCCTCTGCCTTGCGGGCCTCAACCACGACATTGTCACGGTCAGAGGCGATCCGGCGCATCTTCTGCGTGGCTCCTCCGGTCCCTGCCGGGATCAGACGACCCACGATGACATTCTCCTTCAGGCCGATCAGCTTGTCACGCTTGCCTTGTGTCGAGGCCTCCGTGAGCACGCGGGTCGTTTCCTGGAAGGACGCCGCCGAGATGAAGCTGCGGGTCTGCAGGCTGGCCTTGGTGATGCCCAGAAGAATGGGCTCGCCCGTGGCCTCGCGACCACCTTTGGAGAGCGCCTTCTCGTTGGCTGCATCAAACTCGGCCTTGTCCACATGCTCGCCCTTCAGAAGCGTCGTGGTGCCGCTGTCGAAGATCTCCCACTTTTGCAGCATCTGGCGCACGATCACCTCGATATGCTTGTCGTTGATCTTCACGCCCT
>CAYGUB010000225.1:0-5305 GCA_964352845.1 uncultured Rhodobacterales bacterium | reverse complement strand
TCCGCATCACTCACCCAGGAAGTTGACGCGCGGTTGCGATCAAGCCGTTGCATCCGGGGACAGCTTCGGCAGAATGATCGGAAGCAATCAGGAGGCTTGGGATGGGCGAAACGGTCATTGGGGTTATTGGCGGCTCGGGGGTTTATGACATTGACGGGCTTGAGGGGGCCGAATGGGTCAGGGTCGAGACGCCATGGGGCGACCCTTCCGATCAATTGCTCAAGGGCCGGCTGGACGGGGTCGATATGATGTTTTTGCCCCGTCACGGGCGCGGGCACATCCATAGCCCGACGACCGTGCCCTACCGCGCCAATATCGACGCGCTGAAACGGCTGGGGGTCACGGATGTGATCTCCGTCTCGGCCTGCGGGTCGTTTCGCGAAGAGATGGCACCGGGGGATTTCGTGATCGTCGATCAGTTCATCGACCGGACATTTGCCCGCGAGAAATCCTTCTTCGGGACGGGCTGCGTGGCACATGTCTCGGTCGCGCATCCCACCTGCCCGCGGCTGGGTGCGGCCTGTCTTGAGGCCGGGCGCGTGGCGGGCGTGGCGATGCATGATGGCGGCACGTATCTGGCGATGGAGGGCCCGCAATTCTCGACGTTGGCGGAATCGAAAATGTACCGCGACGTCTGGGGTTGTGACGTGATCGGCATGACCAATATGCCCGAGGCCAAGCTCGCCCGGGAGGCAGAGCTGTGCTACGCCTCTGTCGCGATGATCACCGATTACGACAGCTGGCATCCCGATCACGGAGAGGTGGATGTCGCGCAGATCATCGCCATACTGATGGGCAATTCCGCCAAGGCCAAGGGGCTGGTGGCCCGCCTGCCCGCGCTGCTGCAGCCCGAGCGCAATCCCTGCCCGCATGGCTGCGACCGCGCACTGGAATTTGCGCTGATCACCCAGCCCGACAATCGCGACCCGGCGCTGATGGCCAAGCTCGATGCAGTGGCGGGCCGGGTCCTCTAACCTTTTTCAACCCAATACCAATTTACGGAGTGACTGCCTTATGCCCTTTGATCTTTGGCTCGCCTTCGCCGCCGCCTCCACCGCGCTGCTCATCATCCCCGGACCGACCCTACTCTTGGTGCTCAGCTACGCACTGAGCCAAGGCAAGCGCGTCGCCGTGGCCTCTGCCCTTGGGGTGGCAACGGGCGATCTGATCGCGATGACCCTGTCGGTCATTGGGCTGGGGGCCATTATCGCGACATCTGCGGTGGCCTTCACAGTCATCAAATATGCAGGCGCGCTCTATCTGCTCTATCTCGGGATCAAGATGCTCCGCGATGCGCCCTCGCAAGGCTCGGGGGAGCTGACCAAAACCGACCGTACGGAGGCGCTGACCGTGTTCCGCCACACAGCGACAGTCACCGCCTTGAACCCCAAATCCAATACCTTCTTCATTGCCTTCGTTCCGCAATTCATCTCGACAGACGCAGCCTATGCGCCGCAAACGGCCATTCTGGTCGCAACCTTTGTGGGCATCGCCGGCGTCAATGCGCTGCTCTTTGCGCTGGGGGCGAACGCGATGCGCCTGCGCATCTCCCGTCCTTCCGTTTTGCAATGGATGACCCGCGCGGGCGGGCTGACGCTGATCGCCATGAGCGCGTTCACCGCCACACTCAGACGCAGCAGCTAAGGACATCAGAGCCATGAATGACGTCAAAGACTACATCCGTACGATCCCAGACTTTCCGCATGAGGGGATCATGTTTCGCGATGTGACCACCTTGTTTCTCAACCCGCGCGGCTTTCGTGTGGCCATCGACCAGTTGCTGCACCCCTATGCGGGCCAACGGTTTGACAAGGTGGCCGGGCTGGAGGCGCGCGGGTTCATTCTGGGAGGCGCGATTGCCCATCAGCTCTCGGTCGGATTTGTGCCCATTCGCAAGGCGGGTAAATTACCGGGCAAGACCATCGCGCAGGATTACCAGCTGGAATATGGCGAGGCGGTGATGGAACTGCATGAGGACAGTCTGCAACCGGGAGAGAGCGTGCTTCTAGTCGATGACCTGCTGGCCACAGGCGGCACGGCCGAGGCCGGGATAAAGCTGGTCGAAAAGCTGGGCGCGGAGGTGATCGGCTGCGCTTTTGTGATTGATCTGCCCGATCTCGGCGGGCGGGCGCTGCTTGAGAAGATGGGTCAGTCGGTGCATGCGCTTTGCGCGTTCGAGGGCGACTGACAGGCTCCGGATTTGAGCTGACGGGAGTTTTCGCGTTCGACGACGGGCAGAGGCCGCGCACCGGTGATCTGCCTTTGTCCCAATGCTCTGCAAAAACGTTAACCGTATAGAATTAAAGTAAATTGCCCCAAGATCGCCACCATCTTTGCATGCTGGCGTCGCTATTTCTTGATGGCTGGCAGCATGTCACTGTCTGAACCTGACCTCATAACCCGCCGGGCCTTGCGCAAGCTCGGGTCTGCTGCCACTGCCCTGATCGCGATGGCGGGGGTCATGGTGCTTTTATGGGTGATCCCGCAACAGATTTTGCTCCATGTCGTCAGCCGGTCAGGCCCGGGATATATTGCAGGCGCGCATGGTTTGCTATCGGTGCTGTTTTGCGTGATCTGCATCCTGTGGGCCGCCTATCTTATAATGAGCTTCGTGCTGGGCCCTCTCGCCACGCTCATGACCAAGATGAGCCTGATCTCGGCGCTTTGTCTAGCCAGCCCGATCTGGCTGTCCAGCGCCATGGGTGGCGCGATACTCGCCCTGCCACTGGCGCTGGCAATGATCCCCGATTGGCCCACCCCGGTGACCGCTTTGATTTTTCTAGCACTTGTTGCCTGCTGGTCCTGGCTTGCAAAATGCCGTGAAGAGATCGTCGATGAAACGCTGAGCAGATTTCTGGCGCCCGACGGGGCCCCGCCTTAGCCGGTGACAACAGCGCCCGGGTTCATGATGCCTGCAGGATCCAATGCGGATTTGATTGCGCGCATGGCGGCCAGCTTGGCGGGGTCGCCGTAGCGGTTCAGATCATCGACCTTGAGCCGCCCGATCCCGTGCTCGGCCGAGATCGAGCCATCCATACTATCGACCAGATCATGTACAATGCGCTTGACCTGAGGCCGCTCGATCTCATAGTCGGCGCGGGTCTTTCCGGGCATGGGAAAGATGTTGTAATGCAGATTGCCATCACCCACGTGGCCAAAACAGTTGATGCGGAACTCCGCCAAGCGGCCCAGCGCCTGACCCGCCCGGGAGATGAATTCGGGAATGCGCGCAATCGGCACGGATATGTCGCTGCTGGAGACAGACCCGATGCGCCGGTTGGCTTCGGGGATGTTTTCGCGGATCGCCCAGAAATCATCGCGCTGTTGGGCTGATTGCGCGATCACACCGTCGCTGACCAGATCACGCTCTGCTGCCTCCGCAAACAGCGCCGCCAGGGCCTCCTGCGGGTCGGTGCCGGCAAATGTGCCCAGATCAATCAGCACGCTCCAGGCGGGCGGGGTCTTGAACGGTGAGCGTACCGGCAGGCCCGTTTCCTCAATAAAGGTGAACCCTTCTTTGCTGATAAGCTCAAAGGCAGAGACCTGACCGCCCAGCTGTTCCTGCGCCAGCGCCAAAAGCTGCAGCGCTGCCTCCGGGTCGCGCACAATCATCAGGGCGGCCCCCTCGGCCACCGGTTTGGGGAACAGCTTCAGACTGGCCGCCGTGATCACGCCAAGCGTCCCCTCGGCCCCGATCAGCAGGTGGCGCAGGTCGTAGCCTGAATTGTCCTTTTTAAGCCGCGACAGCCCGTGCAGGATACTGCCATCGGGCAATACGGCTTCCAGCCCCAGACACAGATCGCGTGTATTGCCGTAGCGCAGCACATTCACCCCGCCCGCATTGGTCGCGAGATTGCCGCCGATCCGCGCTGATCCCTCCGAGGCGAGCGAAAGCGGGAAGAGCAGCCCCGCGTCATCCGCCGCATCCTGTACCGTCTTGAGGATGACGCCCGCCTCCGCCACCAGCACATTGTCGCGCGGTGAGACATCGCGGATCGCTACCATCCGCTCAAGCGACAGGATAACCGGTGTCGGCCCCTCAGGCGCGATCTGCCCGCCCACCAGACCGGTTCCCCCGCCATAAGGAATGACCCCGATCCGGGCTGTAGCACAGGCGCGGATGATGTGGGCCACTTGCTCAACCGTGGATGGTGCCAGCAGCAGCGCATCGCGCCCGGCAAACCGGCCTCGCGGCTCTTCCAGATAGGCCGGCGTCAGTTCACGAAAAACCGCTTCGGGCAGGGAGGCCGCCATTTCGGCGCGAAATTCAGGCGTGACAGAGTTCAACATGACCGGCTTTATGACCCGAAGAGGCGGGGAAGGAAAACGGCTATTCGGCCGGGCGCAGATAGGTGGGCTCCAGGATCACGATGGTCGGCCTGTCGGGCAATCCCCGCAAGGAAACTTCGTAAAAACTGACGCCCGGGCGCTCCACCGCGTAGCTTTCCGACATATCGGCAACGAAACTGTTGAGCGAGCTGAGCGAGAACCAATGCATCGGAATGACGACCGAGGCACGCAGACGTTCCAACACGCGCTGCATCGTCGGCAAGTCCAGCGAAACGCCGCCATCCACCGCGGCCATCACGACATCAAGCCGCCCGAGCGCTGCATATTGCGCCGCATCGGGCTCGTGGTGGAGATGACCCAGATGGCCGATGCACAGCCCCGCCACCTCGAAGATGAAGATCGAGTTGCCGTCTTCCTCGATACCGGGGCCAAATCGCGACCGGATATCCGTGGGCACATTGCGCACCAGCATTTCGCCCAGATCGAGGTGATGATCAATCGGCCCGCCCGCATCATTCCAGCCCGGCAGAACATGCGGGATATTCGGGTCGGGTCGCGCGGTCCAATGCGTCTCATGCGCGTGGTTCATGGTGGCCACGTCCGGCACATGTTCGACCACACCAATGAAGCCCGTATAATCGGTTACGGCACTCAAGCCGCCTTCGGTCTGGATCAGAAAACTGGCGTGGTCGATATAGTTGATGCGGACCGTGTCCCTCTCGACCGGCTCGGTCCAGGAGGCCTGATGCAGATAGCTGATACCGGGGGTCGCATCGGCCAGCGCAATGCAGTGGCTGGCACGGCGCTGTTCCTGGGCCAGAACGGGCGATGCCAGCCCCGCAATGATGAGAGACAGAAATAAGGTGCGCATAGCCTTTCCCCCGCTGTTGCCTTTACGAAAGAAAGGGTAATGCAGGCGCGCCGCATGACCAGTAACTTTTTTGCTCTTTGGCCGCTTGGCGGGCGGATCAGGGTTTGATCGTCAGTTGAACATGCATGCCCGTGGGTGTCAGAT
>CAYGUB010000224.1:0-5310 GCA_964352845.1 uncultured Rhodobacterales bacterium | reverse complement strand
CAAGGTCACGCTTGGCCAGACGGATAAAGGACGCCAGTTTGATGCCGATCTTGCGGGCGATCTCTCTTCGCTGTTCGCGCCGCAATATCAGGCGTTTTTCGGCACCGATGCACAGCTGCGCGCCACAGGGCAGACGCTGAATGACGGCGCTTTTGCGCTTAATGATTTCGCGCTGAAAACCGAGGCTTTGGATATCGCAGGCAAGATCGCGCTGGACCCGACAGGCTGGCCAAGCCTTCTGGACATTACCGGCACGGTTGGCACGCAGGATCGCAGGCCCGTCACCCTGCCGATCAGCGGGCCCCGCACGGAATTGGCCCGGCTGGATCTCGATATTCAGTTCGATGCAAGTGACGCAGAAAACTTCACGGCCCGCTTCAATCTTGACGCGCTCAATCGTCCCGATCTGGCACTGGAGCGCGCTGAGATCACGGCCACAGGCATTTTGCAAGGCGCATCAGGCGCCGTGGGCCAGCTCAGCGCGGATGTCGATATCACCGCCGACGGGCTTAATCTGAGCGATGCCGCGCTGGCGCAAGCCGCCGGGCGCGAGCTTACCGGGGCGCTGTCGATCCTGTTTGAACCCGAGGCGATGTCGGGCGCGCCCTTGCGGCTGAGCGATATCGATATTTCAGCTGGTGATCTGACTGTCACGGGCGGTGTTGAGCTGGACGGGTTGGATGCGGGTTTCGAGACCCGGCTCGACCTTGCGCTCGTCGCAGGCGATCTGAGCCGGTTTGCGGCGCTGTCGGGTCAGGATCTGCGCGGCCGGGCGGCCTTTGATCTGGACGGCGATCTGGCCTTGGGCGGCGCTTTTGATCTGAGACTTGCGGGCACCGGCGACGGGCTCGCAATCGGGCAGGAACAGGCCGATGCGATCCTGAAAGGTCAGACCCGGCTTGATCTTGATGTGGCGCGCGATACAACCGGGACGGTTTTGCGACAGGCCGTGATCTCGAACCCGCAGATAGAGCTTGATGCAGGCGGCTCCATCGCTACGGGGGCTGCAGATCTCACGTTTCGCGCAGCGCTGGCCGATGCGGCGCTTCTCACGCCCGAGCTTGACGGGCCGCTGACCCTTGACGGCACCGCCCGGCAGACAGGCGCATTGTGGACCGTCGGCGCAGATGCCGCAGGCCCGCTAGGCGCAACCGCCACGCTCACGGCAGAGCTGGAAGGGACGCGGGCAGAGGTGGCCTTCAACGCGGATCTGCCCGATGCCAGCAAGATCAGCCCCGCGCTCAGCGGTCCCGTCAAGCTATCCGCGCAGGCCAGCCAGATAGAGACCGGCTGGCAGGTTGATGCGGATGCCAGCGGACCCTTTGACGTCACCGCCAATGTCTCCGGGGTGGTCGGCGAGACCGTGCAGATCGACTACAAGGCCTCCCTGCCCGATAGCTCTGCGGTGGTGCCGCAACTCAGCGGTGCGCTCGATCTTGCAGGACGCGCCACGCAGCGCGGCAGCGCTTGGGATGTCACCGCAGATGCCAGCGGTCCTTTCAATGGCACGGCCTCGGTCAAGGCCATAATCGACGGCGCGGATATCAACGCTGATCTGAGCGCATCCCTGCCCGATGTGTCGCAAGTCGCCCCGCAACTCAGCGGCGCGCTTGATCTGACCGCGCAGGCCGCACAGCGCGACGGCGTCTGGGATGTCACCGCCAATGCCAGCGGGCCGCTGAACGGTCAAGCCGATGTGACAGCCCGGGTCGATGGTGAGGCGATCGGGGCAGAGTTCTCGGCCAATCTGCCCGATATCGCGCCGCTGGCACCTCAGCTTTCCGGTGCCGCATCCGTGACCGGGCGCGCGCAGACCGGGGGTGAGGCCTGGGATCTGGTAATGGATGCGACCGGGCCCTCAGGCGCCACAGCATCGGTCGATGGAAGCTATCTTGCCGGCAGCAGCGCTTTTGACTTCGCCGCGCGCCTGCCCAACATCGGCGCCTTCGTGCCCGATATCAACGGGCCGCTCGAAGTCACCGGCACGGCGCGGGAGATCACGACAGGCTGGGCGCTTGAGACATCAGGGACCGGGCCTGCGGGCATGCAGTTTCAATCCTCCGGCTCTGTGGGCAATGACGCGCAGCTCAATCTGGCAGTCAATGGCGAGGCGCCGCTGGGGCTCGCCAATCCGTTTATTGCGCCGCGCAGCCTTGAAGGGACTGCACGGTTTGACCTCGCCATACAAGGCGCGCCCGAGCTGTCGAACCTCGCAGGCACGGTCCAGAGCACCGGCGCAAGGCTGAGCCTGCCCAGCCTGCGCGCCGCGCTTACCGATATCGACACACGGGTGGGTCTGCAAAACGGGCAGGCCGATCTGGCTGTCTCGGCAAATATGTCATCGGGTGGCACGCTGCGGGTCACGGGACCCGTCACGCTGTCGGGCCGCTACCCGGCACAGATCGATATCGCCCTGAACCAGTTCGGGCTGATCGACCCACAGCTTTACAAGACCGCAATTGACGGGGCGATTGCCATTCGCGGGGCGCTGCTGGGGGGTGCGGAAATCTCGGGGCGGATCAATCTGGGCCAGACCGATATCTCCGTCCCCTCAAGCGGGCTGTCAAGCCTGGGCGAGATCCCCGAGATCACCCATATCCGCTCCCCGCGTCCCGTTCAGCGCAGCCGCGCGCGCGCGGGGCTGGATGCCCCGAAAGAGACAAGCCAAAGCGCTCAGAGCAGCGGCCCGGTCTATCCGCTCGATATCGCGGTCTCCGCCCCATCGCGCATTTTCGTGCGTGGGCGCGGTCTGGATGCGGAACTGGCCGGAGCGGTCGCGATCACCGGCACCAGCGCCGTCCCGATCACCGCCGGTCAGTTTGAATTGCTGCGCGGACGGCTCGATATTCTGGGCAAACGGTTCGCGCTTGATGAGGGGACAATCAAATTGCAGGGCAGCACCGATCCCGCCTTGCGGTTCGTGGCAACGACCGAGCTTGAGGACGGCACGGCCAGCATCGTGATCGATGGGCCCGCCAGCGCGCCGGTGGTCAGTTTCGTGTCCAACCCACCGGCCCCGGAGGATGAGGTCCTGGCCCGGATCTTCTTTGGCCGCAGCGCCAGCCAGCTATCGCCCTTCCAGGCACTGCAACTGGCCAGTGCGGTGGCAAATCTTGCCGGGCGCGGTGGCGAGGGCGTAATCTCGAAACTCAGGGGCGGACTTGATCTCGATGATCTTGACGTGACCACGGATGCCGAGGGCAATACGGCGGTGCGTGCCGGCAAATACCTGTCGGAGAATGTCTACACGGATGTCACGGTCGGAACCGGCGGCACGGGGGCTGTGTCGCTCAATCTCGATATCTCCAAATCCATCACGGCGCGCGGACAACTCCAGACTGATGGCGATACGTCACTGGGAATTTTTTTCGAGCGGGATTACTGACCGGTCAGCTTTGAACCATCAGAACGGCAGGATATTCGCTGTTCCCAGCAATCCGCTTTCGTGCTGCAGATCAGGGCGCTGCGGCATGTCGAAGGGCTCAAAATCACCCGATGTCGCCATGGTCAGCAGAACCACCAGAAGGCTGACAACCGCAATGCTGGAGGTCCCCGTCAAAACCGGGCTGAGCATGCGCGAATGTCCCGGGCTCGGCATGACCAATATTCTGATCAAATGCATCGCGACGGGCACGAAGATGATTGCAAGCAGGATTTTCATAGCAAACATGGCAAGGACCTTTGGGTAATTGGATCGTCCGGAAATTTGATCAAGAGGATTGATCAGTAATGGTTAACAAGACCTTTACGCGCCGGGCAGGCAAATGATCTATATCATAGGTGACGCGCAAAACGCCGATCAAACCGCCATATCGGCAAAATTTTGCCGATCCCTTACTTTCTCTATCTGAGTTGAACGTCGCTTTTTTAAGCACCCGGTATCTTGCCCTCTTGCGCGAACCCGGCGATACAGGCCTGCGGGACGGTGATGCGCCACGCGAAAACCCTGAGCCACACTTTAACGCCTGTCGGACGCCGCCACTACCCGGGTTACGCGTTTTGATGATTGGTATGTCGGATCACTGGAAGGGCTCTGCAATGAACAACTATGATTTAAGCGGCAAGACCGCGGTCGTCACAGGCGGGGCGCAAGGCATCGGGCTTGCGGTGGTCGAGCGGCTTTTGGGCTCTGGCGCGCGTGTGGCAAGCTGGGACCGCAACGCGGCAGCCAATGAGGGCACGCTGTCAAAGCTGGACGGCGACACGTTCGGGGCGCAGTGTGATGTCTCCGATCTGGCCAGCGTCATGGAGGCGCTAAGTGCCACGGAAGCGGCCCTTGGCCCGGTCGATATTCTGGTCAATTCTGCCGGTATCGCAGGCTCAAACGCGCCCGTCACCGACTATGACCCCAAGGAATTCGCGCAAATCGTGGCGATCAATCTCAACGGCACCTTCCACACAAACCGCGCCGTTCTGCCGGGCATGCGGGCGCGCGGCTATGGCAGGATCCTCAACATTGCCTCTGTGGCCGGCAAAGAGGGCAATCCCAACGCCTCGGCCTATTCCGCCTCCAAGGCGGGCGTGATCGGCTTTACCAAATCGGCGGGCAAGGAGAATGCCGATAAGGATATCGGGGTCAATTGCGTCACCCCCGCCGCCGCCCGCACGCCGATCTTTGATCAGATGAGCGAGGAGCATATCGGCTATATGCTGTCAAAAATCCCGCGCGAGCGGTTTCTGGAAGTCGAGGAAGCGGCAAATATGATCGCCTGGATCGTGAGTGCGGAGAACTCGTTCACCACGGGCGCTGTGTTCGATCTGTCAGGCGGTCGCGCCACCTACTGAGCGCATGCGAAAAGGAGGTGCCGGGGATGCCCAACGCGCAATATGCGATGATCATGCTGGCTGCCGGCATCGGGATCCCGCTGCTGGCTGCGCTCAACGCAGCGCTTGGCCGCGTCATCGGCGCCCCTGCTACGGCCTCGGTCATTCTGTTTGCCGTGGCCTTCCTGAGCGCTGTGCTCTTCACGGCGCTCACCGGCATGAAAGGTCTGCACGCGGTCGCAGGTGCGCCAAAGCATCTGTTTCTCGCAGGCGTGCTGATCGCCTTTTATGTGCTGTCGATCACCTGGATCGCGCCGCAATTCGGCGTGGGCAATGCGGTGTTTTTCGTTCTGCTCGGCCAGCTGATCTCTGCTGCGGCCATCGATCACTATGGCCTGTTCGGCGCGGCCCGGACACCCCTGAGCGCGTGGCGCGCTGCTGGCATTGCGACCATGGGGCTGGGCGTCTTTCTCACCCAGATCGCAGGACGAGGCTAAAGCGTCATGCGAAAAACCTGAATCACGTAACACTGCCTGAAATCAAAGA
>CAYGUB010000223.1:0-5311 GCA_964352845.1 uncultured Rhodobacterales bacterium | reverse complement strand
ACTCTTAAGGCGAGTTGGCGGAGTGGTTACGCAGCGGATTGCAAATCCGTGTACAGGAGTTCGATTCTCCTACTCGCCTCCACATCTTTTCAATGACTTAGCAGGCTTTCGGCGCATTGGTTTGGAGATTTAGTCTCTTTTTAGTCTCTTCAAGAACTACCATTTGAAGCGCCAAAAATATCTTGAAGAAGCTTCCTATTACAAAGCGCCGCCCTTCGAAGCGAGTTCTGCTCCGTTCTGAGTACAGATCACCAGAAATGATTTGGTGACCGCTAGAGATTTTCTGCTTCTGTGGCGAAATGATGATCTCGTCTTTGACACGAGCTCTGTCTTGGTCTGGGGCACCATAAGAAAACCCTTTTGACTAGGGGTCACCATATCAGTTTCAAGAATAAGACCCTCAAGCTGTCACCAACCAATACCGCGTTCCCTTCTGGCTGCCTGTCCGTGTCAGCACACCTTTGACAACTAAGTCGCCTAAGTCACGCGTGGCAGTGGCGGTCGTTGTGCCAGTGATAGTCAGATAGTTCTTCGCGCTCAAGCCACCAGCAAATCCCTCTGGACCAGCGTCGAACATGCGCAGCAGGGCTTTTTTCTGCCGGTCGTTTAAGTCGTCACGTAGTCGGTCAAATACCTTGGTTTTGGTAATGACGTGGGTAATGAGTGATTCAGAATAAGTCTGTGCCTCAAGGCACATATCGGCAAACCACGTCATCCAGTTGTTTATATCGAGAGATTGGTTGTTGGCGGCGAGGGTGTTGTAGTAGGCGGTGCGGTGCTTTTCGATGGTGCGAGACAGTGCAATGAAGCTGGGTGCAGACAACATCTGCGCCAGCGCCTTTTGCGAAAGCGCACGAGATATGCGCCCGTTGCCGTCTTCATACGGGTGGATGGAAACAAACCACAGGTGCGCCAAGGCAGCTTTGGCCAGTGCCGGCAGCGTGGTGTTATTATACCAGTCGATAAATTGTTGCACTTCTGGCTGCATCGCGGCTGCCGGTGGCGCTTCAAAATGAATGGTAGGGGCTTGAATTGGGCCGGAGACAATCTGCATCGCGTCGTTGTGGGAGCGATAACTACCGATAGTTTTAATGTCTGTTTGGCCAGCACAAATGAGCGTGTGCCAGTGATGTAGAGTGTCGTGCGTGAGGGGTTGGTCGTATGAGGTGTGCAGCTCGTGCATGAGGGTGGCTATCCCCGTTTCTCGGCGTCCACTTTTAGCTGCTGCGCTCAAGCCAAACTCGCGTTGGATGGACGATTGGACTGAAGCGCGGTCCAGATACTCACCTTCAATTTCTGATGTCTTGATAGCTTCGCTGGCGAGGAGCTCAATCGTGACTGTGCTGCTGTCTGCGGGTGAGAGATGGGCGAAAGCACCCTGAAGTCGCCCAGCGGCCAGCAGGAATTGTTGTTCTTTGATGACCAAAGCGTTGCTATCGTAGCGCCACTCTGGCCAGTGTGGTTGTTGCCAGTTCCAAGTCATGATTGATATCTTTTAGTTTATCAATCATAATATAGCATGTTTGTGATGGATAAGCTAGGGTAGTATCAATCAACAACGTAGGCTTACAGCATGAGGCTGTTAGAAGTTTTTGATCTCCGTGGTGAACTCATTGAGAGCAGCGGTGATCACTTTCTTGGTTCGAGTTCTATCCCGGTCTGGGGCACCACATAAGACACGCAAGGTTTTATCGACCTCAGAGAGCCAATTATACGGCTCTATACAAAGGCATTTTCAGCGCAAAGTAAGGTTCGAGAACGCCAATTTGGCCAGTCGGCCTTTTTTCGCCTGATCAGCCAATCCATGGCTCAGAACAAGGCTTTTGATCAGTTCGAGGTATTTTTCAGCTAGCGCGGCATCGGCACCCTGTTTTCCAAGATTTTGGAGGGCCTGCTCCAGTTGGGCTTGTTCCTCCAACAAGTGGTTTTGCCGCATTTGAAACGTGGGCTTGTCGATGAGTTGATCAAGCAGGGCGTCGGTAAGCAATTCTAGACGCTTCGACACATTCGCCAATTGCAGTTGCACCGCCTGTCTGTCTGCGTCAGCGGTCCGTTTCTTTAGCCACGTCTGCATCTTGATCTGCAATCGTTCTTCATCTGCCTCGTTGAGCCTGAGGTTCAACAGGCGGGCGGAGATAGCGGCCTCAAGCGCATCTTGCCGGATACTCGTGGTTGGACAGTCTTTGGTGTGGCAACGGTAGTATATGTGGGCTTTTTGCCGTTCGCCAATCAGACAGCGTTGGCAGTAGCCACAGGAAACAAGCCGTCGATACGGATGATTGTGCAGCGTTTCCTTCTTGATTTGGCGGTTCCCTTTCAGCGCCTGCACGCGCTCAAACAATGCGCGCTCGATCAGCGGCTCATGCTGCCCCTGATAGATCTTGCCCTTGCGTTTCAGGCGGACAATGCCGTGATAGAACGGATTGCTCATCAGGTTTTCAAGGCAGCCTTTAGTGATCGGCTTGCCACCACAGTTGCGAAACCCGCGACGCTGCAATTCTGCCAGCAAACCGCGAAACGAATATTGCCCAGTGGCATAAAGCTCAAACGCTTGCCGAACAAATGGTGCACGTTCCGGATCGGGTGTCTTTGGCTTGCCCGGACCTTGATCAAGATATCCAATCGGAGCCGCCCACGGGAACAGCCCTTGTTTCAGACGACCCTCCATACCCTTGATACACTCTTCACGCAGGTTGCGGACGTAGTCGGCGGCGATGACTGCTTGGATGTCGGCGGTGAGGCGGCCACCGCGCGACCGTAGATCGAGACTTTCATGGGCGAAATGGATATCGACGCCGCTATCGACCAGTTCACCGATCCGCGCCCAGTCAGAGAAGTTTCGAGCTGACCGGTCGATCTTGTGCACGATCAACCCGTCGGCTTCTTCGGCCTGTAGCGATTGCACGACTTTGTCAAACACCGGTCGGCCCCGCTTGGCGGCAGTCTCTTTCTCTTCGAACCAGCCAACAATGCGCAAGCCGTGGCGGTCGGCGAATACGTTGATTGCGTCACGCTGGGCCTCCAGCGAAACACCATCACCCTGCTTGACGGTTGAAACGCGGGTATAGGCAAAACAGGTTTTGGTGGTCATAGGCTAGTGATCCTCCGACTCTAACAAATCTTCGGAATTTTGCGAATCTGGCCATGGCCAACGTCGTTCGCGTTCCATCTCCAAATACAACTCCTGACAAATGTGCAGATACTCATCCTAGGCTTCTTCGGACATGCGAGACTGAAATGGGTCTGGTCGGTTCATACGGCAATTGTATGGACCAACCTGCAGGCGTCCTAGCGGCCACCATATCCCTCCCCTCGATACCACGGCAGCATACTCGCCGAGAATGGCTTCGATTTCGTCCCATCCACCATCAACCGCACAAAGGTCCGGTGGTTTGGCAGGTTGATCAGATCATTCGGTTCGAACATCCCCAGCTCCCGTTGCAAGATGGGCGCATCCCGCGCACCAACCCGGAACATGATCTGCGTGCCCACGTTCCCCATAATGGCCTCAAAGACTGCTTTTTCTGCTTGGGTGATATGTTGGTGGGCGAGGGTGAGGCCGAGACCATATTTGCGGGCTTCGGACAAAAGCGATGCGAAGGCGGTGGTCGTAAAGTTTGGGAATTCGTCAACGTGCAGGAAGAATGGTTTGCGTGCCAATTCCGGCAAGCCGTGGCGCGAGAAGGCCGCGTGCATGATGGTGGACACAAGCATGCCACCCAGCACATTGCTGATATCCGTCCCCAACCGTCCCTTGGACAGATTCACAATCAACGGCGTCCCGCTATCCATCACCTGCCGGAATTTGATCGGCTTCTGTGGTTCACACACGGCACCCCGCACCACCGGATGCGCCAGAAACGCCCCCAGCTTGTTGGCAATGGGGGCAACGCCATCAGCGGCGTTTTGATAGTTCATGTTGTCGAACTCGTGTTTCCAGAAGAACAGCGCTTGCGGGTCATTGATATGTTCGATGACGTGCTTGCGGAATGTCTTCCAGACAAACAGCTTCACGATGTCGCGCAGGTCGCTCTTGGGCTGCTCCAAAAGCGCCAAGATGGCGTAGCGCAGCAAGTGCTCCATGCGCGCACCCCAGGCTTCGGGCCACTGTTTCTTCAGGGTATCAATCAAGGCCGAGGCGATTAACGGACGCAACTGCGCTGATACTGGCGAGAGCGGGTTGTATCCATAGGGGCTGTCCGGGTCCGCCACGTCCCAATAGAGATGTGGCGTATCGATGGATTGATGCAGCTGCAAAGCCAAGTCACCATGCGGATCGATCAGGCAAAAGCCATTGCCATGGGCGGCGTCTTGCAAGGCCAAGTTGCCCAAGAGGGTGGATTTACCGGTACCCGTCTGGCCGATGATATAGCTGTGCAAAAGCCGGTCTGGCAGCTTGATCCCAAACAATATGGGGTCTTTGTACCGGCGGAAAGCCAGACCAAGGGTGGTGATAGGATCAAGGGCGGACATGACGCTAGTCTGCGATCCCTGCCCTCACTTCTCTAGCGGTCACCATACCTCCATCAACGATATCGGTTGTCGCGATATGGTGCCCCCTATGCGCTCACCCTGCCCTTTGCCATGATGGGTGCAGATCAGGTCTTTCCCTCATCTCCTGCCGTGCTGTTCGCCTGAAATGATTCGGACGGACAGCATCGGAAGGAGATGATCGATGAATAAGGAAATCACAGCTGAAGCCATTGGCACCGTTCCGCGCTGCAAGAGTTGCGGGTCAGAGCGGGTCGTGAAGGACGCCTGGGCCTGTTTCAACCCGGAAAGCGGGTTGTGGGAGCTGGAGGCGGTGTTTGACCATGAACACTGTCATCAGTGCGAGGGCGACACCAAACTGGTGTGGTCCAAGCAAGACGAGCCGCCGAACCAAAGAATACGCGAGCTGAATGATCGGTTCCGAACTAAGGGCCAAGGCAGGGGCAGCATCATGCTCACCCGTGGTATCCAGGAACTTGGTGGTGAGTTTGCGGTCTCGGTGATGAGTGCAGTTCGATCATTCGATGACTTCTCGGACGATAACGACCCGTGGGGTGAGCATGACTTTGGAGCCTTCACCCATGACGGCCAGAAGATCTTCTGGAAGCTCGATTATTATGATCCGTCGTTGACAGCGGGATCCGAGAACCCCGCCAATGAAGGACTGACACACCGCGTGCTAACGATTATGTTGGCGAGTGAGTATTGATGAGCGATACCTATGACACCTGCGAAGTGGTTTGGCAGAACCGCGTCATTGCTGTCTCGTATCAAGCCAATTGGCTGAACACCGGACAGTGGCATATCGAGCTGCGCTGCA
>CAYGUB010000222.1:0-5327 GCA_964352845.1 uncultured Rhodobacterales bacterium | reverse complement strand
GTGTGGAGCCGCACGCAGATGATCTGGCGCGGCTGTGGCTGCCTGACGAGAACGATATTCACGTTCTGGCGGCTGCGATTGCGGGCTCGGCAGATGTGATTGTAACGCTGAATGCCAAAGACTTCCCGCGTGCAAGCCTGCGCGAGGAGGGGGTCGAGCGCGCGAGCCCTGATGAATTTCTGCTAGGGTTTTGGGAGACGCATCCCGGCATCGTGGCAGAGGTCGTGGGCCGCGTTCACACGACCGCTCAGCAGATGGCGGGGCAAGCATTCACGCAAAGATCGCTTCTCAAACGCGCGCGCCTGCCGCGTCTGGGCAAGGCGCTTATGTGATCTGCCACTTGGCCTCATTGGCCTCGATCGCGGCGATCCGCTCTTCGGTTTTGGGATGGCTCATCAGCCAGGCAGGTGGCGTCGCACCGCCCATCCGGGTCAGTTTGTCGAGCTTGCGAAACAGGGATTTCTGCGCCTCGGTGCCGATGCCCGACTTGGTCAGAAGCGCGGAGGCATAGGCATCTGCCTCATACTCATCCTGCCGCGACAGCCGCGCTGCAAGCAGCGTGGTCACAATATTGGCGAGCCAGGGCCCGATGAACGGCACGAAGCGCCCGATCACGCCCATCAGGATGGCGCGGATCGCGTTCTGGCCGGTAAAATCGATCATCCGGCGGCGCGAATGGCCCAAAGCCACATGGCCCATCTCATGGGCGACAACACTTGCAAGCTCTGCGGCTGTGACCTCCCCGGCTTTATACTTGTTGAGAAACCCGCGGGTCAGAAAGATGCGCCCGTCGGGATCGGCCAGACCATTTACGGGCTCGATCTCATAGACCTGAACCTTGACCTGCGGCAGATCAAGCGCCCGGGCCATCTGGTCGTTGAGCCGGTTGAGCTCCGGATCGTCGAGCGGCGTCGATTGGGAGTTCAGCGTCCGCCGGGTGTTCCAGACGGAGAACTTGTACATGACGAGGCCGTAAAGCACGGCCAGCAGGATCGGGGTCAGTTTCAACATGATCGAGATATGGGGCGCCGGCGCGCTCGCGGCAACTATGTCGGCACGATTCCCTGTAATTTGGCGGATATTTCATCCTTTTCACGGTTCGTGAGCGGCTTCTCACGGCGGCGTGACGTTGTGGTCCGTCTTGCACCCCTATTGTGCGTAAACGCACCATATACCCGTTAAAAACCGAATAAAGTGCATTGAGGCGCAGCCGTTCAACCGTCATATTAGTCTCATCAAACGGGCACAGCCCAACACACACACAAAACAAGTATCGGAGACAGAAAATGAAAAACGTAATCGCAACAACCGCCCTCGTCCTCTCGCTCGTCGCTCCTGCATTTGCAGACATCAATGATGTGAAGGCACGTTTCGCACTGGATAACGACTCGGCCGCCGAGCGCATCGTCCGTGACACCAATATCGGTAATTCGGCCTTCACCCAGCTTGAGATTGCAAAATACAATGACAGCGCGGCCGAACGTAACCCGGTTGTTGGCGGCACATTCGCAACCCGCGGAAATTCGGAAGCGGCACAGCGGTTCTTCGCACTGGGCAACGACTCTGCTGCCGAACGGATCGTGAAATAAACCCGGCCTGACGCCCAACCTACCGGCCCCCAAACGGTTTCCCAGCGTCCCGATGGCTTCGGGGGTGCCCGAGGCCCGGAAGCGGCCCCTGCCAAAAGCGGGGGCCGTTTCTTTTTGCTTGAAGCCTTGCAAGGTTAACGCGGAACGCCTCAGCGCCCCAAAAGCCGCATGCCGCGTTCGATCCCCTCAAGCGTCATGGGCACCATGCGCTCTGGTGTGAAGATCTGCTGGATCATCGAGACCGATTGCGTGTAGCGCCAATAGCGTTCCTCAAGCGGGTTGATCCACAAATGCTGGGGCCATGTCTCGACCGCGCGTTGCAGCCAGACCTGCCCCGCCTCCGGGTTCATATGCTCATTGGCGCCGCCGGGATAGGCGATCTCATAGGGCGACATGCTGGCATCGCCTACAAAGATACATTTGTAATCCGAGCCATAGGTGCGCAGCACGTCCCATGTGGGCGTCTGCTCATTCCAGCGCCGTGCATTGTCTTTCCAGACCCCCTCATAGAGGCAGTTATGGAAGTAGAAATGCTCCAGATGTTTGAATTCGACCCGTGCGGCCGAAAACAGCTCTTCGACCACGCGGATATGCGGATCCATCGAGCCGCCAATGTCGAAAAACAAAAGCACCTTGACTGCGTTGCGCCGCTCTGGCCGGGTCTTGACGTCGAGATAGCCATTCTCGGCCGTGGCGCGGATGGTGCCGTCGAGATCAAGCTCTTCATCGGCCCCGTCCCGCGCCCAGCGGCGCAGGCGCTTGAGTGCGACCTTGATATTGCGCGTTCCAAGCTCAACGCTGTCATCGAGATTTCGAAACTCGCGCTTGTCCCAGACCTTCACCGCGCGCTGGTGGCGGGAGCCGTCCTGCCCGATCCGCACGCCTTCGGGGTTGTAGCCATAGGCCCCGAAGGGCGAGGTGCCGGCGGTGCCGATCCATTTGTTGCCGCCCTGGTGGCGGCCCTGCTGCTGCTTGAGCCGCTTTTTCAGCGTCTCCATCAGCTTGTCAAAGCCGCCAAGCGCCTCGATCTCGGCCTTTTCCGCGTCGCTTAGATGTTTCTCCGCCAGTTTTTCAAGCCAGTCGCGGGGCAGGTCGATCGCCCCCAGAACCTCGTCAAAGCCGATCGCTTCCAGCCCCTGAAAGGTCGTCGCAAAAGCGCGGTCGAACCGATCGAGATGACGCTCATCCTTGACCATCACCGTGCGGGCCAAATAGTAGAACCCGTCAATATCATAGGTGACGAGCCCGGCCTTCACCCCCTCAAGAAAGGCCAGATATTCGCGCAGGGAAACGGGGACCTTTGCCGCACGCAGATTGTCGAAAAACGGCAGAAACATTCAAAGCGCGTTGCGGGCCAGGATGATCGCCACAAACAGGCCGATCAGCGCGAACAGGATGCCGAAGCCTGCCGCATATTGCGCCATGTCCAACCCGTTGCCTCCGCGGCGTTTGGCGACAGTCGCGCCGGTAAGCGCGCCAATGGCGAGACCGATGAGAGGAGCCATGCTCTAGCCTTCCGTCTGGGTGGTTTTGGGCACAAGGGCCTGAATTTCGCTGAGCCTGCGGCGGACCTTGTCATCGGCCCCGAAGCCGTAGCGACCCCAGCCAAGCCCGTCGCGGCGCACAATCTGCGCTTCGCTGTCGCGCCCCTGCAGGCTGAGCGCCTCGGCCTTGATCATCAGCAGCGTCGATAGAAGCGCGCCGTTTTGGGATCGGAAAACGGCGGGCAATGCATTGTCAACGATAGAGATGGTCAGCCCGGCCTCACCGCCTGACAGGGCGAACGCGGCCATTTGCGTGGCGATATGGGCCGATTGGATCGATCCGGGATTGAGCCCGTTATAGATCTTGGCCGATTCCACGAAGGCTGCGCGCGCCTCGCTGGGCTGGGTGGCGATGGCCGTGCGCCCACGGATGAACAGGCTATAGGCCAGCCTGTTGTCCCGCCAGCCTTCACGCTGCGCGATCTTGAGCGCCTGGCGTGCAAAACTGGCGCGGTTCTCCGAGCGGTGGCGGTTGGATCGCGCGGCGGTCAGGGCACGGTCCCAGCTTTTTGCGGTGCTGGCCACGGGTGCGCCTGCACGTCTTGCGCCGCGCGGGTTGAGACGATTGAGAAGCCCGGGCAGGACCTGTGCGGCCTCTGCGCGGGTCATGCCGTCGCGGATCTCGGGGCTGTAATAGGCCCGCAGGATCAGCATATCGAAGCCGGTCAGCACGATATGGAAATCGTCATCGTTAAACGTGCTGTCGGGCAGCCGGTACAGGTCATTGAGCGGTCCGAGCGCCTGGGCGATTTCCTCATGCAGGCAGGTGCGAACCTCCTGCGGGCTGACATCGGAGGGGATGATCACTGTGGTCGTGTCGCGGCTTTTGAGATCAGCCCAGTTATGGAAGCGGCGGTTCTTGCGGTAGTCCTGCCAGCCGCGCACATTGGGGTAGATAAAGCAGGCCGCACCGGGCACCGCGCGTTGCAGCTGCGCGACCGGGACCGCTTCGACATAGATCTGGGCTGCCTCGCCGGGGGCTGCGCGCGTTATCGGGACCTGAGCCTCGCGTCGCAGACGGCTAAGCAACTGGTCAAGCTCTGAGACCAGACCCCGTGGCGCGCCGGGCGCGACATGGACCTTGATCGGTCCTTTGAACTTTGTGAGCCGCTTGAGCGTCTGCCCGCTTTCAAGCTCAAAGGCGAGTTCCAGAAAATCCTGTGCAATCTGCGTGTTGGGACGGGTCACAGGCAGGCCGGGTCTGGACGCAAAGCTCTTCATGGGGGGCAGGGCGCTGGGCGCGGCGCGTTGCGGTGTCTCGCTGATCTCGACCGGTGTACACGCGGTCAGCAATATCAGAATCGGTAGCAGTAATCGGATCATTTTGGGCTTATACCCGAGTGTATTTGATAAAGGGAGTGGTTTGGCCCACGCGGTCATAAAGCACACGCGCTTGTGTGTTATCTGCCTGCGTCAGCCAGTAGACGCTGGGCGCGCCGGCCTTATCGGCGGCGGCATAAACCGCCTCGATCAGCGCGCGCCCGATGCCCTTGCCGCGCATTTGCGGGACCGCATAGAGGTCTTGCAGATAGCAGGTATTCTCGATCTTCCAGCCATGCCGGTGAAACAGGAAATGCGCAAGCCCCACGGGCGTTGCGTCATATAGCGCGATCAGCCCCGAGAAATCCTGCGGGTCATCGCCTGTGAGCCGCTCAAAATGCGTGCTGTAGATCTGTTCACCAAGCTCCGTTTCGTAGAATGCAAGATATGCTTTCCAAAGTGCGCGCCAGTGCGGCGCGTCAGCGGGTTCCAGCGGTCGGACGAGCAGGCTCATCTCTGGCCGCGCGCCATGAAGGCCAGACGTTCAAACAGATGCACGTCCTGCTCGTTTTTCAAAAGTGCCCCATGCAGCTTGGGCAAGGCATTGGCCCCGTCACGCTTGAGATCCTCCGGGCTCAGGTCCTCGGCCAGCAGCAGCTTGAGCCAGTCGAGCACTTCGGAGGTGGACGGCTTTTTCTTCAGCCCCGGCGTCTCGCGCAGCTCGTAGAATTGTGTCAGCGCGGCGGTCAGCAGATCGCCTTTCAGCCCGGGGTGATGCACGGCCACGATCTGGCGCATCGTGTCCATGTCGGGAAAGCGGATATAATGGAAAAAGCAGCGGCGCAGAAAGGCGTCGGGCAGCTCCTTTTCATTGTTCGACGTGATGATGACCACAGGGCGCTTGATCGCGCGCACCGTCTGGCCGGTCTCATAG
>CAYGUB010000221.1:0-5339 GCA_964352845.1 uncultured Rhodobacterales bacterium | reverse complement strand
GTGAGAACTCTGATAGCCCGATGACATAGGCCAGGAAGGGCTGTCTGGATTGATCGGGATCAATCGGGCCTCTTGGCGGATTGCTAATAAGGGGTGGACACAATGGGTGTCGGCTACCTCGAAAGGAGATAACAGATGTCACGCCAAACGCTTCCACAAACCAGACGACACACTGGCGAAACCGCGCTGTTTCCGTCGCTTCAGCAGGAAATGAACCGTCTGTTTGATCAGTTCAAATCCAGCTTCCCGATGCTGGATGATGACGGGCAGTCCTTTTTTGCCGGCCCGTCTTTTCCCGCCGTTGACGTGGTGGAGACGGATGACGCGATCAAGGTCAGCGCCGAGCTGCCCGGTGTGAAGGAGGATGATCTCGATGTCACCGTCTCAGGCGAGACGCTGGTTCTCAAAGGTGAGAAAAGCGCCGATCACGAGGAAAGGGAGGAAGGCTATCACCGGATTGAACGCCGCTATGGAAGCTTCCGCCGTCAGATCCCGCTTGGCTTCGCGCCTGAGGATGGCGCGGTGAAAGCGGATTTCGCTGACGGTATCCTCACGCTGGGGATCGCGAAGCCCTCAACTGCCAAACCGGCGGTTCAGAAGATCGACATAAAGAAAGCCTGACGCATACCGGGGCGCCGCGATGCGCCCCGGCCCTCGCATAACGGCCCTCAGCTTAACGAACCTCGCTTAAAAGGAATAGACCTATGGCCCCCAAGACAATTCTGGTATGCCTTACCACGCCCGATCACTCCGATACGCTTCTCAAGGTGGCGATACCCCTGGCGCGCAAGCATGGCGCGCATCTGATTGGTTTGCACACGGTCGAAGCGCTGCTGGTATATCCCGGCATCGCCATGCATATCCCCGATACGGCCTACGCATCCTTCAAGGAAAGCCAGAAGCAAGAGGCTGACGCGATCCGGGCGGTGTTTGAAAAGCACACAAAGCCGGAGGAGTTTGTCAGCGAGTTCCGTATGGTGCGCGCCGAGGCACAATCAGCCAGCGAGCGCATGATCGAAAGCGCACGGGCCGCCGATCTGGTGATCATGTCGCATGAGGACCGAAACAGCGAGCGCTATGATCACCGACACGCGCAGACGCATGTGATCCGCGAAAGCGGCCGGCCTGTGATCGTGGTGCCTTTGGGCTATGACGGCCCCGAGATCGGCGCGAATATTCTGCTGGGCTGGAGCGATACCCGCGAAGCCGCACGCGCCGCCCATGACATGCTGGACCTGACACATGAAAAGGCAGAGTTGACAGTGCTGCGCGTGGGCCCCGCAACTCAGGACGCGTTCAAGGATTCCGACGCGATCGATATGACGGAAATGTACGCGCGGCACGGTCTGAAAGCGACGCTAGAGCACCGGGACCCAATGGGGGACAGTATCGCGGATGTGCTTCAGCAAGTGGCGTTCGAGAAAGGTGCAGACCTGATTGTCACAGGTGCCTTTGGCCATTCGCGGGCCTATGATTTCGTGTTGGGGGCCACGACCTATGCCTTGCTGCGGGATCAGAAATTACCGGTCTTGTTCAGCAAATAGCCGCAGGAACCGCGATGTCGGACCAGATTGGCAAATGGTCCGACGCGATGCCCGCCAATTTGCCTTGATCAACGCCAGCATCCCGCAATGCGACGCCTTGCGACAGGGCAAACCGGTCAAGCGCGGCGATGGGGCGACGGGCGTGAAACGACCTTCCGGGGCTGTGTATCTCAAACCGGGGCGCGAGCGGCTCAAAGCCTTTCGTCGCGGACCATTCGTTGAAATCGCCTGCAATGATGCAGGCATTGTCCCGGGAGGTTATCGTGTTCAACTTTTCCAGCTGCGCCCGCCTGTCTCGTCTGCGCAGACCCAGATGCGTGGCAACGACGCTCAGACCTGCCCCCAGATCCAGTCGCACCTTCACGGCCCCCCGCGGCTCAAACCCCGGCAGATCAAACCTCTCCACGCTCAGCACATCAAGCCCTTTGCGCGCCAGAACGGCGTTGCCGTGCCAACCGATACTCACCTTATTGGCCGACAGGCGGACCAGCTGAAAATCGGTCTCGGCCTCAATCATCTCTGGCGGCAAGGCAGAGGGGCGCTGACCCATCCGCCTGTCTGCCTCTTGCAGCACAACGATATCTGCATTCAGCCCGTTGATCACCTGCAAAATACGCTCAGGGCGGCGCTTCTGGTCAAGACCGCGGGCCTTGCGCATGTTATAGCTTGCGATGCGTATATGGGCGTCTGGCATGAGTGATATATAGGAATGGGCAGGCATGTTTTGAATACCGCCCAAAGTGATCCATGAAACTGATCCGCGAAAGCAGTGCCATCATGCTGGTGATCTGGGCGATGCTGCTGAGCACCGCCGTGATCGCCCTTGGACTGTCGCGCTGGTCGCTTGCCTTTGTCAGCTTTGCCACGCTTGGCCTGTCGCTGCTGCCCCCGATCCTGGCGGCCCGCTGGTCGCTTAGGCTGCCCTTGCCGTTTTTGCTGTTCACAACCATGTTTTTCTTTGCGTCGATCTTTCTGGGCGAAGCGTTTGATTTCTACGAGCGTCTTTGGTGGTGGGATATCGCCCTGCACGGCCTGTCAGCAGTGGGCTTTGGCCTGACGGGGTTTTTGTTTGTCTTCATGCTGTTTGAAGGCGACCGCTTTGCCGCGCCGCCCGCAGCGATTGCGTTCATCAGCTTTTGCGTCGCCATAACGGTCGGCGCGATCTGGGAGATCTTTGAATACGCGATGGATCTCGCCTTCGGGCTGAGCATGCAGAAATCCGGGCTGGACGATACCATGGGTGACCTGATCGTGGACGCTTTTGGAGGGTTCGTGGCCAGCGTGACCGGCTACTTTTACCTCCGCCGCAATGCCGCCGGGTTTCTGGGCCGAGGGCTTGCGCAATTCATCGACATGAACCACCGGCTCTATCAAAAATACAAACAACGCCGGAAGAAATAGCGCGCGGGCGACGCCAGAGTCTGAGAGCCAAAGCGTCATGCGAAAAAGGCTCAATCACATAACGCTGCCTGAAATCAGAGATTTCAAGGCGTTACGCGATGCGTGATGTGTCAGGCATTTCGTCAGACGCTACAAAGCCGCTAACGCCCGGGCTTTGGAAAGGCGATCCCCGTTACATCCACGCGGGAGAAGGGAAATTAGGCCGCAGTGCCAAAGTGATTGCCCGCCTCGACATGTGTGGGCAGCCGGTAGGTTTCAAATTCCTGAAACTTGGACAGATGGCCGCCGAAAGGCTGCAAGCGGTACGCTCCTTGCGGGTTTGCGTTGCTCCATCGTTGAAAGACCACTTCCATGGGTCGCCCGTCCGGGGCGACGGTGACATCCACGCTTTGGCTCAGCCCGTCAGGTCCGCAACAGGTGGCAGTGGCGTCCCTTCGGCAATCGAGAACAGGAAGAACCGGCGGGCAGGCACCGGCACTTGCGTGACCATCCCGGCAGAAAAGACCTGTGGGGTTTCGGGCTGCAAGTGCCGAAGCCGCGACATCTCGGCCAGGTCGCGCAGATGATCATAGATCCGCCAACCCGCCAGCGCCGAAGCTATCAGGTCAATCACGATGGCGAACACGATCAAGCGCATGAGGTTTTGCCCCCTGTCTCTTTGTCGCGTCGGCCCCGGTATTCACAGCCCCTAGACCGGGAAGTTTCCTTCCTCGAAAGGATCGTATTCTTCCTCCCCCGTCTGCGGCACTTCCGGCGATGCAGGTTCGGGCTTGGGCTCGGTCTGTGGCGGCGTCTCGGCCGGAACAGACCCCGGTTTGGGATCCGTTGGCATAGGTGTTTCCTGGGATGGCTTGTCCGGTTTGTCTGATGCTGGCATTTGCTGTTCCATCTATGATCTGCCTGACAGGCTAGCCCGCCCATGCATGAAGCGATTGATCAACATCAATTCGCCGCGCCGCGAGCGCAGCTTATAAAAACGATGTCGCGAAAAGCAGAAGGCTCGTGATGACACCCATAACCGGCACAATCATCGGCACGCGGAAATATACGCCCCCAGTTTGTCGAGACAGCTTGAGCCGTATCAGCGCCAGATTGACCAAAACGAAAATCAGCAAAACGATCTGTGAGGTATGTTCGGCCAATAAGGTGATGGGCAAGGTCAGCGCCAGTGTCCCGATGG
The DNA here is from genome assembly GCA_964352845.1 of uncultured Rhodobacterales bacterium. Lineage (GTDB taxonomy): Bacteria > Pseudomonadota > Alphaproteobacteria > Rhodobacterales > Rhodobacteraceae > Litoreibacter. The sequence goes on along the minus strand of CAYGUB010000221.1, from coordinate 1,214 downwards.
CCAGGACCACCACCACAGTGGCCACAACGGGCGTCCGGGTGAGCGGCGACAGTCTGGCGAAAACGCGCGGCAGATGCCCGCGATCCGCAAGACCGTAGATCACCCGCGAGGCCATGATCGTCTGGATCAGAACACCATTCAAAGTGGCCACAATCGCGACAAAGGAAAAGCCGTTCCGGATGCCTGCCGGGGCCCCCTCAAAGACCAGCGCAAGCGGTGCGCCGGATTGGGCCAGTTTGTCAATCGGCACGGCAAACAGCACAGCAGAGGTGGTACAGACATACAGGATCGTTGCCAGAACCAGCGTCCAGACGATCGCTCTGGGCATCGCCCGGAGGGGGTCCTTGACCTCTTCGGCAACATTGGCCATGTCCTCAAACCCGACAAAGGCGAAGAATGCCAGAAGCGACGCCGCGCCGATACCGCCCCAATGTGGCCCCGAGAGAGCCGGCACCATAGCTGACAGCGGCACACCATCTGGATCCGCGACGAGATAGCCCCAGGCAATGACGAAGATCAGACCCGAGATTTCGATCACCGTGATGATCGCTGCAACTGTCACCGATTGCGCAATGCCCCACCATGCCACGAGCCCGATGACCACGATGATGATCGCGATCAGCAACTCTGGCGGCACTTGCGTCAGCTCACCGAGATAGGAGGCCGCACCAATCGACACCGCTGCCGCAGAGACCATCCCCGACAGCGCAACGGCCAAACCTGTGAGCGTCGCAGCAGCGGCTGACCGAAACCCTGCCTCTACATAGGCCGCCTCTCCCGCGCTGATGGGATATCTGGTCGATAGCTCGGCATAGGAGAATGCTGTGAATCCCACGACGATCGCGGCAATCAGGAAAGAGAACGGCGCGAACGGGCCCGCCTCGGCTGCAGTGGCTCCGACCAGCACGTAGATCCCTGCCCCTACCGTCACCCCAAGACCGTAAAGCGTCAGCAGCGGCGTATTGAGAACCCGCCGCAACCTGTCCGAATGTTCAAGATCCCCGTGCAACTGTCTCGCCCCTCGCTAACTCAACCGATGGTGTAGGACGCGTTGCAACCACGCATTTGATATGGGTCAATTCACGACCTTTTCGCCCGTTAGCCATGCGGTCCTGCACGAAGTCATCAGATCGGAGGTCGCCGAGACGGTCGGGCTTGCGCCAAACACATCCCCCATCGTTTCGCCAAAGCCGCCCTGTGTGCTTGCGCATCTG
>CAYGUB010000220.1:0-5340 GCA_964352845.1 uncultured Rhodobacterales bacterium | reverse complement strand
TTTGCTTGCTATTCTTATAGCAATTCAAAGTGGGTACGGCAAGTATAATAACGCCTACTTTTGATATCAACCGGGATGCCCGTTTCGTCAAAATCCGGCTGCTTGATAACCATGGTGGGCCGGTGACAACGCTCGCTCAGCTTTCTGTCATGGAGGGCAAACGGTCTGACTACGTCTCTGCACTGCTGCGCGCACCGCAAGCCACGCCAAGCAGCGCTTTGGTCAACGTTGCAACTGTCCCGGATCTAACCGAGGTTGAACCAAATGATACACTTGAACAGGCCAACCCGATGCAAGTTGGTACGCTCACCCGAGGCCGGATCGATCCTTTGGGCGAGCAGGACGTGTTTCGGCTACCCGAGAACACCGCAGAGGCGCAGACTCTGTCTTTGCTCTATGAAGGCATCCCCAACATTCGGCACACGATCGCTATGCAAACCTGCGATAGGCAGACCTTTTCAGAGTTTGACCCGGGCAAGATCCCCGCATCAAAGACACATGTGACTTTCTTAATCCAAGGTGACGAGTACTTCGCCGCTTTAAGTGAACCCAAAGCGTCCATCGTTCTTGTCTGGGATACCAGCGGAAGCATGGGGGGCGCGAGCAGGATTTGTCGCGCGCATTGCGGCTGTACCTTGAGCGGGCTCCGGCGCAGCAACACATCGCCTTGGTGGCGTTCGGTGAAGATGTGATCACCTTCCCCGGCGGCTTCAGTGATAACCGGGGTACGTTGCGGTCATGGGCGCTGCAAAGGGTGAAGGCCGATGGGTCAACCCGTTTCAATGTCGCCTGCTCGAACCCATCGGATACATCACGCCAGCCGAAGCTGAGCAGGCATTCTATGCAAACATAAACACACTCGATAAAGTCGCGTAAGAAGAACTAAACAGTCTCCGCGAAAACCGGGGCGGTTCAGACCTTCTGCATCGGATGGAGGTCTTGCGTACACCAGCGAGAAAACGCGCCTAGGGATTGAACCTGTAGCCGCGACCGCGAACGGTGCTGATGAGGTCTTTGCCTTCGAGGTCGAGTTTCGATCTCAAACGTCCGATATAGACATCAACGACGTTTGTGAGAGGGTCCTCATGAACACCCCAGACGTTCTGCAGAATTCTCGTCCTACTGACCACCTTTCCAGCTTCGATCATCAGAAATTCGAGCAATGCGTATTCTAGGGACGTCAGATCAACGAGTTTGTCGCGACAATGAACGGTCAGCGCACCACGATCAAAAGTTACACCGCCGCCACTCAAAACGTTGCTTTGAGATGGCTCTTCTTTTGTTCCTGACCTACCGGCTAGAACCTCCAATCGTGCGACGAGTTCGTCAAATGAGAAGGGTTTGGTCATATAGTCGTCGGCACCCATCTTGAGCCCTCGGACAATATCTTCGGTGGTTTCAAGTGCGGTCAGCATCAGGATCGGGGTCTTGTTGTTCAGCTTCCGGAGCGACTGACAGATTTCTCGTCCGTCGATTTTGGGAAGCATAAGGTCGAGAATGATGACATCCCACTCGCCTGAAATCGACAGTTGGAAACCCTCGACTCCGTCTGTCGCGACGCTAACGGCGTGGCCTTCCGCAGCCAGTCCGCGGACCAGAAACTCAATGATCCGTTCGTCGTCTTCTACGAGCAGTAGTTTCATTGTTCGCCCTTCGTGGACACCAGTAAAAACTTAGAACAAACAATAGTGCCGTGGGGTTTTGCATCTGTAATGGTAAGTTCGCCGCCTTGCGCCTGCACAAGTGACTGCGCGATCGGCAGTCCCAGACCTGCGCCAGGTGCCACTGTCAAATTACTTTCTGCATTTGAACGATAATATCGCTGAAAAACGCGGTTTCGTTCCGCTGCCGGAATGCCGGGGCCGTCGTCAATGACTTCAAGATACCCAGATTCATCTTCAATATAGAGTTTCACCGAAATGTTCACGCCATGTTGCGAATGGCTGATTGCATTGGTGACGAGGATACCAAGCAATTGGTGAATCCGTTTTTCAGATCCCTCGATCAGGACTTCCGAAGCATTGATGTCGCACGAGAGAGAGGCGCCTTCTTTGTCGACAAGGCTGGACAGATTCTGCACAGTCACGGGTACGATTTCGGCTAGGTCGATGCACTCAATTCTCAGATCAACGACCCCAGCCTGTTCACGGGCAACGAAGAACAGCGTACTGACATCTTCGGTGATTTGTTCGGCGAGCGAGACGATACTGCGCAAGGCGCTCTCAAGAACCGAGACGCGATTTTCCTTCGCGCGCAGGGCAACCTCGGCCTGACCTCGAATGGCCGTGACCGGTGTTCTGAGCTCATGACCGATATCTGCGAAAAAATTCCTGCGGTATTCGTCGCGTTCCTCTAGCTTTGCGTTTGTCGCCGCGAGTTCAGAAGTTCGATCCTCGACCAGTTTCTCCAGATCGGTTTGATACATCTCCAGTTCAAGCTGGCTTTTGCCAACATCTGTCGCCATCCGGTTGAACTGATGAGCGAGAGCTTCCAACTCATCGCTGGATCTCAGCTTGATGCGATGAGCAAAGTTGCGATTCCCAAACTGCTCTGCCCCCTCCGATAGCTTCTCGAGACCCCGGTGGACGCGCCGTATCAGCACCCAGCCCGACAAAAAAGCGAGTGCGACGGCAATCACCCCCAACATCGCACCCATGGCGATCGTTCGATGATGATGCCGATGCAAGGCAAGAGTGTACTCTCTTATTACGCGTTCTTGCGTCTCAATTTTCAGATCGATCACATCGGAGAAAACTTTGTCGACGGTTTCGTTAAGAACTTCGGAGATCAGGAGCCGGGCTTCCACGAACTGCCGATTGATCATTTGGTTGTTAGCGACTTTGACGTCCGCAACGGCTTCCGTGAGTTCCGTCCGCAACAGCGAAATGGCGCCCAACTCTGCCTCACTCGGCGAAGCCCCGATCAAAGCTGCTTCCGCGCGTATTTTGTCCTCAATACTTGCCAGATTGTCCTGTGTGACTTTCACAGAAACATCAAAGTCGAAGCTGAGTTCTCCAGTCCCATCGAGCAAGTCTCGTCGCACAATCCCGAAAGTCCGGGCGATGTTCGTGTTGAGATGCTGATAGTCCACAAGCTGCGAATGCAGCAGATCGATATGTAGCTGCAGTTCGTGCGTGCGGAGGATCGACCAAACGGTCAGGCTTGCGCTCACGAGGCCGGTAAGGCTCATCGCGGCAATTGAAAGGCCGATCGTGGAGGCAATCTTCATAGCTAAAACCCGTAGTTCCAATGGCTGCCACAATACTGGATGTTTATGGTCAGCCGACACTTGTGTTTACTGTAATCCCTGAGAAATCGAGCGAATTTACGCCAATTTAACCCACCGTTCACGTTCAGTTCACAATTTCGCGATCGCCGTATGCGTGCACCGCCGCATAACTACTTTTTATTTCTGGTTTTTGACGCGTGTTTCTACATGTTGGTCGTCCGCTGGGACAATGCAGCGGAACACTCTGACCGAAGGGAGGAATTTCATGAAAAAAACTGCAGATATCCTCTACCTGCTTGCGACTTTCAGCCATCGAACGGGTTTTCTTCTGAAATCCGCTATCTATGCAGGAGCCGGGCACAAGTTGTTTCCCGAGGACATCCGACTGCTTGAGATGCATGCTTATTGCTTGCTTCTTGGCGGCAAGCCTGACGAAGCCGAAACGGTACTCTTGTCGACCGATGCAACGTCCGAAAATCTGGAATTCCTCCGGAGCAGGGCTGCGCTTGTCCTTGAGCTTCCACAAGCCGACATCCAATTGCGGCTCAGGAAATATCTCAGTGCCTAGTCTTTTTTCTCACGGTCAAGTGCTTCGTCTAATACGGCCGCCAACGCAGCGGTGAGGTCCGTCGATGTTGTATCTCCGAATTCCGGCAGCCGAGTTGCCTGGTTTTTGTTTATCCCTTCGAGAGATTTGGCGATGTGCATCGCCATGTGATCCAGAAATTCGGGTTTTGACGTGTCTCGAATAACAATCGCTGCCGCCTCGTCGTCTTCGGAGGGATAGTCCGCCGCAAACACGGTACCAGAGATTTCGCGAGACGCCGCCCCGTCAAGTTCCTCGACGAGTTGACCGATCACCTGAAAGCCCGAAAGTGGGACGTTTAGCTTGTCACCACAATCGACAAGCGTTGCGGTTGTTAGCGCGTGCAATATCTGCATGTTCTCGAATGAGCTCAGTGTCGAGCGGACGCGCCTTGCAGTCTGGTCGATTGCTGACGCAGCGTCGCTCGCACGCCGTTCGAAAAAGAAGATCGCCGCATAGCTGCAATCCGGTGGGATTTGTATGTCTTCTAATGCCGACCACAGGATCGTATTGGCGGTCGCGCCGAGACACTGATCGACATAGGCGTCTGAGACGGCGGCAAATATCGCCTGATCCAGGTCCACATTGATAAGCACCTGATATTGTTTACTCACCATGGGTGCCGAACCTTTCCACAATCAGAAATCATACATTCAACTCATAACGTAATATTGATTTGCAGTCTTTCCACAAGCACCCCAGGGCCGACACGGCTAAGCATTGCGCGTCTCTTCGGCGTTCTCTTGGGAGTCGTCAAAGCAGTGAACGGAGCGAATAAGTGACATCGACATCCGCGCCAGGTGCCCCCACGGCGTGACCAGGCCAAATCTCGCGGTCAGGGACAGGTCATCGAATTGAAGCACGCGGACCGGAAGCTCTTTTTGAATGGCTTTGAGCAACGGTGCCGGAGCAATAGCTGGACAGGCGTCAATTTTCATCATTGCGATAAGTGGCCAGATTCCGCCTGCCTTGGCAAACGTCAAGTCACCGTCGGCGCGCTTACGCTCGATTTCTTCAATCTGGCTGACGGTCTTGGGGTTGATGTCCGACAAAACATGCACCACGCCTTCCATGTCATACAACGAGACCCGAGCACCTGAGTAAAGTTCGGAGCGATTCGCTTCCGGTACTGCGAGGACAAGTTTGAAATCTGAAAGCTGATGATAGTCTAGACCTTCGGTGTTGACCGTACCGTCCACGAGCCCGAGTGTCGCTTTTCGGTTCTGAACTTCCTGCAGAATGGCCTCACGTGACTGCACCTCAATGACCAGTTCGTCTTCGCTGAAAGACTGGATGAGTTCACGGAACCACTCGTCACTTATGGCTGTGTCGAAATTTGCTTGTATCAACACCCGCCGTTTTGCGCGCCTGCCAGTGCTTACATCGTCAATTCTGGAGAGTTCTTCGTCGTAATTCGCGACGATCCGGGAGAACGTTTCCGCAACCTGTTGTCCCAACGGCGTCGCGACAGTTTTCCGCGTGGCACCCTGTCGCTCAAAGAGTTCGCATTGGAACTCTTCTTCAA
>CAYGUB010000219.1:0-5368 GCA_964352845.1 uncultured Rhodobacterales bacterium | reverse complement strand
GATCTGCTCACTCTTTCTGGCGGGCTGGGCGGTTGCGACGAGCCTCGCGCTCTTGGCGGCGCCAGAGCTTCTGCCGGGCGCGCGGACATTGGCGGCGGGCGGCTGTCTTACAGTGCTTTGCGCGCTGGCAATCTTCGCCATGCCGCCCACATTTCTCAGCCAAAGACTGCCATCGCTTCGGTTCAGCCTGGATGTGATCATGTTGACGCTGATCGACACTTTGGCAGCGGCACTCGTTATTTACGTATTTTTGCCAGAAGGTTACGTGCCGTTCTCAACGCTCTATGCGGCCTTCCTCGTGGCTTTTGCTGCAGGTATGTTCTCCAGTCTTCCGGGTGGCGTCGGGGCGTTTGAGCTGTGTATCGTCACATTGATCGCACCTGCAGAGCCCGCCATTCTGATTGCAGCACTCATGGCCTACAGGTTGGTCTATTATATCATGCCGGCGCTGCTGGCGGCCCCTGCCTTGCTCAGACCGGTTGAGTGGCGCGCGCCCAAGCCGCAGATCCTGACCAGCGGGAAACTGCCGGCTTCGCTCAGCGCCGTGGCGCCTTCGGAAATCACCCTGATTTCGCATGGCCTTGTCGATGTCGAGACTGATCCGACGGGCACGATGGCCGTCATGGCCGCGCATACGAGCAACTGCCACATCATCCTCGGCGACGCGTTCGGCACGAAAGGCACCGTTCCCTTGGCACAGTCACTGCGCGCGCAGGCGCAGGCCCGGCGGAAATCCATCTGTTTCTATAGATGCAGCGCCGCCTACGCCGCTCAGATGCGCGGCCTAGGGTATCGGGCCCTTCGAATCGGTCAGGAGGCTATCATTGATCCAAATGAATTCTCTCTGGAGCATCGAAAATTCAGACAGTTACGGCGCAAACTTCGCGCCGTGGAGAAAGCCGGTGTCACGGTCGAGCAGAACCATTTCGGTTGGGACGTGCTGGCCGCGCTTGATGGCGCCTGGCAAGATCGCAATGGTGCTGCGAAGGGCTTTTCCATGGGCGTGTTCGACCCTGCCATGATGGGCCATCAGTTGATCCTGACAGCGCGCCTTGCAGGCGATCCCGTCGCTTTCGTCAGCTTCCATACGCATGGGCGCAGATGGAAGCTCGACCTTATCCGAAGCCTGGCCCACTGCCCCGACGGGACCATTCACGCGCTGATCAGCGAGGCGATCAGCTTGGCCAAGTTGCAAGGGATCGACGCGGTTTCGCTCGATAATGCACCGTTTTCGGGGCTTGAGCGCATGACCGGTCCGCTCGCCAGACCGCTCAACAGCCTCTACGCGCGCCACAGGGGGCTGCGGGGCCTCTATCAGTTCAAGCAAAGCTTTGCGCCGCGCTGGGAGCCGCGATATCTTGTTGCCAATAGCTGGACTGGCATGGCCTTGGCCGCCAGCGATATCCACGGGTTGATCCATTCGGACCATAGCCCGCCGGAGGAGCACTGGCTCGAGGCTCATAATCATTATGTCGATTATGAATTTGCCTCAACTCGCTAGATATGGCACCCGCGACCTACCCCGATCAGATCAGGACAAAACACATGCCCCCCCTCCAGACCCCTTCCAATCCGCTCGCGCAACTCCTTGATGCGAAGGGCTGGATCCTGGCCGATGGCGCGACCGGCACGGAGCTGTTCAATATGGGGCTCAGTTCAGGCGATGCCCCGGAATTCTGGAACGAACTTCACCCCGACCGCATCACCCGGCTTTATACCGAGGCTGTCGAGGCGGGAAGTGATCTGTTCTTGACCAACACGTTTGGCGCCAATGCGTCTCGCCTGAAATTGCACGACGCGCAGGATCGTGCCTTCGATCTGTCGCGCATGGCCGCCGAGATCGGAAGAAATGTGGCCGACAAGGCCGGGCGCCCGGTGATCGTCGCAGGCTCCATGGGCCCGACCGGGGAATTGATGGCCCCGATGGGCGCGCTGACCCATGAAGGTGCGGTGGAGATGTTCCATGAGCAGGCCGAGGGGCTCAAGGCGGGCGGTGCCGATGTGCTTTGGGTCGAGACGATCTCCGACCCTGACGAGATGAAGGCCGCCGCGGAAGCCGCACGGCGCGCCGAGATGCCCTGGTGCGGCACGATGAGTTTCGATACCGCCGGTCGCACCATGATGGGTCTGACATCACAGGCGCTGAGCGCCTTCATGCACCGTCAGGCGCATCGCCCCGTCGCATTCGGGGCAAATTGTGGCGTGGGTGCTTCTGACCTGCTGCGCACGGTACAGGGATTCGACGACAGCACGATCCCCGTCATTGCAAAAGGCAATGCCGGCATTCCGAAATATCACAACGGACATATCCACTATGATGGCACGCCTGAGCTGATGGCCGATTACGCCGTCTTTGCGCGCGCCTCCGGAGCCACGATCATCGGCGGTTGTTGCGGCACGACGCCCGATCATCTGCGTGCCATGCGCGAAGCGTTGGAGACGCGGCCACTGGGCGACAGGCCCGACCTCAAGACGATAGAGGCGCGCTTGGGCGGCTTCTCCTCACCAAGCGACGGGACGGATGACGCCCCGGCCGCCCCGCGTCGCAACCGCCGCCGGGCTCGCGCGGTCTGACCTGCCCCAAAAGGATCTGCATGGCGGCCGCAAAAACAGGCGGCGGGCCTAACGCGGGATCACGATCTCGGCACTCAGACCGCCCAGATGCTCACTTTCACCAAGCCGCAGCGTTCCGCCATGTGACCGCGCGATATCTGCAGCGATAGCGAGGCCGAGCCCGACACCGCTGCCCTCATTTTGGTTGCGCGCGGCATCCAGCCGGGCAAAGGGTTTGAGCGCCTCTTCGCGATGCTCGGCAGCGATACCGGGCCCGTCATCTTCCACCCGGAAGCGGATCGCAGTCTCCAGCACATCCACTGAAACAAGCGCGCGCGTGCCGTAACGCACCGCGTTATTGACGAGGTTCTCGAGCGCTCTGCGCAGGGCCAGCGGGCGCATCTCGAACCTCGCGCCGCGTTGTGCCAGATCTCCTGCCGCGGCCCTCTTGCCCGCCCGAACGGCATTGGAAATGATATCCTCAACCAGTTGAACCGGATCGGTCGGCTCCAGTTCCTCCACCGCATCACTGCGTGCAAAATCGAGGAAGGCGGTGATCAACGCCTCCATTTCAGAGACATCGCGCAACAGCGCCTCGGTCTCGACTGTTTCCGGTTGCATGGACAGGCCAAGTTTCAAACGGGTCAGCGGCGTGCGCAGATCATGGCTGACACCCGACAGCATCAAGGTGCGCTGCTCCATCTGCCGCTCGATCCGGGCGCGCATGTTGAGAAAAGCACTCCCCGCAGAGCGCACCTCGCTGGCGCCACTGGGGCTATATGATTCCGTCCGCCCTTTGCCAAATGCCTCGGCAGCCAGCGCAAGGCGCCGAATGGGTTTAAGCTGATTGCGCAGGAACATATAGGCAATAACCGTCATCAGAATCCCCGTGGCAACCATCAGCACCAATAGCTGATGCGGGTTCGAGGCAGAGACGCGGCGACGCAGGAACCGGATCTCCATCAGCCCTTCGCGGGTCTCGAAACCCAAGCGCACGCTTTTGCGGTTTTCGACGAAATCAACGCCGCGCAGCTGCTCGAACGTGGCGGCAAGCGTATCGCCGATCACCCGCCCTGACAGATCAAAGAACCGGCGCCGATCTTCTACAGCGGCTCCGGGCAGGACGACCTCCATCTCAAGTGCCTCGGCCAGGGCCGCGATATCTTCTCCCTTTTGCAGCGCGTCCAGAAGCACGGCAATCTCGACGGAGACATTCTGCGTCATCTGCTCGGAGACATCTTCATAGAGCCGCTGGATGAAGGCAAAGGAGACCACAATCTGTATCGTTACGATCGGGACAAGCAAGATCAGGGCTGCGCGCCCGTAAAGGCTGCGCGGCAGGTAGCGTTTTATCGAAAACCGTGGCATCACAATGCGGACCGTAAGGGTCAAGCATCAAAAGGAAAAGAGCGATGGCAGATCAAAAGCCACCCGCCACAGGCAAACCCGTGAAACTTGCGCCCGGTCTGCGTCGCATTCTCGCCCCCAACCCCTCGGCCATGACATATTGGGGCACCAACACCTATCTTCTGGGCGAGCGCGATGTGGCGGTCATCGACCCCGGCCCGCCCGATGAAGCGCATCTGCAAGCCATTCTTGACGCCCTTGAAGGCCATCAGCGGATCAGCCATATCCTTGTGACCCATTCCCATATCGATCATTCCCCGCTTGCGATGGTTCTTGCGCAATTTACCGGCGCGCGGGTGCATGGGTTTGGCGACAGCAAGGCAGGTCGCTCTGCGCAGATGGCGAAGCTGGGTGCGCTTGGCGGTGGTGAGGGCGTTGACGAGACCTTCCGGCCCGATGAGCTGCTCAGTGACGGCGCCGTGCTGGAGGGTCGGAACTGGACGCTCGAGGCGATACATACGCCCGGTCATATGGGCAATCACATGTGCTTTGTGTGGCCAGAAGGTAAAGCGATGTTTACCGGCGATCTGGTGATGGGCTGGGCCAGTTCCATGGTCTCGCCGCCCGACGGGGACCTGACCGATTTCATGGGCTCGCTTGCCGTTCTGCAACGCCGATCCGAGGAACAAACCTACTATCCCGGCCATGGTGCGCCCATCACGGACCCTCAGGCCCGCGTGGCTGCCCTGATCGCGCATCGCCAGTCGCGGGAAGCGCAGATCCTGCGCGCGCTCGCGGCGGGCCCGGCCAATATCGCAGCCCTGACCGCCGCCATCTACACCGATACGGAAGCCAATTTGCTGCCCGCCGCACAGCGCAATGTTCTGGCGCATCTGATCGATCTTGCCAGGAAGGAGATCGTCACCTCCGAAACTGCACTGAGCAACGAGACCGTGTTCCAGCTGTCATGATAAACGCGCGCCCCAGAGCAATCCGCCCACCTTGCAACGCCTCGCAAAACAGCATCGCATTTTTCCTCCAAACCCTCTTTACGGAGCAAATCGCGCTTGCTATACGCGGCCAACCGTTCCGGCGTAGCTCAGCGGTAGAGCAGTTGACTGTTAATCAATTGGTCGTAGGTTCGATCCCTACCGCCGGAGCCAAAATTCCAATAAAACAAACGATATGAATGAGTTGACATACCTGTCATCTTATTGATGTTGTTGTTCTCTACTTCTGTGCCCAAAAGCGCCGTTTTTGCTGCGCACAAAAGTTCGTAGACAACATGCCTCGCATTGCCTATCTCACAAGACACGGAAATATATGGTGGTTTCGCAGACGCCATCCAGGATCCGTTGTCAGATAGTTTGGGCCATCTGTGGCGTGGCGTTAGAGCGTCCGACTTTTAACCTGAGACATACCCGGCAGCCTTGAAGTAGTTCCAGCACTCTTCCTGCGAGTAGAGGTC
>CAYGUB010000218.1:0-5379 GCA_964352845.1 uncultured Rhodobacterales bacterium | reverse complement strand
TGATTGCGCTCAAAAAGAGCAGAAATGTCAGATCAAGTCGTGTGTTTTACAGCTAAGTTGAATCTTATGTGCAGCAAAATCTAGCCGCGCTCCGGGTTGGTCCGAAGCGCGGCTTTTTCATGATATGGTCTCAGTTGGCGAAAGCCGCTTTCACAGCATCCAGCGCAGCCTTGAGCGCCTCGGGATTGTCTTGCGCGGCTTTGAGGCCCTGTTTCAGCGTCCCGTTGAGCAGCGGATTGCTCACCTGTTCGTCGATCATCGTCGAAACGGTCTCCAGATCGAACCCTTCGACCGTCAAAGCATCCGCACCCTCAACAGCTGCCTCTTCCGTTGCTTCTTCGGTCGCAGCTGCGGCTTCCTCGGTCGCAGCATCGGTTGCTTCTTCGGTCCCCGCTTCCGCTTCGCTCGCAGCTTCATCAGTCGCGGCTGCGGCCTCTTCGGTCGCTTCGTCTGTCACTGCCTCAGCCTCGCTCGCGGCCTCCTGCGTGACGGATTCCGCGTCTCCCGTCACGGCATCGGCCGCTTCATCCCCGGTCCCGGTCGCACCGGCAATCGCGCCGGTGACCGCATTCTCGACCGCTTCGGCCGTGTCCTTCGCAGCGTCAGTTGCCGTTTCCACGGCCCCCTCAACAGCGCCTTCCACCTCCGTCTTGGCTGCCTCTAAGGCCTCCTGGGTAGCTGTTGCAGCGTCAGAAGCCTGCTCTTCGGCGGTAGCCGCAGCTTTTGCAGCCTCCTCTTCGGCCAGCTTGGCGGCCTCTGCCGCCTCTGCCTCTGCGGCGGCTGCGGCTTCCTCGGCCTTCTGAGCCGCCTCTTCGGCGAGCGTATCGGCTTCTATCGCCTCAGGCGCTTCGATAGCCTGCTCGGCCGTCGGGGCGTCCGGCTCTTCGGACGAGAACCACCCCATCCCAACGGCGGAGGTCGCGCAAGCAATCCCCAGCCCGGTCGATATCACGAGCGATCCCAGCTTCGACGTTTTCATGTGTAATCTCCTTGCAGATTTGTGTTCCGGCCCACCCGGCCTCTCCCTGGCAGAGCTATGGGCTCGCGGCGGGGCCAACAAGGGGGAGGATTTGCAGATTCCAACCATTTTCGGCTCAAATGCTGCTTGAAGAAATGCCAGCCTGCCCCTATCCTCTGCCCCTGTCAATGTAATCAAAGAAGGACTTCAGGCCATAGCCCGCAGACCCCATAACGCACCTCCTGTGCGTGACACAGGACCTCGCGTAAACGATCGTATCCGCGCCGATGAAATCCGCCTGATTGGCGCAGAAGGCGAAAATGTCGGTGTTGTCACCCCCTCGCGCGCCATGCAGATGGCAGAGGAGGCCGGGCTTGATCTGGTGGAAATATCGCCGAACGCTTCGCCACCTGTGTGCAAGATCATGGATTTCGGCAAGTTCAAATACGAGACCCAGAAAAAAGAGGCCGAGGCGCGCAAGAAGCAGAAGATCATCGAGGTCAAGGAAGTCAAATTCCGCCCCAATACCGACACGCATGATTATGATGTGAAGATGCGCAATGTGTTCAAGTTCCTTGAGAATGGCGACAAGGTGAAGGTGACTTTGCGTTTCCGGGGCCGTGAGATGGCGCATTTGAACCTGGGCCGGGAGCTTCTGGAACGTGTGGCCGATGATGTCGAAGGCGCGGGCAAGGTCGAGAATATGCCCAAAATGGAAGGCCGTCAGATGATCATGATGATCGGCCCCGTCGCCAAGTAAAGCGCGCTGCCTGCGCGCCCGGTGCGGCGCGCAGCCTTCCGCTCAGAGCCTTGGCTTGGGTCGCGACGGGATCTCTTTCAGCAGCCCCCCGACCCCCATGCCCATGATAGCTTTCGCGCCGACCTCCACCCCGCACACGATCCGCTCCAGCACCCAATCGGCTCCGTTGAGCGCGGGCGAACGCGCGCAGCCCGGCAGACCTATCACGGGCCTGCCGTTTATTTCTCCGATGAACAGCAGATTGCCCGGATCCACCGGCATCCCGAAATGCGTCACCGTCCCGCCTGCCCGCCGCACCGCCTGGGGTGCCGTGTCCTGCGCATCGGACGTGGCCGAGCTGGTCAGGATGAAGATCGCATCGCCCTGAGCCTGCGCCAAAGCCTGCGCGAGCGGGGCGATGGCGTGATCCACCAGATGCTGAGGGTGCAGCGTGACACCCAGCCGGTCCAGCCGGGTTTTCAGCGCGGCCTGCCCTTTCAAGCCGTCATCGCCCGGCGCGACTGTTTGTACAAAACCGGCTGAGCCAAGCTGGGGCTGCCGTAGTCTCAGGGCATGGCTTCCCGCCACACAGGCACGGCGAACCGCATCGCCGGGCGCGCCATAGGCGATGATCTTGACGGTTGCCACCATGCCACCCTCTCCGATCCTGTGCCATTTGGGAACAGTGGCCACGGTGATCATCGGGTGCACCGCATTCAGTGCATTGATCCGGGTGGCGTCGATCTCGACAAGCCCGGGCGCCTCAGCAAACAGATTGGCCCGCCCGGTCGTGGCAGGGCCTAAGCGGAGCCCCGTATCGCCTGCCACCAGAGCCTGCGCCACCGCCGCCGCAGCTTCGTCTTCATGCATATCCTCCGGGCCAAGCCTCGCGACCGTTACTTCCGCAATCCCGGCCTCACGCATCTGCTCAATCTCGGCCGCGCCCAATGTCAGGCCCTTGCGCAGGCGTCTGTCACCGACCTGTACCGAGTGGGCGAGGATGGTGCCCTGAGCCTCGGCCACACGAGTGGGCCCGAATTCCATCAGCCTTGCCGCAATCGTTGCGTGATCTGCGCCATGATGGAGATGGCGATCTCGGCCGGGGATTTCGCCCCGATGTCGAGGCCAACAGGCGCATGGATGCGCGCGATCTGATCAGACGTGAACCCAGCCTGTTCCAGCCGTGCGACGCGTTTGGCGTGGGTGCGCGTCGAGCCAAGACAGCCAAGATAGAAGCACTCCGAGCGCAGTGCGATCTCAATCGCGGGATCATCAAGCTTTGGGTCATGGGTCAGGGTGACGACGGCACAGCGCGCATCCAGACCAAAGCCCTGCAAGGCCTCATCGGGCCAGTCATGGATAAGTCGGGTTTCGGGAAAACGGGCGGCGCTTGCAAAACTCTCGCGCGGGTCGATCACGACCGGGTCAAACCCCGCCATCCGCGCCATGGACACAAGCGGCTGCGCGATATGCGCCCCGCCGATCACAGCCATCCGCAGGGCCGGGTTGTGAATGGCCACAAACAAGGCGTCCTCAAACCCGGAGCGATCAGAGCGGAACCGGTCTGCAAACCGATCGGGCCCTGTCAGGGCACGCGACCAGTTGTCGGTGTCAACCAGATAGGCAATGGGCGTGCCGGCCTGCCTTGCGGCAACGAGCTGTTCCAGGATCGCCACCGGCATCGCCTGCCCCACAGGTTCGACCAGGACCCGGATCGTGCCACCACAGGCCAGCCCCACGGCAAACGCCTCGTCATCGCTGACGCCATATTCAAGCAGGCGGGGTTTTCCGTCCTCGAGGCTTTCGACCGCTTCGACCACCACGGCCCCCTCGACGCAGCCGCCAGAGACCGAGCCCATGATCTCACCCTGCCCCGAGATCGCCAGCAAAGAGCCCACCGGACGGGGCGCCGATCCCCAGGTCTGCACGACGGTGGCCAGCGCGGCCCCGATGCCTGTCTGGTGCCAGTTCAAAGCAATGGCCGGGATATCTTCAAGATCCGTGACGGTCATACTCATAAGCTCAGTCTATCCGATCATACCGGTTGCGAAATGCCTCATTGCCCGATCAGCCGCATCAGGCGCGCCTTCTCGCCCGCATCATCGGGCCGGGAGAGGGCTGCGGCAAGGGCCTCCAGCGAGGCGATATTGTGGCCTGCGCGGAAACTGTCGACATGGGGCAGCATGGCTGCAATGCCGCGCGCCTTGGGGGCAAAGCCCTCCCATCTGAGAAGCGGGTTGAGCCAGATCACCCGGCGGGCAGACAGATGCAGCCGCGCCATTTCACCCGCCAGCGCATCGGGGTCGTCACGGTCAAGCCCGTCGGTGATCAGCAGCACCACCGCGCCCTGCCCCAATACACGGCGCGACCAGTCGCGGTTGAACGCGTGCAGACAGGCCCCGATCCGCGTGCCGCCTTCCCAATCCTGCGCCTGAGCACCGGCAGCCGCCAGGGCCGCGTCGACATCGCGCTGGTTGAGGTGGCGGGTAATATTGGTAAGCCGCGTGCCGAAGGTGAAGGCGTGGACCCGCGCCCAGCCTGCGCCTTTCTCATTGCTGACAGCGTGCAGGAAATGCAGCACGGCGCGGGAATAGTGGCTCATCGAGCCCGAGATATCACACAGCACCACCAGATTGGGCCAACGGGGTCGCGGGGATTTGCGGGCAAAGCGCTGCAGCTCGCCACCGTGGCGCATAGATTGGCGCAGCGTCTTGCGCAGATCGATCCGGGCGCCATCGGGTGCGATCTGCATGCGGCGCGACAGGATCGGTTTAACGGGAAGGGAAAGTTTGGCGAGCATCCGTTTTGCCTCGGCCATCTCGGCATTGCTCATCTGTTCGAAATCGAGACTGCGCAACCGCTCTTCGCCGGACATCGTGCGAGAGGCGTCGATCTCTATCTGGTCGCCTTGTGCGTCATCCGACGGCTGCGGCATGTCGCGATTGACCCCGTCGAGCAGGGCCTCGGCTGCGCGTTTTTCGGCCGGTTTGGCTTTTTTCTCTTCCTGCACGCCGCGTACGGCCGGTGTCATCATCGAGATCATATGTTCCAGATAGCGTGGATCGCGCCAATAGAGGCGAAAGATCTGAGCAAATATCGGCAGATGCTCGGGTTTTGAGACAAAACAGGCTTGCAGCGTGTAGAAGAAATCGGCTCTGGCAGTGAAACCTGCCGCCTCCACGGCACGAATGGCGTCGATCACGCGACCGGGCCCAAGCGGAAGCCCGGCTGCGCGTAAGGCCCGCGCAAACCAGACAATATTGGTGGACAGCTTGCCATCCTCGGGGATTTCAAGCGCGCTGAACTCAGCCACGGGATGCCACGGTTTTTGGGGGGCGCTGCCCCCGCGCGTTCCGCGCCCCCCCGGGATATTTGGGGCCAAAAGAATGCACTAGACCTGCGCCAATTCTGCGCGGACCTCATCGAGGATGCGCTTGGCCTCGGAGCCCTGGATCTTTTGGATATCGTCCTGGTATTTCAAGATCGCGCCGAGCGTATCCGCGATGACCTCGGGGCTCATCGTGACGACATCAAGCGCGAGCAGGCATTTGGCCCAATCGATGGTTTCGGCGACGCCGGGTTTCTTGAAGAGGTCTTCGGTGCGCAATTTCTGGACGAAGGCCACGACTTCGCGGCTTAGCGTTTGCTGCGCTTCTGGCGCGCGGGCCGACAGGATTTCCAT
>CAYGUB010000217.1:0-5395 GCA_964352845.1 uncultured Rhodobacterales bacterium | reverse complement strand
GTGTACATGTGGTGCGCCCAGACAACGAAGCCCAGCGCGCCAATCGCAACCATCGCATAGACCATCGGCAGATATCCGAAGATCGGTTTGCGCGAGAAAGTTGCGATGATGTGGCTGATGATCCCGAAGCCCGGCACGATGATGATATAGACCTCCGGGTGCCCGAAGAACCACAGCAAGTGCTGATAAAGGATCGGATCACCGCCACCGGCCGGATCAAAGAAGGTCGTGCCGAAATTGCGGTCGGTCAAAAGCATGGTGATTGCGCCCGCCAGAACCGGCAGGGACAGAAGGATCAGCCAGGCTGTCACGAAGATCGACCAGGAGAAAAGCGGCACCTTGTGCAGCGTCATGCCCGGTGTGCGCATGTTCAGGAAGGTCGTGATCATGTTGATCGCGCCCAGGATGGAGGACGCGCCCGACATGTGGACCGCAAAAATCGCGAAATCCATCGACATGCCAGCCTCCGTCGTTGAAAGCGGCGCATAAAGCACCCAGCCCACGCCTGAGCCCAGCTGGCCGTTACCACCCGGGGTGATCAGGGACGCCACGGCCAGCGAGCAGCCAGCGACATACATCCAGTAAGACAGGTTGTTCATCCGCGGAAACGCCATATCCGGCGCGCCGATCTGCAGCGGCATGAAATAGTTCCCGAACCCGCCAAAAAGCGCGGGGATAACGACGAAGAACATCATCAAGATGCCGTGGCCTGTGATCAAAACATTCCATAGATGGCCGTTTGGGCTACAATTTGCTGTTTCTTGCGCGAAGAACGATGCGCCCTCAAGGCACATATACTGCACGCCCGGCTCCATCAGTTCCATCCGCATATAGACGGTGAAGGCGACGGAGATAAAACCCATCAGACCGGCGGTGAAGAGATACAAAATCCCGATATCTTTGTGGTTCGTAGACATGAACCAACGTGTAAAAAAGCCACGTTCGTCGTGGTCATGTCCCTGAATGGCTGCGTCGGCCATGCGTATCTCCCGTTTCCACTCGAGTTATCTGCTTGGTCGCAGTGCGGAATCACAACTGCGAGTTTTCATCGGTTTAGAATGGTTTATCGCACACGGCAATGGACCAAGCTGACGCAGGTCGGCAAAAATATCGAATGGCGTGACGGCAGGTATGAGGGGCGTAGCACAGTCCTCTACATCCCCGTCAGACGCCCTGCGGCCAGAATTTCGCCCGACGGCTTGCCGGTATCGGATCCGCCACTGGGCTCTTCGCTTACGGCAAAGATCAGTCGGGACAGGTCTTCACGGACGGCCGGGGGCAAAACCACGCTGGAGCGCGGCTCTGTCGAGACAAAGCCCAGCGAGACCGGCTCCATATCGCCTTGTATGGCCCAGATCTGCAGGCTGCGGTCGCCATCCACCTCGCCGGTGGTACGTGACAGACGCAGGGTGCCGTTTTCTGCCTCATAAAGTGCAAGCAGGCGGATCCTGTTGCTTTTCGACGTGATTTCAGAGACATAAAGCGGCCCGCTGCCGCCTTGAGGCGTTTGAAAAAACGAGGTCATGATCAGCAGGCTCGCCGCCATGACCGCCGCCAGCCCGCCAAGGAGAAAGGTCAGGATGCGCCAGGGCTTGTGGGTTTGCCAATAGGGCGCGGGTGTTGGATCATCGCCAAACAGATCGGTCATCAGGCGCCCGCGCACTATGGCGGGCGGTTTGACCGGGTCTATCTCTGCATTCAGCGGGGCGAAATGCTGCACCCATTTTGAAACATAGCCCTCCAGAGCGGGAACGGAGTTCATGCGTGTCTCGAAGGCGCGTTCCTGATCGCGTGACAACAGTCGCAGCACATATTCCGCCGCCTCGACCTGATCGAGTTCCTTGGCGCTTGCTTTCCTGCTCATTTCGAAAGTCCAATCAAAATGGTGTAGAGACTTCTGCGCAGCCAGTTTTGCATCGTCTCGACGGGCACCTCGAGTTTGTCAGACAAATCCTGATAACTATACCCACCCAGATATGCGCCCCGCACGGCGGCGCGGCGATCATCGGCAAGCGCGCGCATCGCGACGCTGATGGCGGGTGGACTGGCCTCGGCCTCGTTGGAGACATCGGCGCTGCGTGACTGCGACATCAGATCATTGGCGGTCGCGTCATTGGGGATCTCTCCCTTTTCGCGCAGGACACGCCGCCTATCAATGGCCGTGTTGCGTGCAATCGTGCCCAGCCAGGACATCGGCCCCATACTGTTGGGCTCGTAGCGGTCGGCGTAGCGATGGATCTTGAGATAGGTTTCATGGAGCGTGTCTTGCGCAATATCAGGATCGGCGATCACCCGCAAAACAGTGCCGTAGAGAATTGGGGATGTTATTTCATACAGCTCGCCAAAAGCCTGCCGGTCACCCAGCGCAGCCCTTGAGAGCAGATGGTCTATGTCGGTATCGCTCACCACTTAAAGCCTCGAATCGTTGATCAAAACCACGCCAAACAGGCAATCAGGATAGCGACGTAAGCCCTTTGTATAAATACCAAAAACACGCCCAATTCTGTCCGATTTTTGCACAATTGCCCGAGGATGCGATGCATTGGTTCGACAAACGGCCAGCCAGTCGCCGGATTGATATCGCATCTGATTGATCATAGGTCAAATGTGGCAGTGCCAGATTACGACGTTCAACGCCCCCCGGAAGCCTCTTCGAACTGTGACTTCAGCGCGAGGTCGAGATCGCCCATCTCGACCGGCAGTCCAAGGTCAAGCAGCGAGGTCACGCCATGCCCCTCGATGCCGCAAGGCACAATACCGGAGAAATGTTCCAGCTCGGGCTCCAGATTGATAGACAGGCCATGATAGCTCACCCATCTGCGCACCCGTACGCCGATGGCTGCAATCTTGTCGTCGCGCATCGCTCCGCCGGGCAGGGGGGGCTTGTCGGGCCGCTCGACCCAGATGCCGACACGACCTTCGCGCACCACACCCCTGACATTGAACTGCGCAAGCGTCGCGACGACCCAAGCCTCCATCCGGGTGACGAATTGCCGAATGTCGCGGCCGCGCTTGTCGAGATCGAGCATCACATAGACCACACGCTGGCCGGGCCCGTGATAGGTATATTGGCCGCCACGCCGTGTTTTGTGCACTTCGAACCGGTCAGGAGCGCGCAGATCGGCGGGATCTGCCGACGTTCCCGCAGTATACATCGGCGGATGTTCGAGCAGCCAGATCGCTTCGGGCGCGGTGCCTGCGATAATGTCCGCGACACGGCTCTCCATCGCTTCTACCGCCGTTCTGTAGGGCGTCAGACCCGTTGATGTGATCCATTCCGGCAAGATTGCCCCGCTGCGCTTTTGAAAGTTGAATTTTCAGTTACTAACCGTGGCGAAACTGTGTTATTCTTATGACAGATTGATTGTGTCCGGAGGATTTGCATGTTTTTGAAACGTTTTACAATGGCCTGTGCTGCGGCAGCGCTGCTCGCAGCGCCATCCACGCGCGCTACGGCTGATACGGCGGGTGGCTTGATTGCAGGTGCCATCATCGGCGGTCTGGTAGGCCATGAGGTTGCACGCAACAAACAACGCCAACAGCGCGTCGTGCGCCGCACCTATCGCCAGAGCAGCGGCATTTCGCAGGCGCAGCGCGCCGAGAACCGCGAAGTTCAAACCTCGCTGAACTATTTTGGCTTCCCCGTGGGCGGTGTTGATGGCTCACTTGGCCGCAGATCGCGCGCAGCGATCAGTGATTACCAGCTGCACCTCGGCTATCCGGTCACCGGCTACCTGACAGATTACGAAAAGAGTTTCCTCCTGGGCTCCTACCGCCGGGCGCTAGCTGGTGGCGCGCTGACCAATCAGCAGATCGCAGCAAATGCACAGGGCCCACGGGGCTTGCTGCACGTCTATCGCGACGAGGCTGCGGGCATCCGCACGACCGGAACGATCCAGCCTGCAGCAGCCGCAACCGTGATCGTCGCGCCACAGCCAGCACCGGCCCCCGCTGCACCGGTCACGGTTGAGCCTGCGACCACCGCAGTGGCCGCCTCGCCGCTATCAACCCTGCCGGTTGAACCGGAGCCACAAGCAGAGGGCGCATTGCCGAATTTCTTTGGTCAGGCAACGGCCGTCTCGCTGGCGTCGCACTGTAATCAGATCAACTTGCTGACCTCGACCAATGGCGGGTTTGCGACGGTTGAGACCATGACCGACCCCAATCAGGCGCTCAATGAACAGTTCTGTCTGGCCCGGACCTATGCGATCTCCGATGGCGAGAAGAAGGCCGCGTCGATCGAAGGATTCTCGCCCCAGCAGATCAACGCGCAATGCGAAGGCTTCGGCCCACCGCTGAAAGAACATGTTGCGGCGCTGTCCATCAAGCCGCGCGACGAGGTGGTCCGCGATGTCTCCAACTTCGTTTTGCAATCGGGCCTCGCGCCATCGCAGCTGATCGGTACAGCGAAAATCTGCCTGTCTGTTGGCTACCGTACCGATAACATGGATGTGGCTTTGGGATCGGCGCTGCTGCTGACCGCGCTGGGTGACAATGTCTATGGCGAGCTGATGGGGCATCATCTGGCACAGGGCTATGGCGTGGCCAAGCGCACCGACCTGTCGATAGCGTGGTTCGAGATGGGGTTGACGGCTGTCGAGAATGGCGCGGTTGCAGTTTTCGCACCGGGTCAACCTGAGCGGTCCGCGCTGATCCGCAAGGCGACCTTCTCGCTTGATGGTGCGCGGCAGGGTGGCATCAAGCCACTGGTTCAACCGACCTCTACGGCGGCATTGCCGACCCTGCCGGTCAATCAGTAACCCAGCCTGCGAAACTGCGGTTTCACCAAATTCAGGCCGGATGCGAGCAATCGCGCCCGGCCTTTCCTTTTGCAGAATTGATCGCCGCATTTTGGGCTTCACAAGCAGAGATCAAGAGGCTAAACAGCGCCAGCCTTGACGATGCGGTCGTGGCGGAATTGGTAGACGCGCAGCGTTGAGGTCGCTGTGAGGTAACACTCGTGGGGGTTCGAGTCCCCCCGACCGCACCACAAACGTTTCGGTAGAAACGTGTAACATCCGAAGAACGTGCTGGGCGGCAGTGGTTTCGCAGAAACGATGAGAGCTTGGAGGGTTCTGGTTTGCTCCCAACAGCTGCACCAAATCCATGCTTACGTGATTTATAGCGTCTGACGGATATACGTGGAATATCCTGCATCGGGTCACGCGCCCAAGATCTTTGATTTAAGGCAGTGGTACGTGATTGACGCCTAGCGCCTCACCGGGTTGGTATCTGCGCCACCGGAGGCGCTTTTCCTTCAAGAAGCGATTTGTAATAGTCCTCAAGCCGTGGCCATTGCCTGGCCGAGCCGTAGGTATCCGTAGCGTGTCGATGCGCCCTTTGACCAAGGGCTTGGGCGGCGATCGGGTCGTCGATCAGCCTTATGATCGCCTCG
>CAYGUB010000216.1:4912-5429 GCA_964352845.1 uncultured Rhodobacterales bacterium | reverse complement strand
CCTTTGTCTGTGCTGCGCTCCGGCCATGACACGGGCAGGCCGCAGATCCTGATCCACGGCTTTGCAGCCGATGCGAGCGCATGGAACCCGGTCGAGCAGGCGCTCTCACGAAATGGCCCGGTCCTGCGGGTGGAGCTGCCCTGCCACGGTGCCTCGCCTATCGTGAACCTTGCCAGCTTTGCGGAACTGTCCGCCTGTATGCGCGACGCCTTTGACGCGTTGCGCCTGCACGATGCGCATCTGATCGGTCATTCGCTTGGCGGTGCGGTGGCGCTGGCTTTGGCCGATACGCGACCGCGTGTGGTCTCGAAACTTACGCTTATTGCGCCAGCGGGGCTGGGCCCTCAGATCGGCGGAGATGTTCTGGACGGGATCGGGCGGGCGCGGAGCGCCGAAAGCCTTGCGCCCTGGCTGCGCCAGCTTGTCGGTGACCCGACGCTGATCACAGACAGCTATGCCAAGGCCGTTGCGCGGGCGCGGCATGGAGGTCAAAGCATTGCGTGCCATCGGCAAAGAG
>CAYGUB010000216.1:0-4902 GCA_964352845.1 uncultured Rhodobacterales bacterium | reverse complement strand
ACGGCGAGGCAGGCGAGCAGAGCGCGGACCCGCAGGCCGTGGCGCGGGCGCGGCAGGATCAGACAATGTGCGCGGCGCAGCGGAAGATGGCAGGCGGCCTCTTTGCCGATGGCACGCAATGCTTTGACCTCCATGCCGCGCTGGAGCGGGTTGCTTGCCCCACACGCATTATCTGGGGCAAGCGCGATCGGATCATCCCATGGTCGCATGCGCTGCGGGCCCCGGGGGCAGTCAGTCTGAACCTGCTGGAGCGGGTGGGCCACCTGCCGCAGTTTGAGCAGCCCGAACTGGTGTCCAGGCTATTGGAGATGTAGACACGGGCGCACAGACCGCGCAAGGAAGCAGGCATGAGCCAGTCAAACAAACCCTTTGACCAAAGCCGGGACCTGCGCATCCGGGCCGCGTGGATCTACTATGTCGAAGGCCGGACCCAAAGCGATGTTGCCGAGATTCTGGGGGTCAACCGGATCGCCGTGAACCGGCTGCTGGCCGATGCAAGGCGCAAATCCGAGGTGCAGATCTCCGTGACCTCCGATCTCGCCCCGCTCAGCGCTCTGGCGCGGCAGCTGGAGACCGCATTTGATCTGCAACATTGTATCATTGCGCCCCTGTCTCAGCCCGATGCCGATCCGGTTCCCGTGATTGCGCATGCCGCCGCGCAATTCGTCTCGGCCCGGCTGGAGCCTTCCATGACAGTCGGGGTCGGCTGGGGGCGCACGCTTCACACGATGCTGCGCTTTCTTGAGGATCGGCAGATCGCGGATCTGCGCGTCGTGTCATTGCTTGGCGGGATCTCCGAGGTACGCCGCTACAACCCGGCGGAATTCGCCTGGCAATTCGCTCAGAAATTCGATGCAGAGGCCTATCTGATCCCCGCGCCTGCTGTGGTCGACAGCCCCCAGACACGCCGCGCGCTCATTGATAAATGCGGGATCGAGCAGATTTTCGGGCTGGCGGAAACCAGCGATATGGCGCTGCTGAGCTGCGGGGCAATCAGTGATTTGAACACCGTCTATCAGATCGGCGGCATCACGGATGCAGAGCGGGACGAGCTTGCCGGCGCCGGCGCTGTGGGTGATGTGATGTTCACCTTTCTCGACGCGCAGGGTGCGCAGGTAAGCCATCCGCTCAATGCGCGGTGCATGGCGTTCGGGCTCGACGCGATCTCGCGTATCAAGGAGCGGGTCCTGATCTCTGGCGGGACGCAGAAGCTTGGTATCCTCAAGGCCTGTCTCAAGGCGATCCCGCCCACGACATTGATCACGGATGAGCAGACCGCCCGCGCGCTGTCCCAGCCGGGCTGACCGAGCCCATCTTTGGCGCATATCCGCCCGGAGGGAATCGCGACATCGGGTCGGATTTGCCGCGTTGCGGCGTTCCAGAAAATTAGTGTTAGTATCTGATTAATAATGGTTAATTGACTACTAATAATTTAGTTTGACAGATTCGTGATCATAGGCCTACGCTTAGTCAGCCGACAAAAACCGGCTCACGTAAAAGTATCTGGGAGGAGACAAGATGCGCAAGTATCTGCTCTCCGCGACTGCGGCAATTGCCGTCATCGCGGGGCATGGGACCGCTGTTGCCGATGAGGCCGCTGCCCAAAAATGGATTGATCAGGAATTCCAGCCATCAACCTTGTCGAAAGACGAACAGATGGCGGAGATGGCATGGTTCATTCAGGCGGCTGAGCCGTTCAGCGGCATGGAAATCAACGTTCTGTCCGAAGGCATTCCGACACATGGCTACGAGTCCGAAGTGCTGACCAAGGCCTTCGAGGAAATTACCGGGATCAAGGTAAACCATCAAATCCTGGGCGAGGGTGAGGTTGTGCAGGCTGTGCAGACACAGATGCAGACCAAGCGGAACCTCTATGATGGCTATGTCAATGACAGCGATCTGATCGGCACGCATAGCCGGTTGCAGCTGGCCTATAACCTGACAGAGCAAATGGCAGGTGACTGGGCGGAGACAACATCGCCGACGCTGGATCTGGATGACTTCATGGGCATCCAGTTCACGACCGGCCCGGATGGCAATCTCTATCAGTTGCCCGACCAGCAATTTGCCAATCTCTACTGGTTCCGTAAGGACTGGTTCGACAATGAGGAATACCAGGCCGCCTTCAAGGAGAAATACGGCTATGATCTCGGCGTTCCGGTCAATTGGTCCGCGTATGAGGATATCGCTGAATTCTTCTCGAATGATGTGAAGGAAATCGACGGCGTCGCCATTTATGGCCATATGGATTACGGCAAACGCGCGCCCGATCTGGGCTGGCGGATGACCGATGCGTGGCTGTCCATGGCGGGCACCGGATCGAAGGGTGAGCCCAACGGCGTGCCGATCGATGAATGGGGCATCCGCATGGAGGCAGGCTCGTGCAACCCGGCTGGTGCCTCTGTCACCCGCGGTGGGGCTGCGAACGGTCCGGCAGCGGTCTATGCGATCCGCAAATGGGATGAATGGCTGCGCTCCTATGCGCCTCCCGGGGCTGCAAGCTATGATTTCTACCAATCCCTGCCAGCGCTCGCGCAGGGCAACGTGGCTCAGCAGATCTTCTGGTACACCGCCTTCACCGCCGACATGGTGAAGCCGAAATCCGAGGGCAACAACACCGTCGATGACGAGGGCAACCCGCTTTGGCGGATGGCCCCCAGCCCGCACGGGCCATACTGGGAAGAAGGCCAGAAAGTCGGCTATCAGGATGTGGGCTCCTGGACATTCCTCAAATCAACTCCCTCTGACCGGGCTCAGGCCGCGTGGCTCTATGCGCAGTTTGTGACCTCGAAGACGGTCGATGTGAAGAAATCCCATGTCGGTCTGACCTTTATCCGGGACAGCTCGGTCAATCACGAGTCCTTCACGGAACGCGCGCCAAAACTTGGCGGTCTGGTCGAATTCTACCGCTCGCCTGACCGTGTCGCCTGGTCGCCAACCGGTATCAACGTGCCGGATTATCCGAAGCTGGCCCAGATTTGGTGGCAGCAGATCGGTGACGTGAACTCGGGCGCCTTTACGCCTC
This sequence comes from uncultured Rhodobacterales bacterium, assembly GCA_964352845.1. Taxonomy (GTDB): domain Bacteria; phylum Pseudomonadota; class Alphaproteobacteria; order Rhodobacterales; family Rhodobacteraceae; genus Litoreibacter. The sequence goes on along the minus strand of CAYGUB010000216.1, from coordinate 1,877 downwards.
AGGAGGCTATGGACCGTCTGGCCGAGGAAATGGATATCACCATGGCCCGGATGCAGCAGGCCGATGAGGCTGCCAATGTCTATGGCGGCTGTGGCCCGCGTCTGAACGAGGAGAAAGACCCCTCGGAATGGCTGGGCAAAGGCGGTGCCAAAGCCAAGCTGGAGAATGAGAAGCCGCAAGGCGAGACCGTCAACTATGACGAGCTTGTCGCGCGCTGGAACCAGTAAACCTTCGCGTCGGCTCCTGATCGGGGCCGACCGCACACGGCCGGGGGTCTTTCCCCGGCCTCCCCTCTCTCACCTTTTACCGGGATTACAGGGTGCAGCCCCATGACAATCGAATTACGAGACGCGACCAAGGTGACCCGTGGGATCACCCATATCAAGCCCACCTCGATGACGATGCAGACGGGGCATTTCAACGTGCTTCTGGGCCAGACCGGTTCGGGCAAGACGTCGCTGATCAAGCTGATGGCGGGTCTCGATCCGCTCGCCTCTGGTCAGATTTTCATGGATGGGGAGGACGTCTCGAAACTGTCGACGCAGAAACGCCGGATCAGTCTGGTCCACCAGTTCTTCGTCAATTATCCGCATATGACCGTCTTCGACAATATCGCCTCCCCCTTACGGGTCGCAGGCATGGCGAAGTCCGAAATCCAGGGCCGGGTCGAGGAAGCCGCAGATATCCTGCAGCTGCGCCCCATGCTCAACCGCCGCCCGCAAGAGCTGTCGGGCGGCCAGCAGCAGCGCGTCGCCCTGGCCCGCGCGATTGCCAAGGAAAGCCGCGCGGTGTTTCTGGACGAGCCGTTGGCCAATCTTGACTACAAACTGCGCGAGGAGCTGCGCGAGCAATTGCCGGAGCTTTTCGCGGGCCGTGGCGCGGTCGTGGTCTACGCCACCTCCGAGCCCGAGGAGGCCCTTATGCTGGGCGGTGAGACCGCGCTGATGGAGGATGGCGTGGTCACGCAATTCGGCCCGACCGCGCAGATCTACCGCAAGCCGCAAAGCCTGACGGCGGCGCGTGTGTTCTCCGACCCGCCGATCAACGCGGCGCAAATTACCAAGACCGGGTCGCAGGCCAGTCTGGCCACCGGCGTTGTCTGGACGCTGACGGGCCCCGCTGCAAGCCTGCCAGACGGGCAGTACACCATGGCCATCCGCCCGCATCACGTCACCCCCGTTGCGCGCGACAACACCGTCGCGCTGAACGGCACGGTGCTGGTGACGGAGCTGTCGGGCTCCGAGTCCAGCGCGCATTTCTCCATGGGGAAGGATGGCTGGGTCTCGCTCGCCCATGGCGTTCATCCCTATGAGGTGGGCGAGGATCACCAGTTTTTCATGGATACCAGTCAGGCCTTTTACTTTGGCCCTGACGGGAGGCTCGTGGCATGATGCGCCCCCAATTCTCGTCGTCTCGGTTTTCACTGTCTCTTGCCTTTGGCTCGAACGCAGAAACCGATCCAGTTGCAATTTCAATATCGGATCCGCAGTGATGGCAAAAATTACCCTCTCCAACCTGCGCCATTCCTATCTGCCCAGGCCCAAGGGCCCTGAGGATTATGCGCTCAAGGAAATCGACCTCGACTGGGAAGATGGCGGGGCCTATGCGCTTCTGGGGCCGTCGGGCTGCGGGAAATCGACCCTGCTCAACATTATCTCCGGACTGCTTGCGCCTTCTGAGGGGCGGATCCTGTTTGACGGCAAGGACGTCACCGACCTGCCGCCCGACCAGCGCAATATTGCACAGGTGTTCCAGTTCCCGGTGATCTACGACACGATGACCGTGCGCCAGAACCTGTCCTTCCCGCTGGTCAATCGCGGGGTCGATGAGACCCGGATCGCGAAGCGCGTGGCCGAGATTGCCGCGATGCTCGAGGT
>CAYGUB010000215.1:0-5441 GCA_964352845.1 uncultured Rhodobacterales bacterium | reverse complement strand
CGGGCTGTGTAATCCTTCCACCACTCGACCAGCCCGATCAGCCGCTGGCCTATCTCGGGCGTGGCGGCGCGGCGGGTGAGAAGGTGCTCGGCCCCGTAGATCTCGGGTGTCTCGGCCAGCACCCCTGTCCCGCCCTGAGCGGCCAGCAGATCGCAGGCATAGCCCAGAGCCGGGTTTGCCGTGATCCCAGACCACGCATCCGAGCCGCCACGCCCGAGATAGGCCAGCGGCTGATCGGGCTGGTCGAGTGGTGGCAGGATTACACAGCCCGTAATTGCGGTTCGATGGATAACAATCCCAGCCCGGGCAACAAGGCCGGTGGGCTGACCACGATCCTTGAGAAATCACTTGGCGCTGCGGCCAAGGGGGGGACCTCTCCCCTGGCCGGGGTTTACAAATATGCAGAACCCGTCACCGCCCGTGGTTTCACCTTCATGGACAGTCCCGGCTATGATCCGGCTTCGGTGACGGGGCAGATTGCGGGCGGCTGTCAGGTGGTGGTGTTCACGACGGGCCGGGGCTCTGCCTTTGGATCGAAGCCCAGCCCGACGATCAAAGTGGCCACGAATACGGCGATGTTTGAGCGGATGAGCGATGACATGGATGTCAATGCCGGAGAGATGCTGAGCGCTGGCGTGACGCTCGAGCAGAAGGGCCGCGAGATCTATGATCTGATCCTCTCCGTGGCCTCGGGCACGGCCTCGAAATCCGAGGCGCAGGGTCTGGGTGATTACGAATTTGTGCCCTGGCAGATCGGAGCGGTGATGTGAGGCTGCTTGTTGCGGGTGCGGGTCTCATCGGGCAGCGCCATGTGGAACATGTGATAGCGCATCCCGATCTTGAGCTTGCAGGGATCATTGAGCCGCGGGACATGGATCTGCCCGCGCAGCGTTTTGCAAGCATCGAGGCGGTAGACATTGCCGCAGACGCGATCATCATAGCGACCCCCAGCGATCTGCATGCCGATCACGCAGAGGCCGCTGCGGCGCGGGGCTGGCATATGCTGATCGAAAAGCCGATCGCAAGCGATATGGACGGGGCCAGACGGATCATTCGGGCAGCTGAGGCGGCGGGCGTGCAGGTGCTGGTAGGCCATCACAGGCGGCACCACGCGCATGTCAGGCAGATAAGAGAGCTGCTTGAGCAAGGCGCGATCGGAACGCCGCTCGTCGCCTCGCTTATCTGGGCAATGAAGAAGCCGGATGATTATTTCCGGGCCAACTGGCGCAGCGGGGCGGATGGCTCGCCGGTCTTTATCAATCTCGTACATGAGGTCGACACGCTGCGCTATCTCTTTGGCGAGGTGGTGAGCGTGTCAGGTCTGGGCGCTTCGGGCCAGCGGCAGGCGGGCCGGGTCGAGACGGGGGTGGCGCATCTGGGGTTTGCATCGGGCATGATGGCCACCATAGCCTTCAGCGATGCCGCGCCAAGCCCCTGGGGGTTTGAGGCAGGCACGGGCGAGAACCCCAATATCGCTACAACCGGCGCGGATATGTTTCGGGTGATCGGGTCACAGGGGGCGATCAGTTTCCCCTCGCTCAGGGTTTGGTCCGACAGCTCGGATTGGTCGCAGGCCCCGCAGATGCGACAGGTTGAGGTTGAGGGGAACACGCCTTTGATCGCGCAGCTGGATCATTTCCGCGATATCGTCGCAGGGCGCGCGGTACCGGTGGTCGGGGCAGAAGACGGGGCTGCGACCTTGGAGGTCACGTTGCAGATAGAACGCGCCGTGGCGCGCACCGACTGGATGGCGGCATGAGTATAGCATCATCCCTTGCCCTGTATCGCGCCCGGGCCGTCTGCTATTCTATCCACTCGGGCTACGGAGGGAGCGAGAGATGGAGGCGCTGAGTGCCGAGCAGAAGCAATTCTTTGAGCAGCAAGGCTATCTTGTCCTGCCCGAGCGCATACCGCACAATATACTGAGCGATATCCGTCTGGAGATCGCAGGGTTTCAGGACCGCGCGCGGGGCATGACGGCTTCGGACGCGCAGATTGATCTGGAAGATACCCATAGCCCCGACGATCCGCGCATCCGTCGTATCAAACTGCCCCATACCCATAACGCGGTCATGCGCGATCTGATGTATTCCGATCACGTGCTGGCGCCTGCGCGTGATCTGATCGGCCCGGATCTGCGGCTCCATACCAGCAAGCTCAACATGAAGCTGGGCGGCTACGGGGCGGCAGTGGAATGGCATCAGGATTTCGCCTTCTATCCGCATACCAATGACGATGTGCTGGCCATTGCCGTTATCATTGATGATATGGAGACCGAGAATGGCCCGCTGATGGTTTTCCCCGGCTCGCATTTGGGGCCTATTCATGACCATCATGCAAATGGCGTCTTCGCGGGCGCGATGGATCTGGAGGCCTGCGGTTATGATATGGCCGATGCCGTCGCGCTGACGGGGCCTGCGGGCTCGATCTCGATCCATCACGGGCGGCTCGTGCATGGCTCGGCGCTCAACAGATCGGATCGGGACAGGCGTCTGCTATTCTACGAAATGATGGCGGCGGACGCCTTCCCGATCATGGGCTCGATGACCAAATGGAATGGGATCGAAGAGTACAACGCCCGCATGCTTTGCGGCACCCCGACCCTGACCCCGCGTGTGGACAGCATTGGCGCGCGCATCCCGCAGCCGCTTCCGGTCGATGAGTTCACAATCTACGAGATCCAGAAAACCGCCGCCCGGCGCAGTTTTGAGGTGGCCGAGTGATTGCCGTTCTGGGGCGTGGATTGTTCGGCTCGGCCGCAGCGCGCCACCTTGCAAAAGCGGGCCACGAGGTTGTGTTGATCGGCCCTGATGAGCCGGATGACAAACGGGCGCATCGCGGGGTCTTTGCGTCTCACTATGATGAGGGGCGGATCACGCGTCACAATGCGCTCGATCCCTACTGGGTCGGTGTGAGCAAGGCCGCGATTGCGCGCTATGATGAGATCGAGAGCGAAAGCGGCATCTCTTTCTTCACCGAGGCCGGCGCGCTCATGGCGGGAAGCGATCCCTATATTGACCGGGTCCGGCAGGCCGCCGCAGAGCATGGCGTCCAGAGCGAGGCGCTTGATTGCGCGGGTCTGCGGGCGCGGTTTCCCTATTTTGCATTTCACAACGGATTCAGCGGGCTCTATGAGCCGGGCCGCGCGGGTCACGTCTCCCCGCGCAATCTGGTCGCAGCCCAGACTGAGGCCGCGCGCCGCCATGGCGCGCGTGTCCTGAGGGAGATTGTCACCGGCTTCAAGGAGCGGCCCGATCATGTCCAGATCGTGACACAGGATCAGACGATCCGGGCGGACCGGGTTCTGGTCGCGGCAGGTGCGATGAGCGATATGCTTCTGGGCCGTGTGCCTCAACTGGAGGTCTATCAGCGGACCGTCGTGTTCTTCGAGATTGACGAGGCCCAGGCCGCGCGGCTCGACACGATGCCCTCGCTGGTCTTTGAAAGCGATGCGCATTGCTACCTGCTGCCGCCGATCCGCTACCCCGATGGCAAGATCTACATAAAGCTGGGCGGTGATCCGGTGGATATCGAGCTGCATGGCGAGCAGGCGATCGGGGACTGGTTCCGCGCCGGTGGCTCGCCCGAGATCCGCGATATGCTGGTCCAGATATTCCACACGCTCATGCCCGGGCTGGACATTCGTGCAGTTTCCATGGAGGCCTGTGTGACAACATGGACCAAGGACCGCAAACCGGAGATTGCGCGTCTGAGCGATCGGGTTGCGATTTGCAGTGGCGGCAATGGGGCAGGGGCAAAATGCAGCGATGAGCTGGGGCGACAAGGGGCAGACATGATACTCGAAGGGATGAAAAGATGACGATCGGATTTATCGGACTTGGCTTGATGGGGGGCGCTATGGCCGGGCGGCTGCTCGATCAGGGCCACGAGCTTGTGGTACTTGGAAATCGCGATCGCACCTATATCGATGCCGCCATCGCACGGGGCGCGCGCGAGGCGGGCTCCGCAAAGGAAATGGCGCGCGAGTGCGAGATCATCATGCTGTGCATGGGCACCTCCGAGCAGGTCGAAGGCCGGATGCGCGGCCCCGATGGTGTTCTGGCCGGTCTGCGCCCCGGTGCGGTCGTGATCGATTTTGGAACTTCGCTGCCCGCCTCAACCCGGGCGCTGGGTGATGAGACCTCTGCGGCGGGCGGGGCCTATCTTGATGCGCCGCTTGGCCGGACACCTGCCCATGCCAAGGACGGTTTGCTCAATATCATGTGCGCGGGTGACAGCGATGCCTTCACCAAGGTCAAGCCCGTGCTGGATGATCTGGGAGAGAATGTCTTTTACCTCGGCGCGCTCGGCTCGGGCCATACGATCAAGCTGATCAACAATTTCTTTGGCATGACCGTGGCCAATGCAATGGCAGAGGCGTTTGCCATGGCCGACAGGCAAAGGGTCGACCGCAAGGCGCTTTATGATGTCATGTCCGCCGGGCCCTTGCATTCCGGCATGATGGATTTCGTCAAGGGCTACGGCGTTGATGGTGACCCGGCGCAACTGGCTTTCGCGATCAAGAATGCTGCGAAGGATGTGGGCTATTATGCGCAGATGGCTGATGATGCCGGGGTAGAGAGCCTGATGTCACGCTCGGCGCTGGAGGCCTTGTCGGCTGCCCGCGACGACGGGCGCGGAGATCAGATGGTCAGCCAAATGGTAGATTTTTTCGCCGATCGGTTCAAATCCTAGGTTAACGCCAGGGAATTCACCCAGATTAATTGCGTGTTGCTCGTTTATTGTGCGGGCAGAAATCTCAGTGTTGCGGCACTTTCGCGGCCATATCTGCGCTGGCGCGCGGACAGGTGGTGTTTGCGCAATTGACGCCACGTGATAGCAAAGCCGAAGGCAGTCGTGACCGGATACACTTTTCCATTGTCTCCAATATCGCTAGGGTTCCAAAGAAGAACAACGATTAGCCTCATTTATGTCTCAAAATAAAACGAGAGAAGATTGCCATTCACGTCGACAGTCTCCTTGGAAAGAAAAGCGCCGTAAAATGTCCACTTACCCATCGATCCCCCGAACCGCGACTGCACTTCTATGCCTGGCCTTTGCTCATGGCGCGCATGCACAGTCGGTCGAGCTGCAGTCTCTCGATGGATTGATCAGTGTCAGCGGTGAAATCGTCGATTACAACGGCGAAACGATCAAGATTGAATCCTCGCTTGGCCTGGTCGAGGTGCCATCGCGCCAGATGCTTTGCCTGAGCCCGGAATGCCCGCAGGATATCGCATGGGCAGTGACCGAAGAAAGCATCCGGATCGCCGTTCAGGACGAAAGCTATCAAGCCATGGTCAACAAGCTGGGCGCATCTTACGTCGCCGTGCTTGGCGGCACGCTGGAAAGTGATGACGCGGGCGGCTTTATAATTACCGACGCACAAGACATCCGCAAGCTCTCTGTAGAGCTTGCGGGCCCCGATGCGCTTGACAGTG
>CAYGUB010000214.1:0-5460 GCA_964352845.1 uncultured Rhodobacterales bacterium | reverse complement strand
ACCGGGTCGAGGCCGTGGCGCAGGCCGATCTGGTGTTCGAGGCGGGTGAGATAACGGCTATCGTCGGCCCCTCTGGCTGCGGCAAGTCCACGCTGTTGCGCATGATCGCGGGGCTTGAGACGCCCAGCACCGGTACAATCAGTATCGGCACGCAAAGCCCGTTGCAGCTTGCCCGGCGGGGTGGGCTCGCGATTGCGTTTCAGGACGCGTCGCTGCTGCCCTGGCGCTCTGTCGCGTCCAACATTGCGCTGGCGCTGAAACTGGCGCGCAAACCTGCAGATCCTGAGCGGATTGATCGGCTGATCGAGCTTGTCGGCCTTGGCGGTTTTGCTGGCCGGCGCCCGTCCGAGCTGTCGGGGGGTATGCGGCAACGCGCGGCAATTGCCCGCTGCCTGATCACCGAGCCGGAATTGCTGCTGCTCGATGAGCCCTTCGGGGCCGTGGACGCGATCACGCGCCATCGCCTGAACGGGGAGCTTCCCGCGCTGTGGCGGGAGACGGGCTCGACGACGCTGCTCGTCACCCATTCGGTGCGGGAGGCGGTGGCCCTGTCGCGCCGTATTCTGGTGATGTCGCCACGGCCCGCGCGGATCATCGCAGATATCCCCGCCGGTGCGACCGATGAGACGGCAGGGCGCGTCAATGAAGCGCTGCGCCGCGCTGTGGCCTAAAGTGTGAGGCGCGTCAGACCAATCCTGTTGGCGTTTGTGATCCTCGCGCTTTGGGAGGGGCTCGCGCGGCTCTATCCCGGCAGTTTCGTGATCGCGGGCCCCTGGGATGTCGCGCAGCACCTTTGGGACAACACCGGGCGTCTGGCGCGCGCGACCTGGGCTACGACCTCTGCGGCGATTGCAGGTTTTGTCATTGGCAATCTGGTTGCTGTATTGCTTGCTGCCTTTGCCTTCTGGTTGCCACGGTCCGAGCGCGCCATCACGATGCTGGCTCTGCTGGTCTTCTGCCTGCCACTTGTGGCCACGGGTCCTATTCTACGCGTGCTGTTTGGCCCCGGAGCGGGCCCGCAGGTCACTCTGGCGGCGCTCGCGGTCTATTACACAACCTATCTGGCCATGTTGGTGGGCCTGCGCGCCATTCCGCAAAGCTGGTCGGACCTGAACGCTACCTATGGGCGGGGCCGCTGGTCAGAGCTGATCCATATGCGTGCGCCCGCCTGCATCCCGTACCTGATCGCGGGTCTCCAGATTGCAGCCCCCGTAGCCTTTCTGGGTGCGATGGTGGGCGAGTTCACGGGGGCCGAGCAAGGTCTGGGCGTTCTGACCTTGCAAGCGATGCGCGGGCTGGACGTCACCGCAAGCTGGTCCATTGCTTTGCTGGCCACAGCGATCTCGATGCTGGCCTATTCGCTGTTTGGGCGGATGGCAGTCTGGCTGGCGCCGGACCGCCCGGCCTTGCTGCTCTCCAACCGGCCGAAAGGCGCGTCGCGCGGGTTTTGGTCACGATTGGCCGGAGGGCTCGGCATCTGCGTGTTGGTCCTTTTGCTGTGGCAGGGTGCGATGGATATCTTCGGGCTCAACAGCTTTTTCGCCAAACGCCCCGGGGATGTCTGGAGCTATCTTGTCAGCGGCAGTGATGCAGCGCAGGCGCGGGAGACGCTGTTTGCGGCCCTGTTGCAGACCCTGTCGCTGACCGCGATGGGCTATCTGGCCGGGCTTGCCATGGGTGCCGGGCTTGCCATGGTGGTCGCTTTGGCGCCCGTTTTGGCCGGGGCCGTTCTGCCGCTGGCTGTAACCCTGCGGGCTGTTCCGATCATCACGACGGCGCCGCTGCTGGTTCTGGCACTGGGGCGCGGCACATTTGGCACTGTCAGCATCGTGGCCGTCATGATCTTCTTTCCGACACTGGTGGCCTGCGCCCAGGGGTTGCGGCAGATGCCCGGACAGGTGGCTGATGTGTTCCAAAGCTACGGGGCCAGCCGGTTTCGCGTATTGATCTGGGCACAGATCCCCGCCATGTGGCCCGCCTTCTTTGCAGCCGCGCGTATGGCGATCCCGGCGGCGCTGCTGGCCGCGACGACGACGGAATGGCTGGCCACGGGCAAGGGTATCGGCAATCTGATGGCGCTGACCGCGACCACATCGAATTACAACATGCTCTGGAGCGCCACGGCCGTCTTGGCGCTGGTCGCCGTGATCTGCTACCTGCTGGTTGAGCGGCTGGAACGGCGTGTCCTGAGCCATTACGCAAGGGAGCAATTGAGCCGATGACAGAGGCCGTTTTCGCGATTCCGGGCGATATGCACAGGCGGACCGGCGGGTTCATCTATGAGGCGCAGGTGCTGCGCGCGCTCAACGAGATCGGCTGCGCCACGGCGCATCTGCAGCTTCCCGACAGTTTCCCCGATCCGAACGCCGACGATATGCGGGCGGCAATCCGCGCCCTGCAGGCGGTCCCGCGCGAGCAGGTGATCATTCTGGACGGGTTTATCGCCGGGGGCATCGACCCCGCCGCGCTGATCACGATCCACGCGCCCAAGATTGCTATGATCCACCACCCGCTTGGCCTTGAAACCGGTCTGACGCAGGCGCGCGCGGCCTTCCTGTTGCAAAACGAGGCAGCTGCCTTGCGCGAGGTCGATCACGTGGTCGTCCCAAGCCCGCATACCGCCGAAGTGCTGATCGGGCGGTTCGACGTGCCACGCGGGCGGATCACCATTGCCGAGCCCGGTTTCAGGCGTCCCGAGACACGCTTCCGGCCAAGCGATCCACCCCTGATCCTCTCTGTCGGGCTTTTGGCACAGCGCAAGGGGCATGACATCCTGCTGGAGGCGCTGGCGCAGATCAGGGATCTGGATTGGGAAGCGCGGATCATTGGCAAGGCGCATGACAGGTCTGTCGCGGATGCGCTGATGGCGCAACGCGCTGCGCTGGGGCTTGAAGAGCGCGTGGCCTTTCTTGGCGAGTTGGAGCAAGAGGCGCTGGATCATCAATTCGCAGCCGCCACGATCTTCGCGCTGGCCACGCGTTATGAGGGCTACGGGATGGTCTTCGGGGAGGCCATGTTGCGCGGGCTTCCCATTATCTCCTGCAAGACCGGCGCAGTGCCCGACACGGTCGGCGGGGTGGGGATGCTGGTCTCGGTGGATGATGCCCAAGCCTTCGGGGAGGGGTTGCGCAATTTGCTGATCGATCCCGCCTTGCGCGAGACGCTTGCCGTGGCCTCCGCCGCCAAGGGGGCCCGGCTGCCGCGATGGCGCGATACCGCCGCGCGCATGGCACAGGCTGTCCGCCATGTCGCGGCGCTGAACCGATAGGCCGGATGGCGCGAAGAAGGGCGCTATTTGGGCAGAAGCGCCGAAAATACGCCGCAATCATTTTATAAGTCGTCAGGGATGAAACTGGTTTGAGAACGGAAATATTATGACTGCACTGATTGAGTGGGTGAGCGGCAATGCCGTTTTGGTTGGCACAGGCGCTTTCATGAGCGGTGTTGCGCTATTTTATCTCGTGATGACACGGATGCTGAAACATCGCAAACATCCCGCCTTTCTCGATCGTCTGGAATAAGGGTCTCAGCGCGTTCTTTGATGCAGCTCCGTTGAACGTGGCGCAAGCATGGCTTAAGTCATTGCCATGGATGTCTGAGCGAGGAATATTGCCATGAGCCTGCGAATTAACGACACGATCCCGGATCTAACCGTCGAGACCGATCAGGGAAGCTTCAGCCTGCATGAGTGGATCGGGGACGCCTGGGCGATCCTGTTTTCGCATCCCAAGGATTTCACCCCGGTCTGCACGACCGAATTCGGTGCCGTGGCGCAGCTGTCGGACGAATGGGCCAAGCGCGGCACGAAAGTGATTGGCGTCTCCGTGGACGGGGTCGAAGATCACAAGAAATGGAAAGGCGATATCGAACATGTCGCCGGAACCGCTGCGGATTTCCCGATCATCGCCGATGACGGGCTGGAGGTCGCCAAGGCCTTCGACATGCTGCCCGCCGAGGCTTACCTGCCCGATGGGCGGACGCCCGCGGATTCGGCCACCGTACGCTCGGTCTTTATCATCGGGCCGGATAAACAGCTCAAACTGTCGATGACCTATCCGATGACGGTCGGCCGCAACTTTGCAGAAGTGCTTCGTGCGCTTGATGCCTTGCAGACGGCCGCAAAGGGCGTGGCAACGCCCGCCAATTGGCAGGTTGGTCAGGACGTGATTATCCCCGCCACGGTCAGCGACGCGGATGCGAAAGCGAAATTCGGCGAATTTGAGACCGTGCTGCCCTATCTGCGCAAGGCAAAACTGCCGGGCTGAGACCGCTGCTGCCGCGCGCTTTTTGACAGGGCGCGCGGGACAGGGCGACGGGCATAAACGCTTAAGGCCGGTCGGTCACGCGCTGGCGCCGATTGTGGCGAAAACACCTCTTTCCCGGCTCATTCTGTCCTAATTGACAGCTTACCTCCCTCAGTCAAGCGCGGGTTATTTCTGCGCATCAGACAGATGATTGAGGTCACTTTGCGTTTCCATCTTCCCCTATTTGCCATTTGCCTGATCGCTATTTCCGCTTGCACCAGCGACGAGCCGCGCATCCTCGTGCTGGATGACGGCAGACAGATTGAACTGGAATCGGATGCCAGCCGTAAGGCGCGTCTTGCCACGATCCGCAAAGAGGTCGCAGGCGTCTGGAAGACGCGGCAGAACATGACCTATCAAGGCAACCCCTATGAGATCGCGGTTCACCCCGACCGACAGAAAGCCTATATCGCGCCGCGCAATGATGGCTTCGCCTTCGGGCCGTCTGAGCTGGAGCAGGTGGCAAAAGCCCATACCGGTTGCAGCGCTACGCATAATATCGGGATCTTGTCGACGGTGGGCGCCAGCAAAGGGACGCTCAACTATCAGGGCGTGAAGGCCAAGACCGCCGGGATCAAGGCTTTCAGTGTCCAGCTGGATTGTTGAGGGAGATGAAGGCAATGCAAAAGATCTTCATCATCCTGCTGGCCGCACTGACACTGGTCTCCTGCGGCTCATCCCGGCAATCGGCCGTCTCGGAAGTTGCGGCGCGTGAGATACAGTTCCCCAATTACCCGCAAGCCGGATTCACCTATCTGAGCTTTTCACGGGCGCATGGCTATCAGGTCAACTATCTCGCCTCGGGCGGACGGGCCTGGCTTTGGTATCCCGGAAACAGTGTCGGCGTTAAGGAAGACTGGAAGCGCGACACCGTCGCCGGAACACGCGCGCTATGCTGGCGGCATCCACAGCGCAGCTACAACCCGGTCACAAAGAGATCCGGCGGTCGTTTTGCCTGCCAGTCGCTGGAGCTATCGCAAAAGACGATCATCGCACGGCTTGGCGGCGATCCCTTCGGACTGGCCTCAGGCGCGGTTCCCTACCGACTTAACAGATGCAAGGCACCGGACGCGTTCTCTTTCGACCGGGCCCGATTTGGCTGCTAGAGCGTCATGCGAAAAACCTGAATCACGTAACACTGCCTGAAATCAAAGAT
>CAYGUB010000213.1:1984-5489 GCA_964352845.1 uncultured Rhodobacterales bacterium | reverse complement strand
GATGTTGGTTGTGGAAACGATTGCGAAGATCGGGCGCGCATTTTTTGTCGAAGGGAAGTCGATCAAGCAGATTTGCCGTGACCTGAGAATGTCGCCGACAGCGATGAGTCACGGTGCGTAAGGTCAACCGATCTGGTGACACAAAGTAAGCGGTCCGCTGCCCCCGCAGTTACGTCATACTGCTTGATCCGCGATCCAGAGGCTTCTTCGGTGTTTGGGGAGTTTCTCGATGTGAGCGACACGCGGGTCTCTGGCAAGGTTGCCGCGCCGGGCGGATGGTAAGCGTGATCAGTCGATTTGACGGGCATGGACTTTCTGCCTGTTGAGATTGCGGCACCTGCCGCGTTGGCCCAGCCTGTTCCCACGGCATCCTCCAGCACGCTTGATGTGATCAAAGGCGATGTCACCATTCGTCTTGATACGACACCGCCCGCAACGCGGATTGCTGAGAATTGGTCGTGGATACCGTACGAATCATGCAAGTGTTTCAGGCTCACCCGACAGCTTCCATATCAATTTGCCCCATGCCAGCCGATACAGCGGCGGCTGTCTCACCATCCTGCTGTGCCGGAAATTCAATGCGGGGACTATAAGTTTCCAGTGGTACCAATTCAAAACATGTGATCATTTTGCGTTCTGGATGATAAATCTGTTGAATGCCCATGACCTTTGAACAACTCCGCACGTTTCTTTGGGTTGCCCGCCTCGGCGGCTTCCGTAAAGCGTCGGATCGTTTGCACCTTTCTCAGCCTGCCGTGTCGACGCGGATCGCAAATCTCGAAGACGAGCTGCAAGCCAAGCTGTTCGAGCGCGGACCGGGTGATCTTGTCCTGACCAAGAAGGGACAGCAGCTTCTGGGCTATGCCGAACAAATGTTGTTCGTCGAGGAAGAGATCAAACAGCGTATCGCGAACCCCGCCGAAACCGCAGGGCTGCTCAGGCTCGGCGCATCCGAGACGATTGCGCAGGCGTGGTTGCCTGCGTTCATTCAAGCCTTCAGTACGCAATATCCGCGGGTCAACGTCGATCTGACGGTCGATATCTCGATCAATCTGCGCGCGTCCTTGTTGGAGCGGCGCCTTGACCTCGCCTTTCTGATGGGGCCGGTGTCGGAGTTTTCGGTCAAGAACATCGCGCTGCCCGAGTTCGATCTGCATTGGTACAAAGCCGCTGGAATGGGCGCGGTCGATCTGTCCGAAACGCCGATCATTTCCTATTCGACCCAGACGCGGCCCTACCGTGAATTGACATCGGAGCTGGCGCGGCGGATCGGACCTAAAACGCGGGTCTTTTCGTCGGCGTCGCTGTCGGCGAGCCTCAAGATGATCGCGGCGGGGATCGCGGTTGGTCCGCATCCGCGCGTGCTGGCTGTGCCCCACCTTGAAGCGCAGGAGGTGGAAGAGTTCAATCCCGGCTTCGTGCCCCCGCCCTTGGAGTTCACCGCGTCCTATCTGGCCGAACCGCGCAGCTTTCTTGTCGAAACCAGTGCGGAAATCGCGCGTGACGTGGCGGTGGAGTGGCACAGACTATATCCGCAATAGTTTCAATTATTCTATCACCATTGATAGAGAATGATAATTTGAATGGATAAATTGTCCATGTGATGGTTTTGTGAAACGCACACGGGGGATCACATGGTTATGCAACCAGCCACCAAAACCGACGCCTCTCAGTTGTCTGGAAGCGCCATTCGCAAGCGCATTCGGGCGGGCGACCACGGCGGCCATACCTCCGGGTTGGCGGCCGGGAAACTCCAGTGCAACCTCGCGATCCTGCCGGAGGTTTACGCGCTTGACTTCCTGCGGTTTTGCCAGCGCAACCCCAAGCCCTGTCCGATTGTCGGGGTGGGCGATACGGGCAATCCGATGCTGCCGACCCTCGGGCGTGACATCGACATCCGCACGGATGTGCCACGCTACAGGGTGTTTCGCCACGGTGAATTCGCCGAGGAGGTGACAGACATCACCAGCCTGTGGACCGATGATCTGGTGACCGTTGCCTTGGGGTGTTCGTTCACCTTCGAGAATGCGCTGATGCGGGCGGGCATTCCCGTTCGACATATCGAAATGGGCCGCAATGTACCGATGTTTCGCACCAGTATCGACCTTGTACCGGCTGGCCGGTTTGGCGGACAGATGGTCGTGACGATGCGCCCGTTGCGCGCAGACCAGATCGAAGACGCCCGCGCCATCAGCGCGAAATATCCGCAGGCCCACGGGGGCCCCATTGCGGTCGGCGACCCTGACGCCCTCGGCATCGCGGATCTGAGCAAGCCCGACTATGGCGATCCCGTCGACATCAGACCCGGCGAAGTGCCAGTGTTCTGGGCCTGTGGCGTTACACCCCAGAACGTCCTCAAGGCGGCGCGGCTGCCGATCTGCATCACTCACGCGCCCGGTCACATGCTGATCACGGATGTCGCTGAGGATGCCGAAACGACAATTTACACTGACCCCAACCAACAAGGAGACACCACATGAAACGCATTTTGACGACACTTCTCGCCACCTCCGCGCTGGCGGCCCCGGCGCTTGCCGAAGACCTCTCGGTCGTCGGCAGCTGGTCGAGCCTGCCATTGCACGGCCAGTATGAAGCGCCCTACTGGTCCGAAGCCCTGCCTGCTGCGGGTGATTTCAACGTCGAACTGACCACGCACAACCAGATGGGTCTGGGCCTTTCGGAGATCTATCCGCTGCTGGGTCAGGGCGTCTATGATGTCGCCATGACTGTCGCCGATTACGCAGTGGGCGATGCGCCGGAACTCGAAGGTCTCGACGTGCCGCTGCTGGCGTTGACCGCCGATGAAGCCCGCGCAATGGTCGATGCCGCCCGCCCGATGGTGGCCGACATCTACCGCGACCGGTTCAACGCCGAAGTGTTGGCGATTGCCCCCTACCCGCCGCAGGTCGTGTTCTGTAACGCCGAGATCGGGAGCTTTTCCGACCTCGAAGGCCTCAAGATCCGCGCGTCGGGCCGTATGACAGCACTCTTCCTTGAAGCGCTTGGCGCGGAAGGCGTGAACGTGTCCTTCTCTGAAGTGCCGGGCGCACTCCAGAACGGCGTTGTGGATTGTGCCGTGACCGGCGCAGGCTCGGGCTATTCCGCCGGCTGGTGGGAAGTGTCGACCCATCTTCTGCCCATCCCGCTGGGCGGCTGGGACCACGTCGTCACCGCAATGAACGCCGACAAATGGGCGAGCCTGAGCGCCGAGGATCAGGACACGATCCGCACCACAATCTCCGCTGATTTCGAAGAACCCGCCTGGGCCAGCGCGCAAGACGCGCTTGTCAATGACATTGCCTGCCTGACCGGCAACGGCGCATGTCCGTCCGGTGAGGCCCGCAGCATGACGCTGGTCGAGATTTCCGACGCCGATTTCGAAGGCGCGCGCGCGATTTTGATCGGTGAAGTCCTGCCCGATTGGGCAGAACGTGCGGGCGGCGACTGGGCCATGCGCTGGAATGAAAGCGTGGGTCAGGTCGTGGGCGTGACGATCGAGTAAGAT
>CAYGUB010000213.1:0-1974 GCA_964352845.1 uncultured Rhodobacterales bacterium | reverse complement strand
AGTAAGATCAAAACAGGCTAAGGGACGCAAAACATGGAACTGACGCTGATCAATACCCTCAGGAAACTGAACCGGACGATTGCGATGATCGTGGGCCTCGGGCTTTTGGGGATGGCCGGCTTCGTGGTGGCGGATATTGCGCTGCGTCAGGTCCATGCGTCCTTTGGCGGCTCCGAGGAGTTGGCGGGCTACGCGATGGCGCTCGTCAGCTCCTGGGGCATGGCCTATGCCTTGCTCGAGCTTGGGCACATTCGCATCGACCTTGTGCGCTCGCGCACCCAGGGCACAATGCGCGCCTTGTTCGATGTCTTCTCGATGGTCGTCATGTCGGCAGTCGTCGTCACGATTGCGCTGAAATGCTGGCCGGTTGTGGCGCGCGCCATTGAAAACGGCAGCCGTGCCAACACACCGCTGGCAACCCCGCTGGCTTGGGTGCAGATCCCGTGGTTCGCCGGATGGCTCTGGTTTGCCGTGATGTCCTGCCTTGTCACCCTTGCGGCGATCAGCCTGTTTATGCGCGGACGTGGCGCGGAAACCGAACCCTTCATTGGCGCATTCGCAGAACAGGACATGCTGAAATGATTACCTATGTCTCCGCCGGGCTTTTAGCCCTTCTGGCCCTGTCGATTCCCGTGGGTATCGTGCTGTTCCTTCTCGGCTTTGGCGTTGATCATTTCTATTCCAACTTCCCGCTCAGCCGCGCGTTGGGGAACATGGTCTGGTCATCGTCCAGTTCCGCCACACTGATCGCGATCCCCTTCTTTGTTTTGCTGGGTGAAATTCTGGTCCGGTCCGGCGTCGCGGGGCGCACTTATGCCGCCCTTGATCGCTGGGTCAGCTGGCTGCCGGGTGGGCTGGTCCATGCCAATGTGGCGACAGCGACGATGTTCTCGGCCACCTCCGGGTCCTCCGTTGCGACGGCGGCGACCGTCGCGACTGTCGCCATGCCGCAGGCCGAAAAACTGGGCTATGACCCGAAACTGTTTTCCGGCGCGATTGCCGCGGGCGGCACGCTGGGCATTATGATCCCGCCGTCGATCAACCTGATCGTCTATGGGTTCCTGACGCAATCTTCGATCCCGCAGCTATTCCTGGCCGGGTTGATCCCGGGGCTGGGCCTTGCACTGGCGTTCCTCGTGATCACAGCGATCATCTGCACGATCCGCCCGGAACTGGGCGGCAACCGCCGGGTCTTTCCGTTTTTACAAATGGCGCGCGCGTTGGTTGACCTGATCCCGATCCTGATCCTGTTCGCGCTGATCGTGGGCTCGATTTATCGTGGCTGGGCCACCCCAACTGAGGCTGCGGCTGTCGGCGTTGCGGGTGCGCTCCTGATCGCGCTGGCCTTCAGAGGCGTGAACTGGGCAATGATGCGCGAAAGCCTGTTGGGCACCATCAAGGTGACGTCGATGATCATGCTGATCATCATCGGTGCCTCCTTCCTGAACTTCACACTGTCCTCCGCAGGTCTGGGGCGCGAGTTGACGACCTTCCTGGAGGGCCTGGGCCTATCCCCGCTTGGCTTCATCTTTGTGGTGGTTGTGATCTACATCGTGCTGGGCTTCTTCATCGAAACCCTGTCGCTGATGGTGGTCACCATCCCGATCATCGTGCCAATGGTCCTGGCACAAGGCTATGACGTGATCTGGTTCGGCATCCTGATGATTGTCCTGATCGAAATGGCGCTGATCACCCCGCCGGTGGGCCTGAACCTCTACGTCGTCCAAGGCGCGCGCAAATCCGGCAGCCTCAACGAGGTGATGCTGGGCGCGCTGCCCTATTGCCTGACAATGCTCGCAATGGCCTTTGCACTGATCGCCTTTCCCGGCATCGCGTTGTGGCTGCCGAACGCAGTCGACTAGCGCCTGCATCAAATTGAGCTGTGAAGATGACTGCGGCCCGAGGGCTGCAAACAAAGGAGAACTGTCTCATGTGGCAATTTTGGGTAGATCGCGGTGGCACCTTCACCGACAT
>CAYGUB010000212.1:0-5514 GCA_964352845.1 uncultured Rhodobacterales bacterium | reverse complement strand
GTCTCGGCCGGTGTCTCGCCGATCTTTGTGGCGTGGAGCCGATTGGCGCTTGGTGCGCTGATCCTGCTGCCGTTTATCGGTCGCGCAGCGCTGGGTGCTGTCCTGTCTGATCCACGTATCTGGTTGCGCAGCCTGCTGCAGGTGGCCACGCTGTGCTGCATACTGACGGCGCTGCGGACCGAGCCGCTGGCCTCTGTCTTCGGAGCTTTTTTCATAGGCCCGCTGGTCAGCTTCGGCCTGTCGGTCTGGCTGTTGCGAGAACGCGTCACACTGGCACGCAGCGCATTACTGTCGCTGGGCTTTCTGGGCGTGCTGCTGGTCGTCAAGCCGGGCTTTGGCATGACGCCCGGGTTGATATGGGCCGCGTTGGCGGGGGTGTTCTACGGCAGCTTTCTGACCGCATCGCGCTGGCTGTCGGACGTGGCACAACCCAAGGTGCTGCTGGGCTCGCAATTGTTGATCGGCGGAATTGTACTTGCCCCGTTCGGCGCAACGGCCTTCCCGGAGGTGAGCCTTTCGCTGGCCGGCCCAATGGCCCTTTCGGTACTGGCATCGCTGCTGGGCAATCTGTTGATCGTCTTCGCCTATCGCGAGGCACCGGCCTCACGGCTCGCGCCCTTTGTCTATATGCAACTGCTCAGCGCAACCGTGCTCGGCTGGGCGGTCTTCGGCCACTTGCCCGATTGGGTGGCGGTGACAGGTCTGGCGCTGATATTTGGTTCCGGCCTCGCGGCCCTGGTACTGCGGCCCGCGCGCTAACCCCAGCCACCGCGGGCGCGGATCGCGGTCGAGGAGGTCGGATCAAGCGGCACATCGACAAAGCACCAGACCGGCGCATCGCTTTGGCTGAGCAGCTTGCTTGCCGTACCTGGCAGCCGCTGACGGGCATAGCTTCGCGCTGCGGGTGAAAGGCGGGCAGCCATGCGTGAACCCGGGCGGCCAAGAACGCCCACCGGCAGCATCTCCATGATCGCCTGCCAGTGACGCCAGTGATGAAACTGCGCAAGATTGTCCGAACCCATCAGCCAGGTGAACCGCAGATGCGGGTAGCTTTGCGTGAGCGCCGCGAGGGTTCTGGCGGTGTAGCGCGTGCCAAGGTGCCGCTCTATATCGGTGATCACGATGCGCGGGTCATCCACGAACCCGCGCGCATGGCTCAAGCGTCGCTCCAGCGAGGCCGGGTCATCTTGTTTCAGTGGATTGCCCGGAGAGACGAGCCACCAGACCCAATCCAGATCGAAGCGTTTGATCGCTTCGCGGCTGATCATCAGATGCGCCATATGCGCCGGATCGAACGACCCGCCGAGCAGCCCGATTTTCTGACCTGCGCCCAGACCCAGGGCGCCAAAAGGAAGGCCGCTTCGCATCTCTCACCCCGTTTGCATGCTCCGTGCCTGCCCCATCAGGCGCGGGAATGTCAAACGGGCAACTGCTGATCGAGCTAGAATTCCTCCCATACCGGATCAAGCGCCTCACCCCCCGGGCCGCTTTTGGCAAAGACCTTCGCGACAGGACGATCAGTTTGCGCATCGACATGCGCATCTTCTTCAAGGGGTGCATCGCTTTTGAGGTCACGATCCCATTGCTGAGCCGTATCATTGGCCTGCGCCGGCTCCCGGGGCGTATCCGGCACCGAGCGCGGAGCAGGGCGCGGCCCGCTATCAGCGGGGGCAGCAGCCGGGCTTTGCGCGGGACGCGTGGCAGCCACAATCGTTTTGCTGTTGGGCAGCTCAAACGCCGTGACGATATTGATCAGACGCGTGGATTCGGCCTGCAGCGAATGGCTTGCGGCCTGCGCTTCCTCTGCCATTGCGGCATTTTGCTGGGTTACCTGATCAAGCTGGTTCACGCCCTGATTGATCTCGTCCAGCCCGGTGGATTGCGCCTGCGCACCTTCGGCGATCTCGCTGATATGTCCCGAGATATTGGACACCTGATCCACGATGGAGCGCAGCGCATCTCCGGTCTTGCCGACCAGATCAACACCGTTTGTGACGTGATTTGCGCTTTCGTCGATCAGAAGTTTGATCTCCTTGGCGGAATCCGATGACCTTTGCGCCAGCCCGCGAACCTCGGAGGCCACCACGGCAAAGCCCTTGCCGACATCACCTGCCCGCGCGGCCTCGACAGCGGCATTGAGCGCCAGCAGATTGGTCTGGAACGCGATATCGTCAATCACCTTGATGATCTGAGAAATCTGCTCGGAAGAGTTCTGGATCTGCCCCATAGCATCAACAGTAAGGTCAACAACCTTGCCGCTCTCCTCAGCATTCTCGTTGGCGCGCTCGACGATCAGCGCGACCTCCTTGGCGCCCTCAGCCGAGGCCTTGACGCTCTGGGTCAGCTGATGCAACGACGCGGCGGTCTCCTCCAGCGTGCCTGCCTGCTGTTCGGTCCGATGCGACAGATCATCCGAGGCTTGCGAAATCTCGCCCGCGCCAATGCCAAGCTTGTTGGCGTTCTCGACGACCAGCTGGATCGCGTTGGACAGCGAGGTAACCGTTTCGTTGAAGTCATGTCTCAACGGCTCATATTCTTCGCTGAAGGTTGCCTCTATCTGATGGGACAGGTTTTGCTTGGACAAGGCGCTCAACCCCTCGCGCAGGTGATCAACGACCTTTTGCTGTTCGGCCTGCTGCGCGGCAAGCTTTTGATCCGCAAGATCGGCCGCCTGAAGCTTGTCTTTCAATTCGCTGAGCTTTTGTCCAATCTCGCCGATCTCATCAGATCTGTTCGCATCGGGCACAGGCTCGTTGTAGTTCTTATCGGCAATATGTCCGACAGCGTCGCCCATTGCCTTGATTCTCTTGGTGATGCTCCGCGCGATGGGGACGCCCAGGACACCAACGACGGCCAGAAGCACCAAAAGCTCGAAAATCAAAGCGCGCTTGAGCTCCGCGGCTTCGGCATAGACTTCCGCCTGATCCTGTTCGGTCACCAGCCCCCAGTCCCGGTCAAAAAGCGTCACCGACGTTGCCCCCGCCACCACAGGCTGACCGTTCAGCCCGATCGTGTCAGGGAAATAGCCCGTCTCGCCTGCGGTAGCCGCCTGCACCTGTGGGAGCGCGTCATTCTCACTTTGTTCTGTGGACGCGCCATCAACGAAATAGACGCTGTTTCGCGTCAGATAGGACCGACTGGTCCCCTCATTTCCCCCGGCCACGTCAAACGCTTCGGCCATCCTTTCTTTGGGTAGCTGGAATGCGACGGCGCCGACCAGCTCTCCGTTCGAATCCAGAACCTGCGCTGCCATGAAGGTAGCATAGTCACCATTGCTCGGCGCGTAAGGTGCTGTGTCGGAATAATGCGTGACGCCCGGCTCACCTTCGAGGCTTGCGCGCAAGACATCCCCAAGCCCGCTATCAGCGTAAGGCCCAGTCAGAAAATTCGTTGCAAAATCCTGTTCCTTGAAGACCGAATAGATAAGATCGCCATTGGTATTGAACAGGAAGATATCGTAATAGCGGTTCTCGATCTGATGGGTGCGGAAGCCGGTATGGACTTGCTCGTGAATGATCGAATAGGTCGATCCGTCCTTGGCAAATTGCAACTTGTCCTTTTCGCCGGTCGGATGGGGGTTATCCTCAATATACCATTTTTTCAGGTACTCCTTCGGATCATCCGCGACCGAGGAGAAACTGAAAGAAAATCGCTGGATGGCCTGAGCGGTATTGAGCGAGCTTGCCAAACTGCGCATATCGCCTTCGAGACCTGTGCCCAAAGCCTCCAGCCGTTTCTGAAACCCCGCGATGCGGTATTCGAACCGTTCCCTGGTACTTGTCTCGACGATTTTGACGGCGGTCATATAGCCATAGATCACCGTTGCCCCAGAGACTGTAAAGGTCATCAATACAATGCTCAGCGGAAGCTTGACAGCAATGGGGAGATTTCGAAAAAATCGTATCAAACTCATCCGTTTCGGTCCTTGCGCTTTGCGGTTACTGCCCAGCCCCAAGCTGCCAGGTCGACGGTGGGTCTTGCATGGCAAGTCTTAAGGCCGTTTTAAGCTGGGGCGGTTTTCGTTTTCATGGCTGCAGCGCAGCAGCAAATAACGCAGGCCGACCACAGCCTCATTGCCCTTCGCCCCATGATTGGATAGTTCCAAGGAAATCATTCCTTCGGTGCGGAGTACCCCATGGCAGCCAATCAATTCGTCTATTTCATGGACGGCGTTTCCAAGCAGTATCCCGGTGGCAAAAAAGTATTTGAAAACATCCGCCTGAACTTTCTGCCGGGCGTGAAGATTGGCGTCGTGGGCGTCAACGGCTCGGGCAAATCGTCGCTGATGCGGATCATGGCCGGGATGGACAAGGACTTCACCGGAGAGGCCTGGGCCGCCGAAGGCGCGCATGTGGGCTATCTGCCGCAGGAGCCGCAGCTTGATGAAAGCTTGGATGTGCGCGGCAATGTGATGCTCGGGGTGAAGCCCAAGAAAGACATCCTTGATCGCTATAACGAGCTGGCGATGAATTACTCCGATGAGACAGCCGAGGAAATGGCCAAGCTGCAAGACGAGATCGACGCACAGAACCTGTGGGATCTGGACGCGCAGATCGATATTGCGATGGAGGCCCTGCGCTGCCCGCCCGATGATGCGATGCCTGCCAATCTGTCGGGCGGCGAAGCGCGGCGCGTGGCCTTGTGCAAGCTGCTGCTCGAAGAGCCCGACATGTTGCTGCTTGATGAGCCGACCAACCATCTCGATGCCGAGACCATCGCCTGGCTGCAAAAGCACCTGATCGAGTATAAAGGCACCTGTCTGATCGTCACCCATGACCGGTATTTTCTCGATGATATTACCGGCTGGATCTTGGAATTGGACCGGGGGCGTGGGATTCCCTATGAGGGCAATTACTCAAGCTGGCTGGAGCAAAAAGCCAAGCGGCTGGAGCGTGAGGCCAAAGAGGACAAGGCGCAGCAAAAGACGCTCGCGCGTGAACTGGAATGGATCCGCGCCGGCGCAAAAGCGCGTCAGGCCAAGTCCAAGGCCCGGATCAACGCCTATGAGGAAATGGCCGGTCAATCCGAGAAAGAAAAGCTCGGCCGCGCGCAGATCATTATTCCCAACGGACAAAGGCTGGGAAACAAGGTGATCGAGGTCACGGGACTCTCGAAGGCTTATGGTGACAAGCTTTTGATCGAGGATCTGAGCTTCTCACTACCGCCCGGCGGGATCGTCGGCGTGATCGGCCCGAACGGCGCGGGCAAATCAACGCTGTTTCGGATGCTGACAGGTCAGGAAGAGCCCGATATGGGGACGCTGGAATATGGCGACACGGTCCAGCTGAGCTATGTCGACCAGTCGCGTGATGCACTGGCGCCGGACGCGACCGTCTGGGAAGAAATCAGCGATGGCGGCGAGATTATCCAACTGGGCGACGCACAAATGAACAGCCGCGCTTATTGCTCGGCCTTTAACTTCAAGGGCGGCGATCAGCAAAAGAAGGTCGGCCTGCTATCAGGCCGACAACGCAACCGCGTCCCCATCGCCAAGCTTCTGAAATCGGGCCGCAA
>CAYGUB010000211.1:0-5521 GCA_964352845.1 uncultured Rhodobacterales bacterium | reverse complement strand
ATCCTGGTGTTTCAAAGCGTGTCTTTGAGGATAACGCATGTTGAAACTCGGCATAAGCTTCAGAAAGTCGGTTTTTAATGCGCAATGAGTCACGTCTGTCGAACCAAATACGCTTAAGTCTCTGATCCTGTTCTAGCGCCAAACACCTTAGATCCTGATCATTCATTTGCATCTTCCTCATGCCACCAAGGTTTCACTGACAAATCCGACGATGTAGGTTCGGAAGCAGGCTCTGAAGGGCTTCGCGCTTCGGCATCATCTGACTGAGGGCCGGTTTCAGAATGCAAGTCAGGCTGGTCAATTTGATTGTATGGGATCAGCTCAGGAGCGTCTGTTTTGTGGGGTGATAATTTAAGCGCAGACAGCCTGCTCGTTTTGCTAGACGGACCAATAACGTAGCCAATGCCAGATTCTGCCTGCCGGAGATCGGACAGTGGCTGTGGGCCATTGTCAACAACCGAGAGTCCCCAATACAGCTCCCGATCTATGCGCTCTAGGTCCTCCGACGTGTACATCTGTGGCAGCACGCCCATGATTTTTTGGGCGTCAGTGGATCGTTTTTTCATATCTGATAAGGCGTCGAAAATTATCGACGTCTTCAACTCGGCTTGGGCCGAGTATCGCGATCGAAGAGTCTTTCCGACTTCGATCCAATCCACTAGCCGAATGTTGTGGAAGTTCTGCACGCTGCATCCGACCTCAAGCCACTCACCATCATTCCAAACGCTGATCGTACCTAAGTCTTCAGGATCGACGTAGAAGGCACGTTTGTTGGTGCCTGATTGTTTGCGAATTGCCTGTAGCGCTTCTCTATCGCCGCCATAGTCGATCCCCAAGAAACGAATTCCACGCGCCGTAACTGTGCGTTCCTGACGGATGCCAAAGGCGCGGCGGCGCATTTTTTGGGACAACTTTGGTGGAAGGCCTGTCGTTCCACCCAATCGTTTCAGCGCCTCGTCGGGTGTTTCGCCGAACAGCCCTCCGTGCTCCGTTTGGTGATATACATCCACGATGTATCGAATAAATATGAGAGCGAGTTGGTCGTCGGTTAGGACCGCCCGACCTTCCGTATCGTAGTCGCCGCGAATTTGTGGATTTCGAAAAGTTTGGCCGGAGATGTAGGGCATGGCTCGGTGAGTAAACGTAAGAAACACCCTTTCCATGATGCCGCGTAGCTGGGGTTGGCCTACCTCTGGATAGACATAAGTGGCGCATGCCGTGCTTATGGCCCGCTGTGTTGCCTCGGCCCGAAATGCCGTTCCCGTGTCCGACTCTAAGCTCTCAAACGCAAACCCGCGCCATTCGCATGAACAACCTGCGGCCTCCGCGAGGTCGGCTTTGTCATGTGTGGCTGAACGCAGTGCACGAACTGCAGCTTGCGAATTTTGAGTTTCCGATAATCCGAAGCCGACGATATAGCGGCTGGCCACATCGATGACGGCATACATCCATCGTCGTGCTTTTGGCATGGCTTTGATCGCTTCAATGGTCTCTTGGTCTAAACCATACCGGATCGGTCCAGCCAGAATGAGATTGCGCGCGTCCACCTCCCATTCATCGACCATAAAGACTTGCCCAGCTCGGGTCGCACGTTCAGTCATGCCGACACCAGAATACTTTCGGACAGCATAATTCTTGCCCTTCCGACCGAGATCGATTGCGAAACCGCCGAAATTATCGATCCACTGGTGGAGTGCAGTTCGAGCTCTCGTCTCTAGAGCGGGCTGCCCCGACTCTTTTCGGTTCTCGTTTTCTAACTTGATCGCCTTGATCGTCTTTTCGACGACTTCATTTCCACTATGGCGGTCATCGAGGAGGTATTCCCGGAGGCAATCTATGATGAACCGGTAGCTTTCTTGACCTATATTGAGGCCCGTCGCCCGCCCTCGTTTGTCTAGAAGTATATCAATACGGCCATTGGCAACATTCACCTTCCGACGCCATTTTAGTATTGATGAAGCTGAAGGCGTTGCACCCAAGCTGGTATCTTTTGAACTGTAGTATTGCTTGCCAAACTCGCCGCAAAATGCGCGCCATTCCTTCGTAGCTTCAACATGGATTGGGTAATAATTGTTTATAACATCGATGGGCGTCAGCTTAACCACACACTGCGCATAGAGCTTGTTTAATGCGCAAACGAAAAACCAGCGATATAGCACTAGTTTGCGCTGTTTTTCCGTAAGCTCCCAAATAAATACCAGTGGGTCTGGTGCCCTTTGGGTCTGCTCGGCTTTGGCGGATCGGCGCTTGCAGTCCCACCTATCACCACCAACAATTACATTCAGGTCCTCCCAGCCAAACCGTTCGAGAGCACCGGAGCCATCCTCCCGGCGAAAGAAGGCACTTTGATCGTCACTTGTTTCGAAATGGTATGGAACGCCGTCGATATAGTATAGATCAACCGTGCTAAGGTGGATTTTCGGTATCATGAGATCCGCCGTACCCGAGTGAATAGGTTAATGCGTCCGGGGCTGAGCTGCTCCAATTGACCTTCAAATATGCCTTGAACGATCACGCGAAACGTGCGCCCACCGGCACGGCACCGTTCAGCTAAAGCGCAAATCGTTGTCTCCCCGGGGGTCGATGCCAAAACATCCAAAAACCGCTTTTCGACATCCGCGTCGCGGTAGATAGCAAAACGCTGGTACATAACTGCGTTGAAGGCGTCGGCCCGTGAGAAACACAACTCAGTTACGAGGCGGATCTCATCGGCGGTGTGAGATGGCATAGTTTTGTCGAGGGCATTCAGTTCTCGCAAAAACCGACCTGATTTCAACCGTTCGGTTGGCTTGACCGCGACCGCAATTTTGCGGCCATCTTGTTGAGTAATCATAAGATCGAAGAAATGCGTCCCTGGTTTGCCGTCAGCGTCAATGAATGCGACCGGCCCAAACTGCTCAAGGACTTGCGACGTTCTTCGATTTGTTAGTGTGAGTGCCAAATGATGATATTCCACTTGGCTATCTGCACCGTATTTTCTGGGTCTTTGGGCCTGGATGTCCATCCATATGGGGTACATTCTTGAGGAACCGCGTGACCGAGGATTGATTTTTCTTTGACCGCGATAAGGCAGCGGTATCAGGTCAGGCATTTCCAATTCGCCGAACTCGTTGGCAAAGGGTTCAGTCGGTCCAAATGCCCTTTGGAAGGCTTCAGGCATCTCTGATAGATCAGACGAAGGGCTCAGTTCGGACCGCATCACCTTGTGATTAAGTGGTGCATTCATTGCATAGCATCCCTGTTTCCGAGCGCGATAGCGTCGGATTTTTGAGCGCAAGCGAACGGTCGCTTGCGCGAGTCTGTTGACTTTCAAATTGTGAGGTGGGATGAATGAAGCCAATCACAGCAGGGGTCTGGTTGCGCGAGCAGCCGGGCCTTTGTTCATTCAGCGCTTACCTCGTGCTGAAATCTAGTGTTTCTAAGTCATGCTCTGTGCCTCCTCTCAAAATTCGCTAAGTCTTGGGTACGCAGGGATAAGTTGGAAATGTGTGCTATTGCCCCGCAGCGCCTTGGTTTGCACCGCCCTTGTCATTTTGATCGTACCGCTCCGGAAAGAGCAGGTACACGGTTGTATCAAGTGCTTCGGCTAGAGCTTGTTCAACCCGTTTTGATCTAGCGCCATGCAGCACGCTTGAAATCGTGGACGGTTTCAAGCCCATTTCTCGGCCAACTTTGCTCAAAGATGAACCACGCGAACGTAACCCTGCCTTGATGGCCTCTGACTTTGTAAAGTTGCCCAGGTCGCATTCCATTTGCTGGCTCTCGAAAATTTACTAGTAATTTGAACAAAGCATAAACCAACCTAGCTGCCAATCAAAAAGTGACCTAACATACTGTAAACGTTGTATTAAAAATGACGCCTAAAAAACGAGCAATGACGGTTAACGAGTTGAATTTACGACGCCAAATAAGGCCATGATCAGTAGATGTGACTTTTGATGTCGTCACGCGTTAGTTTCAGCGTAGCGCTGCTAAAGCCCTAGATTACGTCTCTCTTTTTCGTTCAGGACATGCCCACCATAGCTGTTCAGCCCCCATACGCCTGTTCGTTGATATGTTTTTAGTGCGTCGGCTCGCATGTGCGCCGCTGAACCGCGTGGAGGTTGGTCGCGGTGCTGCTGATACGCAACTAGCTCTCGATCATATTCCAGTTGGGATTGTCGAAGTTTTTCTTGTTGCGCGAAACATCCGCTTTGACGCCCCCAAGCTGACCAAGCCATAAATTCTATTTGGTCCACCAGCTCCGGTTGGTTCAGATCAAAGCCTTTTTCTACCATTTTTTCACGATAAAATTGGATGGCAGCATCTTGCTGTTCTTCATACGGTGAGGGCTCAAACTTATAGGTGATGCTGCTCAATGCATTATATGCCAGCATGCGGCGCTCGCTGCCGTAATATAAGCAGCCAAACCAATATCGGATGCCTTTGCGTTCGCGTTTGGGGCCCTTGTCATTCCACATATTGAGATCTCCAGCCTTTAAGTCAGCTAAATTCACAGTATACTTCATAGACCGTGCGGTAAAGCTCGCCGAAGCGTGGAGGCATGCAAGGTGAGCCAGACAACGTTCTCAAAGTATTCGCGAAAGTCGTTCGAGAACGACGAAAGGCGCTTGGGTTGACCCAAGAAGAGGTTGCGCATCGGGCAGGCGTGTCAATGCGTTACATCTCGTTAATCGAGGGCTGTAAGCACTATCCATCGCTGCAAACTATACATGGCCTGTCCGGAAGTTTGGACATGTCTATGAGCCAGCTTTTGGCGATGGTTGAAGCCCATGACGACTATGTAAACGGCTAGAAGTATTCTGTGAAAAAGCGTAAGCTGGTTTTGGACAGCTGTAGCAGGCGACAACATGACGATTTGGTATACTGCAGACACTCATTTTGGGCATGAGAAGGTGATAGACCTTTGCAAACGGCCCTTCAAATCAGCCTCACACATGGATGGGGCTTTGATTGAGAACATGTGGAAAGTCGTTCAGCCAGACGACACACTCTGCATCATCGGGGATTTTGCATATGGTCCGCATTCCAAAGAGCCAGCCTACCTCGAAGGCATTTTCCATCAGTTGCCCGGAGCTGAAAAGCACCTTGTCATCGGCAATCATGATAGTGAGATCGTCTGGGATCTTCCGTGGGAGTCAGTCGCCCACATTTCCAAGACACCGGGCGGATCCGAAGGGGTAAAGCACGTCATGTGTCATTATCCGATGATAACATGGGAGGGGGCACGTAAGGGTGCGCTGCAGCTGTTTGGCCACGTTCATGATCGGTGGCGGGGCTCGCGCAACGCCGTGAACGTTGGTGTGGATGTTTGGGACTTTGCGCCGGTGTCATTTGACCAGATTTCACGACGTGCGAATTCGCTTCCTGAGAACAAGCATTGGGGTGATGTTGAGCGCGTAAAATAGTTGCGGTCTCCAAAGCTCGAATGCGGGTCGAGGTGATGGTGTGGCAAGATTCCGCGACCATAGATCTGGTACAGAGATGTTGAGTGTCGCTTTTTTATAAAGGTCCCTCGACA
>CAYGUB010000210.1:0-5546 GCA_964352845.1 uncultured Rhodobacterales bacterium | reverse complement strand
CGGATTTCCTCAAATGCGTTCGTTGGGTTCTGGTAGTTGTGGTCGAGGCGCGGCCTGATGTGTTCAACCTTATTCTCGAGACGGTGCCGGGTCTGTATCCGGAGGTACGTCCGGGTGCGCGCTATTTCCATTCGCTGCGGCTGCTTCAACGCGTCAAAGAACTTGATCCGTCGATGTTCACCAAATCGGGCATCATGGTGGGGTTGGGCGAGGACCGTCAGGCCGTGATGCAGGTCATGGAAGACATGCGTGCAGCCGATATCGATTTCCTGACCATCGGGCAGTATTTGCAGCCCAGCCCGAAACATCACCGCGTGGACCGCTTTGTCACGCCCGAGGAATTCGCAGGCTATGAGAAGGCGGCCTACGGCAAGGGCTTCCTGATGGTGTCCGCCACGCCGCTGACCCGGTCGAGCTACCATGCGGGCGATGATTTTGCGCGGCTTCAGGCAGCCCGGGCCGAAAAGCTGGGGCTGGTCAGGTAAAGCGCACCTTGCCAATAAAGGGCAGGTTGCGGTTGCGCTGCGCGTAGTCGATCCCGTAGCCTACGACAAATTCATCCGGGATCTCAAACCCGGTCCAGCTGGCTTTGATATCGACCTCGCGGCGCTCGGGTTTGTCCAGAAGGGCGACGGTTTCTATCCTGGCGGGGCCGCGCGCCTCGAGCAGTTTGAGCACATGGCTCAGTGTGAATCCTGTATCGACAATATCCTCGACCACCAGCACGTCGCGCCCGCCGATCTCTCCGCGCAGGTCCTTGAGGATGCGCACCTCACGCGATGAATGCATGGCGTCGCCATAGCTTGACGCTTCCAGGAAATCGACCTCGACCGGCAGGTCAAGTTCGCGCACCAGATCGGCGATGAAGACGAAAGAGCCGCGCAGCAGGCCCACGATGATGAGCTTGTCGGTATCGGCGAAATGGTCACGGATGTCGCGGGCCAGCGCCTCTACCCGGGCGGCGATGGATTTGGCCGAGATCATCTGGTCAATCACATAAGCTGGTTGTGACATGTTATCCCCTTGATTTTCGAACCTGATCCTACGAAATGAAGCGCCAAAGGACCACAGGCCAAAATTGCCCCATCCAGCGGGCCAACAGACGACGAGGGGGGACAGATGCGGACGCATTCCGAAATCCGGCACATGCCGTACAGCGCCCAGCAGATGTTTGATCTGGTCGCAGACGTTGCGTCCTACCCGGAATTTTTGCCCTGGTGCGCGGCTGCGCGGATCAGGTCCCGCACACCGGAGGGGGGCGCGGAAGTCATGCTGGCCGATCTGGTTATCAGTTTCAAAGTCTTCCGCGAACGGTTTGGCAGCCGGGTTACGCTGCATGAGGATGCGCGAAAGATCGACACCGAATATCTTGACGGGCCGTTCAAGTTTCTCAAGAGCACATGGCGGTTTGACGATATCGAGGGCGGCTGTCAGGTCGATTTCTACGTGGATTTCGAGTTCAAATCGAAGATCCTGCAAGGTGTGATCGGGGTTGTGTTCAATGAGGCGATGCAGCGGATCGTGCGCGCCTTTGAGGACCGGGCCGCCGCGCTTTACAGATCATGAGGGCTGCGCGGGCCAGCGGAGGGCGATCATGTCGCTGACGCGCAGGCTCGCGGCGTTCGCAGTTTCGGGTGATACGCCGGCCGGTGACGCGCTGGCCATGATGCGGCTGTCAGTGTTCGATTGGGCCGCCTGCGCAATTGCGGGCGCGGGGGAGCCGGTCTCGGTCCTGCTGCGCGATCTGGTGACGCGTGAGGGCGGCACGGGCGAAGCGCTGGCGCTTGGCACGCAGCATAAAATCCCTGCGCGCGCTGCCGCCTTGCTGGGCGGGGTGGCCAGCCATGCGCTCGATTATGACGACACGCATTTTGCCCATATCGGTCATCCAAGTGTCGCTGTCGTCCCGGCGGCTTTGGCCATGGCGCAGCGGCAGGCAAGCAGTGGCGCGGCGTTTTTGCGCGCAAGTCTGATCGGGGCAGAGCTGTCGGTGCGGGTCGGGATCTGGCTGGGACGGGCGCATTACCAGCGCGGCTTTCATCAGACCGGGACTGCGGGGTGTTTTGGTGCGGCGGCCGCGGCGGGTCTGTTGCTTGGGCTGGATGAAGGGCGCATGGCGCAGGCTTTGGGGCTGGCCTCGACCAAGGCGGCGGGGTTGAAATCGCAGTTCGGGACAATGGGCAAGCCCTATAATGCCGGTCAGGCCGCGATGGCGGGTGTCGAAGTGGCGCTGCTTGCCGGGGCTGGTTTCGTGTCGAACCCGGATGCGCTTGAGGCCGCGCAGGGCTTTGGCGAGACGCATCACGGCGAGGCGGACATGGCGGCGCTCTGCGGGCTGGGGCGGGACTGGTGTTTCGAGCAGGTCAGCCACAAGTTTCACGCCTGTTGTCACGGCACCCATGCGATGATCGAGGCCTTGCGCTCGGCTGACTGCCCGCGCGATCAGATCGCGCAGGTGCTCGTGCGCACCCATCCACGCTGGATGAGCGTGTGCAACCAGATGAGGCCGCAGACCGGGCTTGAGGCGAAATTCTCCTACCGGCTGATCGCGGCCTTGGTCTTGCTGGGCCATGATACTGCTGCGCTGGACACCTTCCGCGATGATCTGGTGGCGGATGCCAGCGTGGTGGCGCTGCGCGACCGGGTCGATGTGCTGGGCGATCAGACCGTTGGTGAGATGCAATCGCGCGTCGAGATTACGCTGCAGTCTGGCGAGCGCCTCACGGTCGCCCATGATCTTGCCGCCCCGATCAGCCTTGAGACCCGCAGGGACCGGCTGCGGGCCAAGGCGGCGGCCTTGCTGGGATCGCAGCGGGCGGAGCAACTGGCGCAGGCGGTCCTTTGCGGGGCTGCGCCTGATCTCGACCTGCTGTTGGATGTCTTGCGCGCTCAGTAGCCGCGCCAGATCCAGCCGCCGCCGAAGATCCGCGTGCTTGCGTCATCATAGAACACGCAGGCCTGTCCGGGGGAAATCCCTTCCTCGGGGGAGAGTAATTCAACCTCCGCCTCCGTGTCCGAGATCGGTCGGATAATCGCGGGTGCCGGTGGACGGGTGGAACGGACCTTGACGCCCAGTTGCCACGCATCGCGACTGGCGAGCGGCGCATCGCCCAGCCAGTTGATCTCGCGTACCGGGATCGTACGGGTGGCCAGCGCCTCTTTCGGGCCGACAACCACCTGTCTGCGTTCCACATCAAGCCTGACCACGTAAAGCGGCGTCTCCAGCCCACCAATCCCCAGCCCGCGCCGCTGTCCGATCGTGTAATGGATAACGCCGTCGTGGCGCCCCAAAGGCGTGCCATCCATATCCACGATCTCGCCTGGCTCCCCCGCACCGGGGCGCAGTTTCTCAATGACGGAGGCATAATCGCCATTGGGCACGAAACAGATATCCTGACTGTCGGGCTTGTCGGCCACGCTGAGCCCGTATTTCGCAGCCAGAGCACGGGTTTCAGCCTTGGAGCTCAAGTGCCCCAGAGGGAAGCGCAGATAGTCGAGCTGCTCTTGCGTGGTGGAGAACAGGAAATAGCTTTGATCCCGCGCAGCATCGGCGGCGGAATGCAACTCCGCCCCGCCCGGGCCCATCTTGCGCTGGATATAGTGGCCTGTCGCCATGCAATCGGCGTCGAGATCCTTTGCCGTCTCAAGCAGGTCCTTGAACTTCACACGCTCATTGCAGCGGATGCAGGGAACCGGCGTTGCACCGGCCAGATAGCTGTCGGCAAACTCGTCGATGACAGCATCCTTGAAGATGTTTTCATAATCCAGCACGTAATGGGGAAAGCCCATCTCCTCGGCCACACGGCGCGCATCGTGGATGTCGCGCCCGGCGCAGCAAGCCTTCGCCTTGGCAAGTGCTGCGCCGTGATCGTATAGCTGCAGCGTGACGCCTACCACGTCGTAGCCTTCTTCCGACAGCTGGGCTGCCACGACCGAGCTGTCCACACCGCCCGACATGGCCACAACCACGCGGGTATCGGCCGGTGCCTTGGCGATCCCGAGCGAATTAAACCTGCCATCTATCCAGTCAAGCGCCATCTGTGTCTCCATGAAATACCGATGGAATATAGGAAAATCTTACGCAATCACAAGAAGCCGCTTCACCGCTCCTTAAACAAAGATGCCCATGAAGAGGCGACAGAACTGAGCAGGACCAAGTGCATGTATGTTAAGCGTGAACCCGGCCCGCGCGTCGTTGAACTGCCTGATGGCACGTCAATGACACGCGCTGATTTGCCGGACCCCAAGACCCGCCGTTGGGTTGCCAGCCGAAAAGCCGCTGTTGTGCGCGCCGTTGATGCAGGGCTGATAACAGCCGAGCACGCCTGCGAGACTTACGGGCTGTCGAGTGAAGAGCTTGATGGCTGGCGCACAGCCGTCACGACCTTCGGGGAAGGCGCGCTGAAGACGACATCGTTGCAGAAATACCGTCACGCGTGACACCTACACCGTGACCATGCTATCCTTTTACCCAACTTGGTAACGATGAATTAACCATTTGGGTAATAGTGTTAATAATTGAGGGTGAGCACTGGAGAGCTGAAAAAATGCGCGTATTACTCGTTGAGGACGATCCGACGACGGCAAAGTCGGTCTCGATGATGCTAACCCATGCCAATCTGAACGTATATACCACAGATTTGGGTGAAGAAGGCATTGATCTTGCAAAACTTTACGACTACGACCTGATCCTTCTGGATCTGAATTTGCCGGATATGACCGGCCATGAGGTTTTGCGCCAGCTGCGGATGGCGAAGATCGAAACACCGATCCTGATCCTGACAGGCGCTGATGACACTGAAAGCAAACTCAAGGGGTTTGGTTTCGGTGCAGATGATTACCTGACCAAACCATTCCACCGCGAAGAACTCGTGGCGCGCATCCATGCGATTATCCGCCGATCCAAGGGCCATTCCCAGTCGATCATTCGAACCGGTGACATCGCGGTCAATCTCGACGCCAAAACGGTCGAGGCGGATGGCAAGCCTGTGCATCTGACCGGCAAGGAATATCAGATGCTGGAGCTTCTTTCCCTGCGCAAGGGCACCACGCTGACCAAGGAGATGTTCCTCAACCATCTTTATGGCGGCATGGATGAGCCGGAGCTGAAGATCATCGATGTATTCATCTGCAAATTGCGCAAGAAACTCGCCACCGCCACGGGCGGCGAAAGCCATATCGAGACGGTCTGGGGACGGGGCTATGTCTTGCGTGATCCTCAACCCTCCACGGCCGCAGGCGACGCGCCGGAGCAGGTTGCCCTGCGCGCGTGATCTGATTTGCCGGGCCCCTCGCGGGGCATTTGGACAAACGGGCCTGCGCCACAGAATGTGATCTCAATCAATTTCCCCGCGATCTGGTTGGCTCCGGATCGCGGCTTTTTTGCATTACGGCGTCTCACGAAATATCCGAAACATCCCGCCTCACGTAACGCGTTCAAAATCTATAATTTCAGGCAGTGTTGCGTGATTGAGGCTTTTTCGCATGACGCTTTATAGCGTCTGACGAAATACCTGAAACATCACGCATCACGTAACGCGTTGAAA
>CAYGUB010000209.1:0-5562 GCA_964352845.1 uncultured Rhodobacterales bacterium | reverse complement strand
TTCAACGCGTTACGTGATGCGTGATGTTTCAGGTATTTCGTCAGACGCTATAGGCTGCGGTCCTGGCCGGGTCAATCGCTGGTTTGGGCGCGTTGCCATTACCGTTTGTGATAGCTGCGGGCCAAAGCCTCAGGCCGCGCGCCCAGCCGGTAGCGCGCCAGCGTCCACAGGTTGAGAAGGCCGCGCCGCATCCAGCCATCTTGCTGGTAGCGCGCCGCGCTGGTGCTCACATGCCCGTCCAGCAAAACCAGCCGTCCGCGTAAGGCCCGTGCGATCGCCACATCCTCCATCAAGGGCTGATCGCGATAGCCGCCGATCTCATCATAAAGCCGCCGCGAGATCAGCAAGCCCTGATCGCCATAGGGCAGACCGAAGAGCCGACTGCGCGTATTGGCAAACCAGGCTGTGAACTGCGCGGGGATACCCCGGGCGCGAAACCTCAGCTGAAACGCCGCGGCATCATCACTGCGCGCGGCATGTTGCGCGATGAGGCCGACCC
Organism: uncultured Rhodobacterales bacterium; assembly: GCA_964352845.1. Taxonomy (GTDB): domain Bacteria; phylum Pseudomonadota; class Alphaproteobacteria; order Rhodobacterales; family Rhodobacteraceae; genus Litoreibacter. Next base: position 5,063 of record CAYGUB010000209.1, on the reverse strand, counting down.
AATCGGGCGGCAGATGCGTATCGGCATGCAGAAACAACAGCCAATCGCCCCGCGCGCGCGCGGCTCCGCGCGCCAACTGCCCGCCACGCCCGGCAGGGCCGCTGACAATTTCCGCCCCGCTCAGATCGGCCAGATGCACTGTCTTGTCCGCGCTGCCGCCGTCGCTCACGATCACCTCGCGCAGCACGCCTGCCGCCACCCCGGGCAGCAGCCTGTCCAGCGTCTCGGGTAAAGCCGCCTCGGCATTCAGGGTCGGCACGATGACCGACAGTCTCAGGGTCGCGGGCACGGCAATCGCTTTGGCCTCTCTGGCGTTCTGGCACAGGCTCTCTATATGTCACCTGATCCCGCATGAGGAGAGCGAAATGTCCCAACCCGACCCTGCGCGCAGCATTCTGTCCATATCCGGCCCCGACCGGCGCGATTTCCTGCAAGGGCTGGTGAGCAATGATGTGACAAAACCCGGCCTGATATACGCCGCACTGCTTTCGCCGCAGGGCAAATACCTCGCCGATTTCTTCCTGCTCGATCAGGGAGATCACATCCTTCTCGACGCAGCCCATGCGCTCTCAGCCGATCTCATCCGCCGGCTGTCGCTTTATAAACTGCGCGCCCAGGTCGAGATCACCGCAACCCAAATCGATGTCACCCGCGGCACAGGCCCCACCCCGGATGGCGCCTACCCGGACCCGCGCCATGAGGCTCTGGGCTGGCGCAGCTATGCAGGCCACGACCCCGACAAGACCGATTGGACCGCGCTGCGGGTTGCTCATCTGATCCCCGAGACCGGCGTCGAGCTTATCCCCGATGACAGCTATATCCTTGAGGCCGGGTTCGAGCGGCTCAACGGCGTCGATTTCCGCAAAGGCTGCTATGTCGGCCAGGAGGTCACGGCACGCATGAAACACAAGACAGAGCTGCGCAAGGGCCTGGCTCAGGTCACCATCACAGGCACGGCCGCCCCCGGCACGCCCATCACAAAAGACGGCAAACCGGTCGGCACGCTGTTCACACAATCGGGCGGCAAAGCCATTGCCCATCTGCGCTTTGACCGCGCCGGCCCCGATATGCAAGCCGGGGAAGCGTCCGTCAACTACACAGCCTGATCATCATCTCCGGGACATATATCTTCTTTTGGCGAAAAATATCCCGGGGGGCCGCGGAACGCGGCGGGGCAGCGCCCCTGCGGACCCCTCCAGCATTTCTCCCCCGTCAATCGGTCTTCCCGCCAATCGGTCTTGTCGCAGTCGACCCGTCTCAACCGGCCGCACGGATGGTCTTGCTGAATTGCTCGAACACCGCACCATTGGCTGCGATCAACTGTCCGTCTTCCAACAGGCTCTGCCCCTCGCGCAGCGGCTCGATCAACCCGCCCGCTTCACGCACCAGCAATACCCCGCCCGCGATGTCCCAGATGTTGAGCCCGCGCTCCCAATAGCCGTCAAACCGCCCCGCAGCGACATATGCCAGATCCAGCGAGGCCGCCCCCCAGCGGCGCACACCTGCGCATTGCGGCAGCAAAGCGGCCATGTCTTTCAAAGTTGCGGGCAGGTATTTCGCCCCCCCAAAGGGCACGCCGGTCGCAAAAACGCATTCGATCAGTTTCGAGCGCGCGGACACCCGCACCCGGTGCTTGCCATTCAACCACGCGCCCTGGCCTTTTTCGGCAAAAAACATCTCGTCCTTTACAGGATCATAGACCACGCTGGCCACGACCTCTCCCTTATGCTCAAGCGCAATCGAGATCGACCAATGCGGCATGCCGTGCAGGAAATTTGTTGTCCCGTCCAGCGGATCGACAAGCCAGCGCCGGGTCGGGTCCTTGCCCTCGATCTCGCCGCCCTCTTCGCCCAGCCAGCCATAATTGGGCCGTGTGCCCAGAAGCTCTTCCTTCAGGATCTCCTCTGACGAGATATCAGCCTTGGAGACAAAATCCCCCGCGCCCTTCATGGAGACCTGCAAATTCTCCACCTCGCGGAAATCCTTCAGCAGGCTGCGCGCCGCAAGCCTTGCGGCTTTCATCATCACATTGAGGTTCGCGCTGCCTTGCATGGGTTCGTCCTTTTTGCGTCGGGATCGGGGTGGCCGGATCCGGCCCATCCAGATCGCGCGTATAGCCAAGAGCCCGCGCAAGGGAAAGGCCCATTGTCTCGGGCCCCGGCGCGGCGTAGCGTCACCGGATGACCGGTGATCGTCCCCTTCTTGGAATCGCACTGATGCTTGGTTTCTGCCTGCTCGCCCCGCTTGGCGACGCCATGGCAAAGCTACTGGGGGAGACCGTACCGCTCAATATGATCCTTCTGTTCCGCTTTGGCGTACAGGCCGCGATCCTGCTGCCGCTGGCGATCATCTTGGGAAAATCGCTTTGGATGTCCCGCCGCACGGCGCGGCTGATGGCCATCCGCACGCTGCTTCATATCACAGGTCTGGGCACGATGATCGTGTCGCTGCGCTACCTGCCGCTGGCCGATGCCGTGGCCATTGCTTTCGTGATGCCGTTTATCATGTTGCTATTGGGCAAATACGTGCTGGATGAAGAAGTCGGCGCCCGGCGTCTGATCGCCTGCATCATCGGATTCTGTGGCACGCTTCTGGTCATTCAACCAAGCTTTGCCGCTGTCGGCGCCCCTGCCCTGCTGCCTTTGATCGTTGCCCTTGTCTTCGCGCTCTTCATGCTCACCACCCGCCAGATTGCCCGCGATATCGACCCGATAAGCCTGCAGGCCGTCAGCGGCGCGCTTGCCTGCGTCATCCTCGCTGCGGCCTATCTGATCGCACCCCTCATCCCGGCCGCGGGGGCGCTTCCCGGTCTTGCCCTGCTACGCCCGACCGGGCCCGAGCTGATGCTTTTGGTATTTGCCGGGCTGATCGGCACCATCGCGCATCTTTTCATGACCTGGAGCCTGCGCTTCGCCCCCTCCGCCACGCTGGCGCCGATGCAATATCTGGAGATCCCGGTGGCCACATTTATCGGCTATCTGATGTTTCGCGACTGGCCCAATCCGATGGCCATGGCAGGTATTGCCATCACCGTGGCCTCGGGTCTCTATGTCATCGCGCGCGAACAGCGGCTAAGCCGTCTCAGCCGCGCGCTGTAGCTTCACCGGCTCCGATCGCGCCAACCGGATCACATGGCTCATGAAGGGCTTGGTTGTGTCATCCGAGCGGGTCGCGGCATAAAGCCTGCGCGTCTTGCCCTCAGGCCCCAAAGGCCGCGTGACATAGTCCGAATTATAGCGCACCTCCCGCACCACCCAATCGGGCAGCACCGCCACACCGCGGTTGGAGGCGACCAGCAGCAAGATCACCGCCGTCAGCTCCACCTGACGGATGGATTTCGGCTCTACCCCTGCGGGCATGAGCAACTCGGTAAAGGCATCCATCCGGGTGCGGTCAATCGGATAGGCAATCAGGACCTCATCGCGGAAATCCTCCGCCTCCACATAGGGCTTTTGAGCCAATGGGTGCTGGCTGGAGGCCACAAAGACCGGCTCATAATCAAAAAGCGGCGTGAAATCGACGCCGGGCAGGTCCTCCGGATCCGAGGAGACCACCAGATCGACTTCCTCACGCAGCAAGGCAGGCAGGGCGTCAAAGCTCAGACCCGGGCGGATATCGACATCGATATCGGGGAAAGCCTTGCGAAACCCTTCGAGCACGGGAAAGAGCCATTCAAAACAGGCATGACATTCGATGGCGATATGAAGCCTGCCATTCTTCCCCATGCGCAACCCTTCGAAATCGTCCTGAAGCGCTTGAATTTCAGGCAAAATCTTCTCCGCCAGACGCAGCAGCTTGACGCCCGCCGGCGACAGCTTCATAGGCTTTGAGCGGCGAATGAACAGCTCCACCCCCGCCTGATCCTCCAGCCCCTTGATCTGGTGGCTCAGCGCCGATTGCGTGATATGGAGCGCATCGGCCGCCTTGGCCAGGCCGCCATAGTCATGGATCGCCTTGACCGTGCGCAAGTGGCGAAACTCGATATGCATGGGCACCTCATGATCTTCTTGAAGGTTATGAATTTGTCTCACGTGTCGCGGCGTGAGACAAGAGCGGAAAGCAAAAGGACACCGCGATGACCTGCCCCACCGTCTCATTCGAGTTTTTCCCGCCCAAGACAATTCCCGCCAGCTTCCGGCTGCACGAGACCGTTCAGGTACTGGCCCCGCTGGCACCCGAATTCGTGTCGGTCACCTATGGCGCGGGCGGCACAACGCGAAAGCTGACCCATGAGGCCGCCCTTGCCATCCATAAAAGTGCAGGCGTCAAGGTCGCAGCCCATCTGACCTGCGTTGAGGCCACGCGCGACGAGACACTTGCTATCGCGCGCGAATACAAAGCTGCAGGGATCACCGATATCGTGGCCCTGCGCGGCGACCCACCCCAGGGCACGCAAGGCTTCACGCCGCATCCGGACGGCTTCGCCTCCTCGCTGGAGCTGATTGCCGCGCTCAAAGCCGAAGGCGGGTTGAACCTGCGGGTCGGCGCCTATCCCGACACCCATCCCGATGCGCCGGATGCCGGGGCAGGTATCGATTTTCTGAAGGCGAAATTCGACGCAGGCGCAGATGCCGCCATCACGCAGTTCTTCTTTGAAGCAGACAGCTTCCTGCGGTTTCGCGATGACTGCGCGGCCGCCGGGATCACCCAGCCGATTCTGCCCGGGATCCTGCCAATTGAGAATTGGCAAAAGGCCCGCAAATTCGCCCATAGCTGCGGTATGGCCGTTCCCGCCTGGCTGGACGAGGCCTATGACAAGGCCGCCCGCGACAACCGGACCGAGCTGCTCTCCATCGTGCTGGCCACCGAGATGTGCACCAAACTGACACAAAACGGCGTGGATCACCTGCATTTCTACACGCTCAACCGGCCCGAATTGACCCGTGATATCTGCACCGCCCTTGGCCGAACCGTCCAGCAAGAGCTTGCCGAGGTCGCCTGAGACCGGCGCCCCCTTGCGCAAGCCGCACCTGGCCCCTAGCCTGCGCATGAAGCGTCATGCGAAAAAGCCTCAATCACGTAACATTGCCTGAAATCAAAGATTTCAATGCGTTACGTGATGC
>CAYGUB010000208.1:0-5593 GCA_964352845.1 uncultured Rhodobacterales bacterium | reverse complement strand
GTCACAGGCCGCTATCGCGCGCAGATAGGTCGGCGCGACCATGCCATGGCCAATCAGGGCGATATTCATCTGCAATCTCTCTGCACTCTGCCTCGTCGCAGACTACGTCACGCAGCCGCGAGGAAAAGCGCAAAATCAGACATGCAAAAACAAAAAAGCCCACGGCACGGGGCCGCAGGCTTATGGCGTTTGAAGCCAGGGCAGTTTCAGCCTTCGACTTCTCCACGGGCAATATAGTCGACCATCAGGAAAACCGCCTTGTCGACTTCGCGCAGCACTTGATCAATGCCGAACTCGAAATCATCCATCTGCCGGGCCTCCAATGTCCCGCCAGCGGCAACGGTCTCTGCATAGGCGCGGATTTCTTCCCAACGGTCATTGGTCCGATCCAGTTGCCGGGCGATGCGCTCAGTGGGCGGAGGCTTGATCCCCAGCGCCGGGAGCCCGGAGCGGAACCCGTCAAGCGACGCCTGGAAATGGCGCAGGGTCTTGTTCAGCTCCTCAAGATTGCGTTCCTTATCGACGCCACGCGCCGTCAGGCAAACGCCCTTGGACAGCTCCTGCGTCAGTTCTTTCTGGCGGGAATAGAAATCCAGCAATATCGAGGAGCCCAGCCCCCCCGAGCCAATATACTTGGCGTAATTCGTGCGCATCTGAACGACGATCTCATTGCTGTGCTCATGGGCGCGGTCGGTCAGCTCCATAACATTGTCGAGGTTCTGGGCGCTGATTTCCTTGGTCTGCACGAACTCGTCGTAAAGCCGGCTCAGCGTGACCCATGTCAGGTCCAGCTCTCGCGAGGTTTCGCGAAAGTTGCGGTTCGTCTCGCCAGCGACGCCCAGTTTCTCATCCCCTTCGGCCATGGCGCGTTTGGCGATCTCAAAGCTGATATAGGCGCTTTGCAGGCTCAGCTCATTATCCCAGACATGCACGCCCGCATCCGCAAAACAGACGCTCTTGGCCATCCGTTCCAGCAACATGCGCTGCCTGGCGGCAAGGTCGATCCGGGTCGTCACCTCTTTGGGGGTCAGTTCAACTGCCCCATCGGTATCAGCCAATACCGTTGAAGGCAGCGCAACAGAGCAAAGAAGAGCAATCAATCCATATGTTGTTAAGGTCTTCATTTTCGTGTCCAATCTCAGTATCTGCCGCGCAGGCTCTATCCTTCGAAGCCGACAGCAGTTTCATCAAGGTATGCAGGGGGGCAGCATGACGCGCGCTGCCACCCGCGACCGGGAGCTGGATCAGCTCTTGACGATATCGCGCACCCATACCTCGACGCGCCGGTTTGTGCTTTGACCCTCTTCGGTGTCATTGCAGGTCAGTGGCGATGCCTCACCAAATCCAAGCGTGCGGATGGGGGTGGTGTCGAGCGAGCCGGGAAGGGCGATGGATTGCAGGATCTCGCGGATCCGTTCAGCGCGCTGCAGGCTCAGAAAGCGGTTATTGCTGGCTTTGCCGATCGAGTCGGTGAAGCCCACCAAAAGCAGCTCCTTGTTGGCGAATGTCTCACCGGCCGCCAGAAGGTCGGACAGACGCTCAAGATCTTCCAGCGCACGGCTTTCCAGACGGGTCGAGCCAAGCTCAAAGCGGAATGTCAGGGAGACACGTTTGGCAGGCAGCAATTCCTGGACCATATTGCCCAGCTCGTCGAGCGAGGTTTCGGCCTCCGTCGGCCACATGGCAGAGGCATATCTGCGCCCCTGGTCATCACTGTCCATCAGCGATACGCCCTGATCGACATAGCTGTTGCGCGCGATCACGTTTTGCGCGTCATCGGTTTCCAGATATTCGATGAACCTGTCGACAAGCGCCGGGCTCGCGCCGCTTGGGCGATACATCAGCAGGCGGTTGGTGAACGGGTATTCCTCCGTCTTCAGGGTGAATGGCGTGGCCGGTGTCTGGATTCCACAGCTGCCCAGCAGTGCGAGAGGTTTGGCATCGTTGAGGCCCGAGAAGTTCACAAAGCCGATCCCGTTGGGATCATCGCGGACCGCAAGCGCCACATCGGCATCCTTGCTCAGCACCGTGGCAGAGGCGGACACCGAAGCGCGTTGGGGATCCATCACCATCTCCTGGAACGCCGCACCGGTGCCGCTGTCGCTTTCACGGACATAGAGGTTGATCGAGGCATTGCGCCCGCCAAGCTGTGACCAGTTCGTGATCTCGCCAGCAAAGACGCGGGAAATATTGGCAGGCGAGATAGCATTCACAGGATTGCCCGGCGATGCGACCATAACCAGACCATCGAGCGCCAGAACCACTTGCTGGCCGGGATCGGTCGGATTGCCAATGCCTGAGCGTGTGAACCCGGCGGCCTCAACCTCGCTTACGGGGCGGTTCGAGACAGCCAGGATCGCGTCTCTCGAAATCAGGTTCGCAATCCCCTCTTTCGAGGTGCCCCCTTGCAGCTTGACCGTGCCCAACTGCTCACCATTGGTGCCGCTCAGCCGGGCTGCGCGCGCGCCGCCCTCGTCGCTGAATTCGACCCTGCCGCTGACGCCTGTGGTGAAATCCTCAAACAGCGCCGGGATCAGGTTGTTGAGAATGTCCGAGTTGCCCGCGATGGTGAACCCGGTCTCTTCGCCGCCCGTCGATGGGCATGCATCGCCGAAACATTCCACCTGAAAGGCATCGATCAGGATCTCGCCGATGGTCGATTCCATGCGGTAGCGTTGCCCGTCGAAGCCCAGAAGCGTCGCCGTGATCTCGGACGAGCCATCCTTCGCCTTCAACGTGACCTCGGCGGCCTGAGCGATCGTTGTCATAGCGCTCAGACCAAAGGCGATCCCGCCAGCAAGAGCGGTCGAGCGGAGCAAATCCTTGCCCACAAGTTTTCGTTCGTTTTTCATAGACATCGTCATGTTATTCCCCAACTACATTGCTTGGAATCTGTGTGTGTGTGGGGCGTGACCTGCCAGCACAGGCTACGCCGGATGTTAATCTCAGGCTTTCCACCAGCGGCGCGGCTCAACATTTTCCGGCAGGAAATCCTTGGGAATCTCACGCGCAACATCGTAGATGGCCTGATAGGTATCAATACCACCCGCCCATTTGTTCAGACGCTCGCGCCATTCATTCCACGGATCGGGATTGAATTCGGGCGAGCACATTTCCTCGGCCATCCGGATCTGATCTTCCGCAAGGAAGGCCGGACGGACGTCATGTTTGTCAAACAGGGTGCCGGGCAGGACCGGGTCGGAGAAGCCGACCGTCTTGACCAAAGCCGCTTCATTGGCTGTCTGGACATGGCATTGTGTGAAATAGGCCGATTCCATCACGGCGTCCTGCAGATCGGGGCTTAGCCCGTCGAAGACCGGCAGCGCCATCGAAGTATGTTCGGTACCGCAGAAGAATTTCAGATCAACCGACTGAGAGACCACCGGCGACATGCCCGCATAGGCCACTGCCGATGCCCATGTTTCTGCGCCGTCGATGAGGCCATGGCGCAGACCGTCCAAAGTCTCGCTCCAGGCCACGGGGACCGGGTTGAGGTTGAGAAGGCGCATCGCAATCCGGCCCAGCTGCGTGCCGGTCACGCGATTGCGCGTGCCGAACAGTTCTTCGAGCTTGGTAACCGTCGGCTTGTCCTTGAAGTTCTGGCCCAGCTGGATGCCGCGCAACTCGGCGTGCGAGAACAGGAATTTCAGCCCATGGCGTTGTTCCAGCGGCTCCCGCAGCAGCCTGTTGGATTCGGGGCTGAACAGGAAGTGATACTGCGACGCCCGGCTTGGGAACATATAGGCGTAGTCCAGCACGTTGAGATAGGCCGCACCGCCGGCGGAGTTCTGGGTCGATGCCGCGTAGATATCGATGATTCCGAGCTGAGCCTTATCGACGCAGTTTACCTGGCCGCAGATTTCGTTATTGCCGATAAACTCAATGCGGATCTCACCATCTGTGCGCTCTTCGAGATCGCGGGCGAATTGCAGACCGCCGGCGCGTTCAATCAACAGGTTGTCATGGTTGAAGCCCGACGCGCCGAAACGCAGGTTGTGTTTGGCCGGTTTCGAGAATCGTTTCTCATAGGTCGACTCAGCTGCTTTCGCCAGCGAGCCGACCGTCACACCACCGGCAAGCGTAGAGGCTGCCAGAAATGTGGATGACATGCCATATTGCCCGGTCAATTTCAGCAGATCGCGCCGTGAAATCTGGGACAACTTCTTACTTACTTCCATGGACATTCTGTTATCCTCCTAGAGACACATATTGTTCGAAAGCCAATTCTCTCTTGTTGTTGCGTTTTAGTAATCAAACAATCTGACGAAAATTGGCCCCTGCGCGGGCGATAGGTTGTCCAACTTGTGAAACACCCATGAATTTCAGGCACTTCTCAGGACATTTAGGCCAAGCTTCGGACCGGCATCCGGGCTCCATTGTTGCTGACCTTGGGTCAATTAACGATGCGGGGGCAACAATAGCAAGCACTGTTGACGGTGAGATGCTACCACCCCCAAAGTGAGTGGACAAGCCGGAGGGATCGTGTCCGGCGACATCTTTTACAGCATCTGGCTTCTATGGCGTTGACGCAACATCTGAAACATCACGCAATGCATTGAAGTCTGAAATCCTGATCAGTGCAGCGTGGCTCCTGTTATTCGCACGGCGCTTTGGAAATTAGAGCATCATGCGAAAACCCTGAACCACGTAACACTGCCTGAAATCAAAGATTTCGGGCGCGTTACGTGATGCGGGATGTTTCATGTATTCCGTCAAACGCTGCAAATACACGTGACAGCGCCATGCTCGCGGATTTGCATCGGGCGTTTGAGCAGTTTGGCGCAGGACGCTAGCGCGAAATGGGCCGGACCCAGACCTCGACACGGTTGCCATCTGCCGATGACAGCGGACCGATATGGCAGGAGACCGGCAGCACGGAGCCGTAGCCTGCGGAGGACAGAACAACGCCCTGAGCGTTCGGCCCGCTATATTGCGGCGCGAAGGCCTCGAAGGCCCGCATAACCTCATCAGCCGATGTCCGCGAGGAAGCCAGGGCATCATTCTCGGCGTTTGAGAAGCCTACAAACACGATCTCGGAATTGGGATAGGCTCCGCTGTCTAGCGTCTCTTGCAAACGGACCAGGCTGCTGCGGTTCCAGGCGGCAATCGACGGTGTGATTGCATTGTCCTGGAATGTGGCCGAGAGCCGGGTTGAACCAAACAGTGTTTCAACCATGGCGCGGGCACTGGTTTGCTGATCTTCATCGATATTGGCGGACATGAGAGCGTTCACGCGCTTCGACTTATCTTCCGAGTTCTGCGCCATGATGGATTGATCAACATAGCTTGCCGTGACCAGATCGGCCTGCCATGAGGCAGTTGCTGCCAGATCAAAAAGGCTTGAGACCAGACCTGACTGAATGTCTGATTGGGCCTGCACGACGACCGGGCGCAACAGGGGATAGTCGCCGGATTTCAACGCAAAGGGCGTCGGCGCCACGACCGCACCGCATTCCCCGCGCAAGGCCAGCTTGCTCGACAATTCGGCCGAAGAGATATCGACAACCGCGATGCTGCCGGGGAATTGCTCCACCGTTTGGACCAGTTGTTTATCCGAGCCGACAGTCAGCACGGCGGGTGCAACGTCCAGCCC
>CAYGUB010000207.1:0-5595 GCA_964352845.1 uncultured Rhodobacterales bacterium | reverse complement strand
TTTGGGCGCGTTATGTGATGCGTGATGTTTCAGGTATTTCGTCAGACGCTATAGGTCGCCGTTGCTGTCAGAGCGGCTCACCTTTCAGCAAACGTGGCAGGTCTCCGGTGAGACCTGCCGCCTCGCGCATCACGCGCCGCTTGAGCCCCGGCAAGGCGTTCAGCGCGCCCATCCCCAAATCGCGCCCCAGCCGGGCAATCGGATTATCGTTCGAGAACAACCTGTTGAAACCATCCGTAGCCAAAGCCAGCGTCGTGCTGTCAAACCCGCGCCATTGCGCGTAGCGCTGCAACACATCCGGCGCGCCGATATCCTCGCCCCGTCTGCGCGCATCGACAAGCGTCTGTGCCAGCGCTGCGACATCGCGCAGCCCTTGGTTCAGCCCCTGCCCGGCAATCGGATGCACGCCATGCGCGGCATCGCCGATCAGTGCGACACGCTCAGCTATCAAAGATCGCGCAACGGTCAGGTTCAGCGGATAGCTCGACCGCGCGCCCACGACCCTGAGCCGCCCGAGAAAATCACCGAAGGCGGGGCGCAACGCATGAAGGAACCCGTCATCATCCATGGCCGCGATCTGCGCTGCGCGCGCATGGGTTTCGGCCCAGACGATAGAACTGCGATTGCCCGTCAGCGGTAAAATCGCAAGCGGGCCTGAGGGCATGAAGAACTGATGCGCGATGCCGTTATGTGGCTTGTCATGCCCGATTGCGGCCACCAGCGCAGTCTGCCCGTAATCCTTGAAACTGCGCGAGATACCGGCCCGGCTGGCCGTGCCGCTCGACCGACCGTCGGCGCCCACAACCAGCGCCGCGCCAAGCACCTGCCCGCTGTCCAGTGTCACAGTCTGCGTGGTCTGGCTGATAACGGTTTTCCCATCCAGATGGGTGATCGCTTCCGTCCCGGAAATCGCGCGCAGGAACGCTCCGCGCAGGTGGCGATCCTCTATCATATAGCCCATCGGGCCATCCTCGATCTCGCCGCGCTCAAAATGCATCCATAGGGGCGACGGCCCCTCGCCCGCGCGCCCGTCAGTGACCTTGATCTCTTCCATCGGCTGCGCATCAGCGCGCAGCTGCTCAAACAAGCCAAGGCTGCCCAGCAACCGGGTCGACGCCAACGCGAGCGCATAGGCCCGGCCATCAAAGGCGCGCTTGTGCGCGCCACCGACGCTTTGGCTGTCGATCAGCGTGACGGGCAGCCCCGCCTGCCCCAAGGCCAGCGCAAGCGCGCAGCCATTCAGCCCGCCACCTACAATGATGATATCGCGTCCCATGCTCATAAACTGACATATGGCGGTCGGCGCGGGATTGTCCATGCGATGCTGTGCCGCTACCGTCGTCCAAATGACGAGGAGGCTGCAATGTCCGAGACTTGGCTGACACAAAGCGCAAGCGATCTGGGCCGCGCAATCGATGCCGGAGAGATTGATCCGGTTGATCTGACCCGCGCCTATCTTGACGCGATCAAGAACCACGAATTTGGCCCGCGCATCTACGCCCGCCTGACTGAGACCCGCGCCATGGCAGAGGCGCAGGCCGCGTCCCGGCGGGCGCGTCTGGGCCAGCGGCGGGGGCTTCTGGACGGCGTGCCGATCTCGTGGAAAGACCTGTTTGACACAGCCGGCGTGGCGACCGAGGCCGGATCGGCCCTGCTGCGCGGTCGCGTGCCCAGGGCGGATGCAAAAGTGCTGATGCTTGCCACCACTGCCGGATCGGTGTGCCTGGGCAAAACCCATATGTCAGAGCTTGCTTTCTCCGGGCTTGGCCTCAACCCGGTGACGGAAAGCCCGCCTTGCGTCAATGACGTGGAGGCCGTCTCGGGCGGCTCCTCATCCGGCGCTGCGGCCTCGGTCGCGTTTGGGCTGGCAGCGGCGGCAATCGGGTCTGATACAGGCGGCTCGGTGCGCATTCCTGCGGCCTGGAACGATCTGGTGGGGCTGAAGACCAGCATGGGCAGGGTCTCTGTCGCCGGCTCCGTGCCGCTTTGTGCAGGGTTTGATACGGTCGGGCCGCTCTGCCGCAGCGTCGAGGATGCAGCCCGGCTTTTGGCCATGCTCGACGGCTCGCGCCCGGCTGATCTGCGCGGCGCATCGCTGGACGGTGTGCGGCTGGCCCGGCTTGAGACGGTCGCGATGGATGATCTGCGCGACACGCCCGCGCAGGCTTTCGAGGCGGCGGCAAAGCGGCTGGAGACGGTCGGTGCACATATATCCAGCCTGTCAGTGCCCGCGTTGCAAGACGCGTTTGATCTGGCGTTGCCGCTTTTTGCGGGCGAGGCCTATGCCCAGTGGGAAACCGAGATCGAGAGCAACCCAGATGTCATGTTCCACGAGATCCGCACCCGGTTCCGTGCCGGACGCGACGTCACAGCGCGCCAGTTTATCCAAGGCTGGCAACGCCTTGAAGAGATCCGCGGCATCTGGGCTGCGGCCACGGCAGGGTTTGACGCGGTCATTCTGCCAAGCTCTCCCATCATGCCTCCCAACCAGGCGCGGCTTTTGTCGGATTCCGATTACTACCAGACAGAAAACCTGTTGGCCCTGCGCAACACCCGCGTGGGCAATCTGATGGGGCTGGCCAGCCTGACGCTCCCAACCCAGACCGGCTCTGCGGGGCTTATGCTGCTGTCAAAGCCTCATAGTGAGGAAAAATTGCTCAGGATCGGAGCTGCGGCCGAGGTCGCTCTGGCCTGAATGCGGATCTCGCGGCGCAAAAGACACATTATCGCGACACGCCCGGAAAATCATGGCGGCTTTTTCTGGACCAGCACGCGGCGGGAGGTTAGTTTGAGCCGCAACGGGACGCTAATGATCCCGAGTTTTTGAGGTAAATAGTAGGTCCATGACCTTTCCTGAGCGGTTTTCGAACCTGCCCCCATATGCGTTTCCGCGTCTGCGGTCGTTGCTGTCCGGTCTTGAGCCGGGCGCGACCCCTGTAGATATGACGATCGGCTCCCCGATGCATCCTTTCCCGCATTGGATATCTGAGGTGATCACCAATAATATCAGCGGCTTTGGCGGCTACCCGCCCAATGATGGCACGCCCGAACTGCGGCAGGCCATCGCCAGTTGGGTAGATCGTCGCTACGGGGTCGAGCTGGATGCGGATGCCAATATCTTCCCGCTGAATGGCACGCGGGAAGGGCTGTTTAACGCAGCCCTCGCGCTCTGCCCTGAACGTAAGGGCGGCGGGCAACCGGTCGTGTTGATGCCCAACCCGTTCTATCAGGTCTATGCTGTCGCCGCACTTGCCATAGGTGCAGAGCCGATTTACGTGCCCGCGACCCGTGAGACGGGCTTTCTGCCCGATTACAGCGCGCTTGGCGCCGATATTCTCAACCGGGTGGCTGTGGCCTATATCTGCTCGCCCTCCAACCCGCAGGGCGCGGTCGCAACGCAGGATTACTGGAACGAATTGCTGAGCCTGGCAGAGCGCTATGATTTCCGCATCTTTGCTGATGAGTGCTATTCGGAAATCTACCGCGACCGGCCTCCCCTGGGTGCGCTGACGGCCAAACGTGTGGCCGGTGTCGATCCCGAGCGGGTGGTACTGTTCAACTCGCTTTCCAAACGCTCCAATCTGGCGGGGCTGCGATCAGGCTTTGCAGCAAGCGGGCCCAAGAATATCGCGGCAATGAAGTCGCTGCGCAACTATGCCGGCGCGCCTTTGCCTCTGCCGCTGATGCGGGTGGCCGAAAAGGTCTGGGCCGAGGAGGACCACGTCACAGCCAACCGCGCGATGTATCGCGAAAAGCTCGATTATGCCGACACGCTGTTCTCAGGGATCGACGGCTATCTGCCGCCGAAAGCCGGGTTTTTCCTGTGGCTGCCCGTCGAAGATGGCGAGGCCGCCGTCAAAAAGCTGTGGGAGCAGACTGGCGTCAAGACCCTGCCGGGCGCCTATCTGGGCCGCGACTACAAAGGCGTGAACCCGGGCCAGGGCTATATCCGCGCGGCCCTGGTCGCGCCAATGAACGAATTGCAGCCGGGGCTGAGCGCGCTCAAGGCTGGACTATACGCATGAAAGTGAGGACGTAGGACATGGCATATCAGGCACGGCCACGCGATCCATTTCTGGACAGTGAAATGCAGGCAGCGATCGAGAAACGCGGCAAGGAGATCGTCGGTCTCGCGCTTTTGGCTGTGGGTCTCATGGTCACGCTTCTGCTTTTGTCTTATGTGCCGGAAGATCCCAGCTGGCTGTCTTCAACCGATGCGCCCGCTCAGAACTGGCTGGGCCGCTTCGGCGCCTCGCTTGCCAGCCCGCTGTTCATCATCGTGGGTTTCGGCGCCTGGGCCATTCCCTTTGTTGCGGTGATCTGGGGGTTGCGCTTCATTTTGCATCGCGGTGAGACGCGGGCGCTTAGCCGGATGATTTTTGCCCCTCTGGCTGTGGCAGTGGCCTCCGTCTATGCCTCCACCCATCTGCCGGTCAGCGAATGGACCCATAGTTTCGGCCTTGGCGGCTTGTTTGGCGACACGGTGCTTGGCGCGATCCTTGGTGTCGCCCCCATCAGCGCGACCTTCGGGCTGAAGATCCTTGCAGCACTTGTTTTTGTGGCGCTTGTCGCCCTGTCGCTTTTCGTTCTGGGCTTTGATCGGGCAGAGCTGAAATCCATCGGGCGCTTCATGATGGTCTCGCTGCTGCTGAGCTATTCGATGATCCTGCAGGCTTTGGGCATGACGGCGCGGGGCACCGTGACGGCCACGCGCAAAGTGGCCGAAGTCCGGGCAGAGCGGCGCGCGCGGCGCGAAGCCGATGCGCTGGCCTATGAAGAAGAGATGCAGCGTCACGCAGACGACCCGCTGGACGGGGCGCAGGTTGCGGAGAAAACCGGCCTGCTTGCCCGCCTGCCCGCTCTGGTGCGCCGCCCGGTCGAGGTCGAAGAGCCCGAGCTGTGTGAGGGCGATCAGGAAGATCGCATCAAGAACAAGATCTCGGATGTCATCGCCAAACGCGGCCACAAGCTGTCCCCGTTGGAACGCGCCGTGGCCACGTCTCAGGATTATGCAGAGCCCCTGCTGACCCGCGCAGGCATGATGGATGATGATCTGCCGGAGGATGATCTTGACGAGGATTTCGACATCTCTGCCTATGACGATGTCCCGCCGGCCAAGCCGGGCTCTCAGCCCTACGTGACCAAGCCTGTGGTCCAGCACCCGGTGCGCAAACCCACCGCACCGTCGCGCAAGGCCCAGTCAGAGGCGCAACCCAGCCTGAATTTCAGCGATACGGAAAGCGATTTCGAGCTTCCCGCGCTGAACCTTCTGACCAGCCCCTCCGTCGTGGAGCGGCACGTGCTGAGCGATGAGGCACTGGAAGAAAACGCCCGCATGCTTGAGGCGGTTCTGGATGATTACGGCGTGAAGGGGGAGATCGTCTCGGTCCGCCCCGGCCCGGTGGTCACAATGTATGAGCTTGAGCCCGCGCCGGGCCTGAAAGCCTCGCGCGTTATTGGTCTGGCCGATGATATCGCCCGGTCCATGTCAGCGCTGTCCGCGCGGGTCTCCACCGTGCCGGGCCGCAGCGTGATCGGGATCGAGCTGCCCAATGAGAAGCGCGAGATGGTTGTTTTGCGCGAAATCCTCGGCGG
>CAYGUB010000206.1:0-5614 GCA_964352845.1 uncultured Rhodobacterales bacterium | reverse complement strand
GCGCGGGCAGGATGAAGAAGATCAGCGCGACCCAGGGCAGGAAGCGCACCGCGTCGATCAACCGCCTGCTGCGATAGAGGCTGGTCTCGCTCTGCTCGTCCTGCGGCGCGTTCATCGAGGCTCTCCCGGGCGGTGGTCTCTGGGCGGTCTGCTCACTCTGCGGCCATCAGGCCCCTGACCGCGTCGAGCATCTCGGCATTGGAGAAGGGTTTGGTCATGAACTGGCTGGCGCCAAAGCTGGCGGCCATTTCGCGATCCTTGGTCTGGCCGCGCGCGGTCAGCATTAAGATGGGCAGCGCGCGGGTGGCCTCGGCCTGACGCAGCTCGCGCAGGATCTCGAACCCGCTGCGCCCGGGCAGCATCGCATCCAGCACCATCACATCGGGCGCGATGCGATTGACCACCTCGACCGCATCGGTGCCGTCGGAATGGATGCGCACGGTCCAGCCGTCGCGCTCCAGCAGGAACGAGATGGCCTCGATAATATTGGGCTCATCCTCGATCAGTAAAACAGACCTCCCCATCGCGGCGCACCTCCCAATGCCAGCTACCTTTACATCTTTCAGTAAGCCCTATTCCTGGGTTTGTGTCAAAATAGAAGGCTCCCGGCGGGCCGTGCAGTCCGGCCGGGCGCAGACGCGGCAACTGGAGCCCAGCGGCAAGACCGGCGCGCCATCTGCCTCCAGCTCGATCAAAAGCATCCAGGCGATATGTACGGGCGGGCGGTCAAAATCGAGCGGGCCCACGGGCGTGGCGCAGGCAAAGGCCTGATAGTGCGCGCCATTCGGCCCCTCGACCCGCTGGCTGATCGCCGTACCGGGGCTGCGCAGCGCGGCAAAGACGGGCCAGAGCGGGCAGGCCAGACCAAAGCGGGGCAGATCGAACCCGCTCGGGGCTTTGCGAAACACAATCGCACCGGATGTGTCACAGGCGACAAGCCCGATCTCCGGGCGCTCGGGCGTCAGCGCGAGGCTTGCGAGGCGACGGAAGGTCACGTCAAGCGCCGTGCCGAATTGCCGGGCCAGCGGCGCGGGGGCGTAGCCTGTCCTCTCGGCTGCGTCAGAGAATGCGGCAAGGGGCAATTGCTGCGCCTCGTCGCAATAGCGCCCCAGCAGGCTGCGCGCCATGTCCCGGCTCCGCGCATCGGACGCGAAGGCAGGATCGGCCAGCATCTGATCAAGCAAGCCCGCGGGGTCCTGACCAGCGCCAATCGCCTTTTCGAGATCTGGGAAATGGTAGCTGTGCTGTTCGAGATAGGTCAAAACCACTTCCAGCGGCGTTGCATAGACCGTGTCGGACTGGGTGAGCTGGTCAAAATGCAGCGCCATTGCCGCAGAGGTATCGGCCAGCCTGCGGCTTTCCATGTCGATATTGCCATGAAATCGCGCGCGCCAGTCAGCGTTGATCTCGGGCGTGGCCACAAGGATCGAGGCGGTAGAGCGGATGGCGGAGACGGCGGCGAGCATCTCATGCATCTTCTCGGAGAGAACCGGATCATGGGTCAGCCGGTCATTCAGGCTGCCGATCACCTGCTCCAGCCCCTTGATCCGCTCCGCCTGCGCGGCAATCAGCCCGGCCCAGCCGGGGAAACGGGTCATGAAATCATCGAGCCGGTCAAGCTCCACCTTGCTGTCCTGAGAGGTGGCGACGTCCTGCAGACGGGTGGCAAGACCCGTGTCGCCACTCTGGCTGAGCAGCACCGGATCGATCTTGAGCGCGCGCGCGAGCCGGATCAGAACCTTGCCCCCGATATTGCGCCGGTTATGCTCGATCAGGTTAAGATAGCTGGGCGAAATCTGTGCCGCATGTGCCAAATCGGACTGTTTCAGGCCCAGATCCAGCCGCCTTTGACGGATCCGGCTGCCTGTAAGGACGTGTCGTTCCACCTTGTTTTCCTTGCGATCATAACGACTTGCTGCACTGCACCGATAAATTATTAACAGTTTTTGCAAATGCATTGTAAATTTGTTAACAGAAATTTTTTGTAAAGACAGTCGCTTATTGCCGCATCGGCGACGTAACGTCACAAATGGCGTCGTCCGGGTTCCGGATGCAGGGCAGACCCCAAAAGATTTGTCCTCAACACCACCTAGGGAGGAATTCAATGTCAAAATCCAACTTCACACGCCGTGGCCTGCTGAAAACCTCAGCATTCGCTGGTGGCGCCCTGGCTGCGCCGACGATCTTCAGCCCCGTTTGGGCCGATGCGCATGCCGGCTACACCAACGCGCCACAGGGTGGCACGGTCACGCTGGGCTTCAACGTCCCGCAATCCGGTCCCTATGCCGATGAGGGCGCCGACGAGCTGCGCGCCTATGAGCTGGCGGTCGAGCATCTGAACGGTGAGGGCGATGGCGGCATGATGCCGACCTTCAGCTCCAAGGCGCTGCAGGGCAACGGTATCCTGGGCAAGAAGGTCGAGTATGTCACAGGCGACACGCAGACCAAGCCCGATGCGGCCCGCGCTTCCGCGAAGTCGATGATCGAAAAAGACAGCGCGGTGATGATCACCGGCGGCTCCTCTTCGGGTGTTGCGGTGGCTGTGCAGGCTCTGTGTCAGGAGGCCGGCATTATCTTCATGGCCGGTCTGACCCATTCCAACGACACCACGGGTAAAGACAAGCGTGCCAATGGCTTCCGCCATTTCTTCAACTCCTACATGTCTGGCGCGGCTCTGGCGCCGGTTCTGGCGGCAAATTACGGCACTGACCGGAAGGCCTATCACCTGACGGCTGACTATAACTGGGGCTACACCACCGAGGAAGCCGTACGGACCTCTACCGAGGCTCTGGGCTGGGAGACTGTCAACGCGGTCAAGACGCCGCTGGCCTCGACCGACTTCTCGTCCTATATCGCGCCGGTTCTGAATTCGGGCGCCGATGTGCTGGTGCTCAATCACTATGGCGGGAACATGGTGAACTCGCTGACCAACGCGGTTCAGTTCGGTCTGCGTGACAAGCAGATCAACGGCAAAAACTTCGAGATCATTGTCCCGCTCTATTCGCGTCTGATGGCCAAAGGTGCGGGTGCGAACGTCAAAGGTATCTTCGGGTCGACAAACTGGCACTGGTCGCTGACCGACGAGGGCTCTCAGGCTTTCGTCAAATCCTTCGGCACCAAATATGGCTTCCCGCCAAGCCAGGCTGCGCATACCTGCTATGTACAAGCGCTGCTTTATGCGGATGCGGCAGAGCGCGCGGGCACGTTCAACCCATGCGGCATTGTCGAAGCGCTCGAAGGTTTCGAATTCGACGGTCTGGGCAACGGTCCGACACTCTACCGTGCCGAAGATCACCAGTGCTTCAAGGATGTGCTGGTCGTGAAAGGGAAAGAGAACCCGGAATCCGAGTTCGACCTTCTCGAGATTGTCGAAGTGACGCCAGCCGCCCAGGTCACCTATGAGCCCGATCACCCGCAATTTGCCGGTGGCGCATTGGGCACTTGTAACCCCGGCGCCTGACGCGCGCGCGGCTACATTTAGCCAACCGAGCTAGCCACATAAATCCTGATCGGGCCCATCGTCGCGGGCCCGGTCAACGGGGGCATGGACGCGCGCGGCGCGTCAGGCTTTTTGTCAAAGCACGCGAAGAGAGGAAAGTTCCATGGATGCAATCATCCTGCAGATCCTGAACGGGCTGGATAAGGGGTCGGCTTATGCGCTGATCGCCCTTGGGCTGACACTGATTTTCGGAACGCTGGGCGTTGTGAATTTCGCGCATGGGGCGCTGTTCATGATCGGGGCCTTTTGTGCCGTGACGCTGAGCAAGATTTTCAACCTGTCACATAAGGCAACCGAGCCGACTGGCACGGATTTTCTGGGCAACCCGAAATTCGACGATGTTATCTATGTCAAGGAGTGGTTTGGCGAGACTGTCGGTTCCTGGATGATCGACTGGTCGGTGCCTCTGGCCATTCTCTTCGCCATCCCCATCATGATCGCCATCGGCTTCATCATGGAGCGCGGTCTGATCAAGCATTTCTACAAGCGGCCACATGCCGACCAGATCCTTGTCACCTTCGGTCTGGCGATCGTGCTGCAGGAAATCATCAAATATTACTACGGCGCGAACCCGATCTCGACCCCTGCCCCGGCAGCCTTTGTAGGCTCTTATGATTTCGGGCTGCTTCTGGGTTTTGACGCCAATACGATCATCTACCCCTATTGGCGGCTGATCTATTTCTGCTTCTCGGCCCTTGTCATTGCGGCGGTCTTTGGCTTCCTGCAATTCACAACCTTCGGCATGGTGGTCCGCGCGGGCATGGCCGATCGCGAGACCGTGGGCCTTCTGGGCATCAATATCGACAAGCGTTTCACCATCATGTTCGGGATTGCGGCGGCCGTCGCGGGGCTGGCTGGGGTGATGTATACGCCGATCAACCCGCCCAACTATCATATGGGCATGGATTTTCTGGTGCTCAGCTTCGTCGTGGTCGTCGTGGGCGGCATGGGCAGTCTGCCCGGCGCTGTGCTGGCGGGCTTCCTGCTGGGTATTCTGGAGAGCTTTGCCTCCATGAGCCAGGTGATCGAGCTGATCCCCGGCATCAATCAGGTCGTCATCTATCTGGTGGCCATCATCATTCTATTGACGCGTCCACGTGGCCTTATGGGTCGCAAAGGCGTGATGGAGGACTGAGCAGATGTTTGGACTCAACGCAAAAGACACTTCACTGCTGATCGTCGTCTTCATCCTGACGATGTTCGCCCCCTTCATCCTCAACCCCTTCCCGAGCGGCTCGGAGATGGCGCAGTTCAACGCAGGCTACCCCGATCTGATGCAGCGCTTCGTGATCTTTGGTATCTTCGCCATCGGCTTCAACATCCTGTTTGGGCTCACAGGCTATCTCAGCTTCGGGCATGCGGCCTTTCTTGGCATAGGCTCCTATGCAGGTGTGTGGATGTTCAAACTGCTGGGGATGAATGTGATCCCGGCGCTTCTGGCCTCGGTCGCGATTGCGGGGGTGGTGTCGCTGCTGATCGGCTATATCTCGCTGCGCCGCTCGGGCATCTATTTCTCCATCCTGACGCTGGCCTTCGCGCAGATGTCTTTCGCCCTGGCGCAATCGGTGCTGACACCGCTCACCGGCGGGGAGACCGGGCTACAGCTGGCGCTGGATGATCCGCGGATCTTCAGCTGGGGCAGTGAGGGTGGCAATATCCCCGTGCCCGGCTTCTTCGGGCTGGAGATGCGCGACAGCACCGATCTGGTGATCGGCGGTTGGAGCTTCACCTTCAATGTGGGCTACTACTTCTCGGCCATCATCATGCTGGCGGCCTTCTATCTGGCGATCCGCATCTTCCGCTCGCCCTTCGGGCTGATGCTGCGCGCGATCAAGACCAACCAGACGCGGTTGAACTACACTGGCCTCAATCCGCGCCCCTATACGCTGGCCGCTTTCGTGATCTCGGGCATGTATGCCGGGCTTGCGGGTGGTCTGATGGTTGCGATGGACACGCAAGTGGGTGCGGAACGCATGTTCTGGACCGCATCCGGCGAAGTCGTACTGATGACCATCCTTGGCGGTGCAGGCACGCTGATCGGCCCCGTACTGGGTGCTGGTATGATCAAGTACATGGAAAACATCATGTCCAAGATCAACGAAACCATCCTGCATC
>CAYGUB010000205.1:0-5626 GCA_964352845.1 uncultured Rhodobacterales bacterium | reverse complement strand
GCGCCCGCAGCCTTGCTCTCCACATCCACCGCCATCCCGCGCGCCCGGGCCTGATCGCTTTCAAACACCTCGTCCAGCGTATGAACCGGCCCCACGGGCACCTTGCGCGCCTCCAGACCGGCTGTGATATCAGCGACAGAGCGTTTGGCCAGCAGCTGTTCCAGCTCAGCGATCAGCACCTCGCGATTCTCGAGCCGCGCCGGGTTGGTGGCAAATCGCGGATCGCGCGCCAGATCGGGCCGGTCGAGATAGTCGCAAAAGCGCTGGAACTGGCTGTCATTGCCCACCGCGACCAACAGATGCCCGTCAGAGCCTGCAAATACCTGGTAGGGTACAATCGACGGGTGCTGGTTGCCCCGCCGCTTTGGCAAATCGCCCGTTGTCAGATGCGACACGCCCTCATTGATAAGCCAGGCCATCTGGCTGTCGACCAGTGACAGGTCGATATGCTGCCCCTCCCCCGTGCGGTCCTTGTGACGCAAAGCGGCCAGGATCCCCACCGTCGCGTACATCCCGCACATCACATCGGCGATGCCAACGCCCACTTTCATCGGTGTGCCGTCAGGCTCGCCCGTCAGAGACATGATCCCGCCATAGCCCTGCGCCATCAGATCATAGCCCGGCTTGTCGCGATTGGGCCCGGTCTGCCCAAAGCCCGAGATCGAGCAATAGACCAGACCGGGCCGCGCGCGCAGCATTGTGGCATGGTCCAGCCCGTATTTCTCAAGCCCGCCGGGTTTGAAATTCTCGATGATCACATCCGCCGTCTCGGCCAGCTGGCGGATCAGGCTTTGACCCTCCTGCGTGGCAATATCCACAGCCACAGACAGTTTGTTGCGATTGGCCGACATGAAATAAGCGGACAGGTCGGTATCCTTGCCCTCAGCGTCTTTCACAAAGGGAGGCCCCCAGCTGCGCGTATCATCGCCGCCGGATTTTGGGTTTTCGATCTTGATCACCCGCGCGCCCAGATCCCCCAGAAGCTGCGTGCAGGTAGGCCCCGCCAGAATACGGCTGAGGTCGAGAACCGTCAGACCATCCAGAGCACCCGCCACCCTAAAGCCTTCCATCATAGTCTTTGCGCTCGATCTCTGCGGCAATGACGGTGAAGGTATCGGCGGTCTGCGCGGCTTCGAGCGCTTCGCGAAGCTCGGCCCGACTGCGGACCTGATGGCCCTGCCCGCCAAAGGCGCGCCCGATGGCTGCGAAGTCGTGCTGGTCGAAATCGACACCGGTATTTTTCATCTGGCGCTGGCGTTGCTTCAGCTCGATCAGGGCCAGCGAGCGGTCGACGAAGACCACGAAGATCGTGTTATGGCCATGCTCTGCCGCTGTGGACAACTCGCCCGCCACCATCAGCATGCCCGCATCGCCCGAAAAACTGACGACCGTGCGCGCGGGGTCGGCATATTTCGCACCCATTGCCAAAGGAACGGCGCATCCCATCGTGCAAAGCCCGGAGGATTGCAGCAGCGTCGCGGGGGTATGGCAGGTCCACATCTGGCTCAGCAATATGCGATGCGCGCCGGAATCCACTGTTGCAATCGTGTCATCGGGCAGTGCTGCGCGGCATTCGGCGATCACAGCGCCCGGGCCCCACACATCATCGCTGGGGAAGGCCTTTTGCAAAGCGGCTTTGGTCTCTTCGGCGTAGCTGAGATCGCGGGTCGCGTCGGGCACGCCCTTGGACAGGGCCGAAAGAGTCGCGCCCGTATCGGCAATGAAGCTGACCCCGGCTTGATGCATGTAATGGTCATTCGGCGCGGCGGTGATGTCGATCACGCGGGTCTCGGCCGGGTCCCAGATTTCGCGCCAGCCGGGGCGCATCTCGATCGGATCATAGCCCACGCAAATCACCAGATCGCAGCTTTGGATCATCGGCACCAGATGGCTATCGGCCAGAGGTGACAGCCCCGCGCCTCCGAGGCTTAACGGATGGCTCTCCGGGATCACGCCCTTGGCCTTGTAGCTGGTCACGACGGGGATGTTGAGCCCTTCGGCGAACCGCACCAGCGCATCGGACGAGCCGTCCTTGATCACGTCCAGACCCGCCACAATGACAGGGCGTCTGGCCTCTGCCAGCCAGCTTTGGGCCGTGGCAAGTTCATCGCCCACGGGAACAACCCGGGAGGGCTTGGCCAGCCTGCGGGTCTTCACGTTGACGCGCTGATCGGCCACCGAGATCGGAATGTCGATCTGCACCGGACCCGAGCGCCCGTCCAAAGCCGCCCCAAGCGCCTTGTCGGTGATCGTATCCGCGCCCTGAGCGGTCAGGGTGAAGGTGGCTTTGGTGATTTCTTCGAAGACCTTGCGATGGTCAAGCACCTGATGGGTATAGGTCAGCGCCTCATCCGCATCGATGCAGCCTGTCAGCACGATCAGCGGAACCCGGTCCTGATGCGCATTGGCCACCACATTCACGCCATTCATGGCACCGGGCCCGACCGTGGCCACCAGAATGCCCGGCGCGCCGGTGACGTGATGCACGCCTTCGGCCATGAAGCCTGCCGCGTTTTCATGCTTGCACAGCACGAACTCGATTCCTGCGGCCTCCAGCGCATCTATGATGGTCAGAACCTCTCCACCGGGCATGCCGAACGCGTGGCGGCACCCGGCCTCATAGAGGCGACGGGCCACAAGGTCAGCGGCGCGGGGTGTATCACTCATGGCTTTGATCGTCCTGTTGTCACGTGGCTCTACAGGGCCGCCTGCTCCGCGATCTTGAGAAAGATCGCATCAAGCTTGCTGGCCTCATTTGCCAATCCCACACCTGCTTCGGAGACGTAAGGGGTAAAAATATAGGTTGGCGTCTTGTAGCTGAGCGTCGCCGTGCCGTCTTCATTCTCTGTCACATAAAGCCGGATCGGCGCCTCGATCATTGCATGGGTGGACAGGCGCAGAATATCGACCGCGAACTTATTGTTGAACACGCCGATCACCCGGTTTCCGGGTATCTCTATGCCGCGCTGCCTTGCCGCCCCGGTGGGGCCGGCCTGTGTGACAACGGCCATCCCATTGGCCTTCACCGCCGCCTTTACGTCATCGGCCAGCCTGTCGAAGGATTTTGTGGTGGGCTTGACGACCCAGCCATCGCGCGGCCCAAGGTCTGCTGCGTGAGCGAAACCGGCCCATATCAAAAGAAGGACCGGCACAAGATAGGAGAAAAGACGCATGAAACCCCCCGGGGATGTTATCTCTTGCCATGTTTTGCAAAACAGCTGCACAAAGACCAGTCACTTTCTCGCGCGACGAGTCCCGATCCGGCTCAGCCTAGAGGCCGCGCAGTGTGATATGCACGATCTCAGGCACGACGCCCAGCCGCAGCGGCGCCTTGGAGCAGCCAAGTCCGCCCGATACGATCAGATCGCGCTGCTGCTCACGGATATGGCCATAGGCATAGCGGCTGCCGAAAGCCGAAGGGATGACGGGCGTGCGGCCAAACAGGCGGACCTGTCCGCCATGCGTGTGCCCCGAGATCGTCAGATCGACCCTTGAGGGCAGATGCGCAAAGATATCGGGCTCATGAGCGGCCAGAATGGTCACGGCATTGGGCGGGATTTCGGCCAGCGCGGCTTGCAGATCATGCGCCCCCTCATGCGCCTCACCCGGGCGCCAGAAGGCAAACTGGCTGTCGAGCCCGGCCAGATAGATCTGCTTGTCCAACAAGATGTTGCTGTTTCGCAGCGTCGTGATGCCGTTGGCAGCCAAAGCCGCCACAGTATCGGGAGGCCCGGATTCGCTGCGCTGCGTGGCACGATCATCCCACCAGTCATGATTGCCCAGAACCGCATAAACCCCAAGAGGCGCGCGCAGCTGTCCCAGGGCCTGCGCGGTCTGGACCAGATCCGCGGGCCTCTGAAGGCGACCTTTCGGGGCGATCAGATCGCCCGGCACAAGTGTAAGATCCGCCCCAAGCGCATTGGCGCGCGCGATGATCCGTTCGACACGTTCTGGCGGCATGAAAGGCAGACCCGCATGCAGATCCGAGACGACCGTGATCGTCAGCGCCTGCCCCGACGCCATCTTCGGGCTCGCCAGGGCATAACGCGTGACGATCTCGCTGCGATAAGGCGCGATCCAGTAGCGGTAAGGGTTCACACTGGCAGGACCTTGCTCAGGCAGGCGCTATGCGGCGCGCGAGCCTGTGGCGCACATGCATCTTTATACCGCTTTCCATCGGCTTTGACGAGACAAGATGCTCAAACCCCTCGCTGTCCCAAAACGCCCGACCGCGCGGGTTCTTGTCCAGCACCGCCAGCAATAGCCGGGTTGCATCACGCGACCGCGCCCGCGCCTCAAGCTCGCGCAGCAAAATGCGCCCTGCCCGCTGCCCCCTGTAGCTCGGCTCGATCAGCAACAGACCGATATAGGCATCCGTCGTTTCAGGAAATCCAAACCCCATATCCCCTATGCCGATCAACTGGCCTGCGACGGTAAACAGGCCCAGTTTGAACGATTCCTCCAGATTGGAGCCGGGTGGGTGGTCGAAGAAGAAATCCTCCACCGTCGCCATATCCGGCTCTAACCCGGTCTCCAGTATCACATAATCCGCCGCCCGCCGGTAGAAATCGAGCACAGCCGCCGCATGCTGGTCGAAGCACAAATCCTGTTTCACGAAAGTATCGATCTTTCTGTTCACAAGGGCTCGTCTCCGGTCGCCACCAAGTCGCACAAGTGCAAAGCCCCGTCCTGCGGAGCCTTGCAAGATATCTGTTGGCCGCTACAAGCGCGACGCGACATTCTCCCAGTTCACCAGATTATCCAGAAAATTGGTCAAATAGGCCGGCCGCTTGTTGCGGTAGTCAATGTAGTAGCTGTGCTCCCACACATCGCAACCCAGCAGCGCCGTCTGGCCAAAACACAGCGGATTCACGCCATTTTCAGTCTTTGTCACTTTCAGACCGCCGCCGGCCTCCTTGACCAGCCAGCACCAGCCCGAACCGAACTGTCCAGCGCCAGCGGCACAAAACTGCTTGGTGAACTCCTCGACGGATCCGAAACTGTCCTTGATGGCGGATTCCAGCTCAGAGGGCATGCTGGATTTTCCGGGGCCCATCATCTCCCAGAACTGATTGTGATTCCACAATTGCGAGATATTGTTGAAAATGCCCGACTGCGCGACCGCAGAGGCATCATACGTACCGGTGATGATCTCTTCGAGCGTTTTGCCAGCCCATTCCGTCCCCTCGATCGCCGCATTGCCATTGGTCACATAGGCGTTGTGGTGCAGGTCGTGGTGATATTCGAGCGTCTCCTTCGACATGCCGTTATCGGCCAATGCGTCATGAGCGTAGGGAAGTGGTGGAAGTTCAAAAGCCATCGGGGCCCCCATTTGGTTAATGCAAGATTATGCATCTTAACTGAGCGCGATGGCTGTTGGGGTCAAGCCCATCCGGGCGCAGGGCCGTCTCTCGGCCTGAATTATCTTTTCTCGGGCGGGTCTATCGGACCAGCATATGTGGCGCGGCGCGGGCCTGTCCCGTCTGCCGGATCGACGACGACCAGCGCAGACCCGTCGCAGCCGCAACCCGCCCCACACATCAGCCCCCAAAGGCCCCGACTATTCACGTTCTAGGTGGCGTCTTCATTTAGGGGATTCCTATTTGGTGTAAGTTCTGATTCAAGA
>CAYGUB010000204.1:0-5657 GCA_964352845.1 uncultured Rhodobacterales bacterium | reverse complement strand
GGGCTGGCATCTGACGCTGCCCAACCTCTAAATACTGTTTGTCATCTTCCTCCCCGGCTCAATGGTTAAAGGTGGCCAGAAGATCGGCGGGCTGTTTCGACGCAAGAAGTCGAAGACCTCCCCCGATGCCAAAACCAAGCCAGCTGAATAAGGAGCGAAGACATGGGTATCCTTGAGATCAAGAATGTCGGCAAACGCTTTGGCGGGTTGCAGGCATTGAGCGACGTGAACCTGTCCGTGGCCGAAAACTCGGTCCATGCGATCATCGGGCCAAACGGGGCGGGCAAATCGACCTTGCTCAACTGTCTGGTGGGCAAGCTGATCCCCGATACGGGCTCGGTCACCTTTCAGGGTCAGAGCCTTCTGGGCCGCAAGCCCTATGAGATCAACCAGATGGGCGTCAGCCGGGTTTTCCAGACGCCGGAGATATTCGCCGATCTCACCGTGTTCGAGAATGTGATGATCCCCTGCTTTGCCCATCGCGACGGTGCGTTTGAGCTTAACGCCCTTGGCGCCGTCAGAAAGCAGGGCGACATCCACGATCAGGCAGATGCGATCCTTGAGGATGTCAATATGCTCGACAAACGGCATATGCATGCGGCCTCCCTGTCGCGTGGGGACAAAAGACGGCTGGAGATGGCGATGTGTCTGGTTCAGGAGCCCAAGCTGCTGCTGCTTGATGAGCCGACGGCGGGCATGGCGCGGGCCGATACAAACAACACAATCGATCTGCTCAAGGAGATCAACGACAAGCGTGACATCACCATGGCGATCATCGAGCATGACATGCATGTCGTCTTCTCGCTGGCCGAAAGGATCACGGTTCTGGCGCAGGGCACCCCGCTGGTCGAAGAGACGCCGGAAAACATCAAGGGCCACCCGAAAGTGCGCGAAGCCTATCTGGGCGAGGCGCAGGTCTAAGGCGCGTGATCTTTCCACAGAAAAAACAGCTCGCATAATTCCCAGAAGGATTATGTCGACCCGGAGGACGACGACATGACGGTCAAACCCGATTTCAACAAGAACGCCAACAATGCCGCGACGGCGCCTGCCTTTCTCAGCGTATGGGACGTAGAGGCCTATTACGGCGAAAGCTATATCGTCCAGGGCGTCAGCTTCAACGTGCATGAGGGCGAAATCCTCGCGCTTTTGGGGCGCAACGGGGCGGGCAAGACCTCTACCTTGCGCACCATCGCGCGGCTGGGCGATCCGCAGCTGACCCATGGAGAGATCTGGCTCGATCACAAGCCGCTGCATCAGATGGTCTCGCATGAGGCCTCGCAGGCCGGCATCGCGCTGGTGCCGGAGGATCGCCGGATCATCGCGGGGCTCACGGTCGAGGAAAATCTGCAACTGGCCCAGATCGCACCACCCATCGGCTGGTCGCTGGAACGCGTCTATGAGCTGTTCCCGCGTCTGGGCGAGCGGCGCAAGCAAGAGGGCGTGACGCTGTCCGGCGGGGAGCAGCAGATGCTGGCGATTGCCCGCGCGCTGTGCCGCGACATCAAGGTGCTGCTGCTGGACGAGCCCTATGAGGGACTGGCCCCCGTGATCGTGCAGGAAATCGCCAAGACCTTGAACATCATCCGCGATCAGGGCATCACGACCATCATCGTGGAACAAAATGCGGTCGCCGCACTGAAACTGGCCGACCGCGCTGTGATCCTTGACACGGGCTCTGTCGTCTTCGACGGCTCGGCCAAGGAAGTTCTCGATAACGAGCAGCTCAGGGCCGAATATCTCGCCATCTAGGCGGGCCCGCTACGCCAAAGACACGTCAAGACTGGGGACGAAGATATGACCGACACGACCTATCCGCCTTCGCAGGAATTTGCCAAGGCCGCCCATGCCGATGCCGACACGTATCAGCGCATGTATGATGCCAGCATCGCCGACCCTGAGGCCTTCTGGGCCGAACATGGCAAACGGATCGACTGGATCAAGCCCTATAGCAAAGTCAAGGATTGCTCCTTCCAGCCGGGAAATATCTCGATCAACTGGTATGCCGACGGCACACTGAATGTCGCGGCCAATTGCATCGACCGCCATCTGGCGACCCGCGGCACGCAGACCGCCATCATCTGGGAGCCCGACAGCCCCGAGGATGAAGCCCAGCACATCACCTATCAGCAACTGCACGCGCATGTTTGCAAAATGGCCAATGTCCTCAAGGAAATGGGAGTGGGCAAAGGCGACCGGGTGGTGCTCTATATGCCGATGATCCCGCAAGCGGCCTATGCGATGCTTGCCTGCGCGCGCATCGGTGCGATCCATTCGATTGTCTTCGCGGGCTTCTCCGCCGATGCGCTCGCGGCCCGGGTCGCAGGCTCGCAGGCCAAGGTGGTGATCACCGCCGATGAGGCCCCGCGCGGCGGGCGCAACACAGCGCTCAAGACCAATTGCGATCAGGCGTTCAACAATGTCAGCCACGACCCGAAGATGCTGGTGGTCAAGCGCACGGGCAATCAGGTTGCCTGGAGAGAGGGCCGCGATTTCTGGCTGCATGAGATGGAGCAGACCGTCTCGGACCAGTGCGAACCCGAGGAGATGAGCGCAGAGGATCCGCTGTTTATCCTCTACACCTCGGGCTCGACCGGTATGCCCAAAGGCGTCGTTCATTCCAGCGGCGGCTATATCGTTTATGCCGCGATGACGCATCAATATACATTCGACTACCATGATGGCGATATCTACTGGTGTACGGCCGATGTGGGCTGGGTCACGGGCCACAGCTATATCGTCTACGGGCCTCTGGCCAATGGCGGCACAACGCTGATGTTTGAAGGCGTGCCGACCTACCCGGATGCGGGCCGGTTCTGGGCTGTGTGCGAAAAGCACAAGGTCAACCAGTTCTACACCGCCCCCACCGCCATCCGCGCGCTGATGGGGCAAGGCAACAGCTTTGTGGAGCGCTATGACCTGTCCTCGCTCAAACTGCTTGGCACGGTGGGCGAGCCCATCAACCCCGAGGCCTGGAACTGGTACAATGACATGGTCGGCGGCGGGCGCTGTCCCATCGTCGATACCTGGTGGCAAACCGAGACGGGCGGGCATCTTCTCACCCCTCTGCCGGGTGCGATCGCCACCAAGCCCGGCTCCGCCACCAAACCGTTTTTTGGCATTGAGCCGGTTATTCTTGACCCCACCAGCGGCGCGGAGATTGATGAGACTGCGGCCGAGGGGGTCTTGTGCATCAAATCCAGCTGGCCTGCCCAGATGCGCACCATCTTCGGCGATCACGAGCGGTTCGAGAAGACCTATTTCTCCGACTATAAAGGCTACTACTTTACCGGCGATGGCTGCAGGCGCGATGCAGATAGCTATTACTGGATCACGGGCCGTGTGGATGACGTCATCAATGTCTCCGGCCACCGGATGGGCACGGCAGAGGTCGAAAGCTCGCTCGTGGCACATCCCAAAGTCGCGGAATCAGCGGTTGTGGGCTACCCGCATGATATCAAGGGACAAGGCATCTATGCCTATGTCACGCTGATGTCCGGCGAGACACCGTCCGAGGAGCTGCGCAAGGAGCTTGAGGTCTGGGTGCGCAAGGATATCGGTCCGATCGCAAAGCCCGATCTGATACAATGGGCCCCCGGCTTGCCCAAGACACGCTCCGGCAAGATCATGCGCCGTATCCTGCGCAAGATCGCAGAGGATGATTTCGACGCTTTGGGCGACACGTCCACCCTTGCCGACCCCGGCGTGGTCGATGATCTGATCGAAAACAGAATGAACAAATCGTGAGATCAGATTACATCTACGAAACAATGCTGTGAACTTAAGCGGTGTTGATGCGTAAATTTGTCGTAAAGGAGACGTGAATCGCTAAATTCACGTCTTTTTTTGTTGCTTTGGATAGGTTTCTGGAAAGGATTTAAGGGGTAAAGAGCATTTGGGGGATTGCTCAGTGTAAGAGGGTGACAAGTATGATTAATGTAACAAGTGGACTCCTGGCCGGTATCCAGATCGGCCAACCCCAATCAGCCCAGCCGGTCTTGCAGGCCGATACGGCCAGACCGGAACCAGCACCACGATACCGGATTGATCCGGCCATGGACTTCCCGGTTCTGATAGATGACGAGGACTCGGAGCCAACAAGCTCCACGCCCGGATATGGCGTGCCGATGGATGGGCCCAGGGGCGAAAGGCTCGATCTGCGCATCCCGGTCCCTGACCGCATCCCGGACGCCTTGCCACCGGGACAGGAAGCACCGCAAGACGACCAGAGATAGGCAAAATTCAGATGCCATAGGGAGAAGAAGGTAAATCCTGCCTTTTCCCGCTGGACCATATGCCGTAAAAGCGGCAAAACACCAGGTAGCCCGCTCCAAGACGGGCCTACGCGGGCGGAGGTCTATCGAAAATGGCAAAGAGTTCTCATGATGGTGACGTGTCTTTTGTTAAGGCACTTGCCGAATTGCTTCGTGCAAATGATCTCACCGATCTTGAGGTCAGGCGCGACTATGGCGAAGATGATAGCCTCACGGTTCGCGTCTCCCGCACTGCGGCTGCCATCCCGGTCGCACCGACACCCGCTCCGGTCGCAGCAGCCCCTGCGCCTGCGCAGGCCGTTTCCGCCCCAGCTGAGGTGGCCAGCAACCCCGATCCCGCGCAGCTGCCCGGCGCAGTAACCTCGCCCATGGTCGGCACATGCTACCTGCAGGCCGAGCCTGGTACACCGGCCTTTGTGACGGTCGGCGACAAGGTTGTCGAAGGTCAGACCATCTTGATCATTGAGGCGATGAAAACCATGAACCAGATCCCTGCCCCAAAAGCCGGCACGGTCAGCCGCATACTGGTGGAAGATGGCTCACCGGTCGAGTTTGGCGCACCTCTCATGATCATCGAGTAAAGCCACGGGGCATCAGAGATGTTTAACAAAATCCTGATTGCGAACCGCGGCGAGATTGCTCTGCGGGTCATCCGCGCCGCGCGCGAGATGGGCATCGGCTCCGTCGCGGTCCACTCCACCGCCGATAGCGACGCGATGCATGTCCGCATGGCCGATGAGGCCGTCTGTATCGGGCCGCCCGCCAGCACCGATAGCTACCTGTCTATCCCTGCCATCATCTCCGCCTGTGAGATCACCGGCGCGGAAGCGATCCACCCCGGCTACGGTTTTCTGTCCGAGAACGCGAATTTCGTCCAGATTGTCGAAGATCACGGGCTGAAATTTATCGGACCCACCGCGCAGCATATCCGCGTCATGGGCGACAAGATCACCGCCAAGGATACGATGAAAAAGCTTGGGGTTCCCTGCGTGCCCGGCTCCGATGGCGGCGTGCCGGATCTGGACACGGCCTATGAGGTCGGCGAGCAGATCGGCTATCCCGTGATCATCAAGGCCACGGCAGGCGGTGGCGGGCGCGGCATGAAGCTTGCCAATTCCCGCGACGAGATGAAGACCGCCTTCCAGACCGCCCGATCCGAGGGGAAATCCGCCTTCGGAAATGATGAGGTCTATATCGAGAAATATCTCGGCGCACCGCGTCACATCGAAATTCAGGTTTTCGGCGACGGCAAGGGGCGCGCCGTCCATCTAGGAGAGCGCGACTGCTCGCTGCAACGCCGCCACCAGAAAGTTTTTGAAGAGGCGCCCGGCCCCTCAATCGATGCCGAAACGCGCGCGAAGATCGGCAAGACCTGCGCAGAGG
>CAYGUB010000203.1:0-5659 GCA_964352845.1 uncultured Rhodobacterales bacterium | reverse complement strand
CAGATACGCTTGGCGGTGGCGCTGGAAATGATACGCTCAGCGGCGGCACCGGGGCGGATACGCTCTGGGGAGAGACCGGGCGCGACATGCTTGATGGTGGCAGCGGCAATGACCGAATGGGCGGCGGCGATGGCGATGACGTCATGATCGGCGGCGGCGGCAATGACAATATGGGCGGTGACACCGGCAATGACGAGATGTCGGGCGGCGACGGTCAGGACACCATGTGGGGTGGTGCCGGCAACGACATTATGGACGGTGGCAATGGCCGGGACGAGATCGGTGGCGGTCGTGGCAATGACCGGATTGATACCGGCTCCGGCAATGACAAGGCTTACGGCGATGACGGAAATGATACGCTGGCGGGCGGCACGGGCCATGACATGCTTTATGGCGGGAATGGCAATGACGATCTGTCGGGCGATGACGGCAATGACCGGCTGTTTGGTGGCGATGGTGGAGATACGCTCAAAGGCGGGGCGGGCCGTGATCAGCTGTCTGGCGGCACCGGGCGTGACGTCTTTGAAGGTGGTGCGGGCGCCGATCTGATGCTCGGCTGGGAGAAATGGGAATCGCGCGATATCTTCGTGATCAGCTCCGGCGATACCGGCACCTCGCGTTCTACCATGGATGTGATTTCGGGGTTCAAACGCGGGACCGACAAGATCGACCTGACGGGCTTTGACGACCTGGCCTTCTCTGACGCGGACAGTTTCTCGGGCAATGGCAGCGGAGAGCTTTATTTCGATGGCGATTACGTGCGGATCGATGAGGATGGCGATGGTCGGCTCGACGCGATGTTCGAGCTGCGCTTTGTCAATGCGGTCAGCGAAAGCGACTTCATCCTGTAGCAGGCCGTATGGCGCAAACGCAAAGCCCCGCGCCCAGCATAGCGCCGCACCCAGATAAGGGCGCGGCGCTTTCGGGATCAGGTCACGAAAGCGATCTGTTTGCCCAGCGGCAAGTCACGGTAGCGCGTCCCCGTCAGATCAAACAGCGCATTGGCCAGAGCAGGGGCCGCAGGCGGCAGGCCGGGCTCACCGGCGCCGCCCATATGTTTGTTGGTCTCAAGGATTTCCACCGCGATCTCGGGGCAGGTCTGCATGCGAATGGCCTCGTAATCGGGGAAATTGCCCTGCGCGACCTTGCCCCCTTCAAAGGTGATCTCACCGTGGATGGCAGCCGAAAGCCCATAGATCAGGGCCGAGCTCATTTGCCCCCGGATATTGCGCGGATCCAATGCGCGGCCGATATCGCAGGCAATCCATGCTTTGGCCACGCGGATCGCGCCGTTCTCATCGCGCAGCTCAATCACTTGTGCGACAGGCGTGCCGAAGGAATAGGTCATCGCGACACCGCGCCCGATCCCGTCAGCGGTCTGGCCGGTCCAGCCCGACATCTCCTTGAGCTTGCGCAGCACATTGGCGCTTGGCGCATGCTCGCGCTCGGCAAGCTCTATGCGGAAATCCAGCGGGTCACGCCCGGCGGCGACAGCAAGCTCGTCGATGAAGCTTTCCAGAAAGAACCCGTTGAACGAGGCGCCGACGGATCGCCAGAACCCGATCGGCACGTCAAGCTCTGCCAGATGCCCGTCGATGCGGTAATTCTCGATCGCATAGGGCTGATCGAACAGCCCCTCGACATGGCCCTTGTCCGGGCCCGGCGGCACAAAACCGGCGATGCGCATCATGCTTTGATGGGTCACGGAGGGCGCGCAGACAGCGCCTTTCAGCGCGGTCGCCACGCCGTCCTTCACAACGCCCTCGAACCGGGCCATCGCGGCGGGGCGGTAGAAATCATGTTGCATATCCTCCTCGCGGCTCCAGCTCAGCTTGACCGGCACGCCCGGCATCTCCTTTGCCAAGAGCGCCGCCTGACGGGCGTAGTCAAACTCGCTGCGCCTGCCGAACCCGCCGCCCAGAAGCGGGGTGTGCACGGTGACGGCCTCGGGCTCCAGCCCCACGGCTTCGGCGCATTTATCGCGAAGCAATAGCGGCGCCTGATTGCCCGCCCAGATCTGCAGGCTCGCGCCATCGTAAAGCGCGGTTGCGTTCATCGGCTCCATCGTCGCATGGGCGAGCCATGGCACCGAGTATTGCGCATTGACGCGGGTGCCCTGTTTGCGCAGCGCGATATCCACATCCCCGTCATCGCGCAGGGTAGAGTTCGGGTCGGTGTCGAACCCGGCCTCGATCACCGCGCGCAGCGCATCCGTATCGGCCGGGTAGGGGGCGCCGTCCCATTCGATCTCCAGCGCGTCGGCGGCTTGCATGGCAAGCCATGTGTTGCTGGCCACAACCGCCACACCGCCCTCCAGCGCGATCACAGCCTCCACGCCCGGCATGGATCTGGCCGCGCTGTCATCATAGCGTGTCATCGCACCGCCCAGATGCGGGTTCATGCGAATGGTCGCAAATTTCATACCCGGTAGCATGATGTCCGCGCCAAACTCCGCCCTGCCCGTGGCCTTGGCGGGCTGGTCGAGCCGTGGCATGTCGCGGCCGAGATATTTCCACTGCTCCGGCGGGCGCAGAGCCACGCGGGAGGGGGGCGTGATCTCAGACGCCTCCGAGGCAAGCTCGATATAGCTCAGCTGCGTGCCATCCGGCGCGACCACCTGACCGTTTTCGGTCTTCAGGCTGCGCGCCTCGACCCCCAGTCGGGCTGCGGCGGCACCTTTCAGGGTCTCGCGCGCCACGGCTCCGGCCATGCGCATCTTCTCAAACCCGTCAATCACGGAGGTCGAGCCGCCGGTGACCTGCAGCGCCATCATCTTGCCAATGACGCCGGCGGTCTCTTTCAGGCCCGTCTGAAAGCTTGTCTCGGCATAGTCGCGAAACGGCATGCCAAGCCCCACAAGCGCGCCGTTGAAATAGGCTTGCGCTGCGGGGCCATGGGCGACGGTGACATCTTCCCAGGCCACGTCAAGCTCCTCGGCGAGCATGGCGGCCAGGGTGGTGTGGATGCCTTGCCCCATCTCCGCGCGCGGGGTGATGAGCGTCACGCCCTCCTGTGTGATGATCACAAAAGGGTTCAGCGCCGTCTCGCCCTCTTCGGGGCGCAGTGGGTTGGGCAGCTTGCGTTTGGCCTGATAGACGCCGAAGCCCACGCCGCCTGCAATGGCGACGCTGCCTACAATAAAGGCGCGGCGCGTGAAGGTCCTGAGACGTCCCATCATGCGCCCCCGATCGTTTTGGCCGCATCCTTGATCGCGGCGCGAATGCGCGGATAGGTGCCGCAGCGGCACAGATTGCCTGCCATCGCCGCGTCGATATCGGCATCGCTTGGGTCGGGGGTCTCGGCCAGCAGGGCTGCGGCCTGCATGATCTGGCCCGACTGGCAATAGCCGCATTGCGCGACCTGATGTTTGACCCAGGCCTGTTGAAGCGGCGACAAGGCGTCGGGCGTGCCCAATGCCTCGATGGTTGTGACCTCTCCCCAGACGTCGCCAAGGGTAACCTGACAGGACCGCACGGCCTGCCCGTCGATATGCACCGTGCAGGCTCCGCAGGCGGCCACGCCGCAGCCAAATTTGGTGCCCGTCATCCCAAGCGCATCGCGCAGCACCCAAAGAAGCGGGACATTGTCGGGCAGGTCCACATCATGCGGTGCGCCGTTTACAATCACTTTGCTGGTCATCTTTTCATCCGAACTGAACTGTTGGGACAAAATATAGCACCTGCCGCCACATCGCCAAGCGGGGACGCTATGAAAGAACCTTATCCATCGTGAAATTGGTGATCCTGCGTCCATTTCTCAGCACGGCCTGCCTGTCGATCAGACGCCAGCCCTGCCGCTGCAGGAAAGGCTTCGCGAGATGGCTGGCCTGAACGCTGAGCCGGGGGATCAACTGCGCGCGCGCCCAATTCTCAAGCGCGGCGTAAAGCCGGGCCGCAACACCTTGCCCCATCACCGAGGGCAGCACATAAGCCATATCGAGATAGCCCGACCGCTCAAGGCTCATGAAGCCTATCAGACGCCCCTCGCTCACTGCGACCTGCGTGAACTGGCGTTCGAGCTTTTCAGTCCAGCCCGAGGGCATGACCTGGCTGTTGACCCATGCCGCGCGCTCGCGCTGTGAATAATGCGCCACCGTGCCGCGATGCACCGCATCATAGAACACGTCATAGGTCGCTTGCGCATCCGCCGGTCTGTAGGCGCGCAGCGTGATGGGGCGGGAAGGCGTTGGGTTTCGTGGCAAAGGGTCGATCCTCTTTCGCAATTGCCGCGTGGTGCACCGTCAGCATAGCGGCTAACGGATTGCCCGTCGATTGCTCAGAACTCGCCGCCCGCGATCTGGATGGCCTGACCGTTCACGCTGCCCGAGCCTCCTGCGCAGAGCCACAGGGCCGCTGTTGCCACCTCTTCGGGATCAATCAGGCGGCCATGCGGGTTGGCGCCCACCATCACGTCGCGCGCGGCGGCCTCATCCATGCCGGTGCGCGCCATGATCTTCTGGATGTTATCGGGCACGATGGCCGTATCCACATAGGCCGGGCAGAGCGCGTTGAAGGTGATCTCCTTGCCCAGATAATCCGCCGCCAGCCCGCGAATCAGACCGGTGAGCCCGTGTTTGGAGGCGGTATAGGCAGGCGCGCCCTTCAAGCCGCGCAGCCCCGCAATCGACGAGATCGCGATGACCCGGCCCCAGGGCGCGCTGATCATGCCGGGCAGACAGGCCTGAATGGTCAGGAAAGCGCCGTCCAGATTGGTCGCCATGATCTCGCGCCAGAATGCGTGATCGGTTTTCAGCAAGCTGCGCCCTTCGGCAATCCCGGCATTGGGCACGCAAATCTGGACCGGCCCGCGCGCGGCAATCGCCTGTGCGACACCGTCGCTGACCGAGGCGGGATCGCTCACATCCATCACCATCGGGTGCAGCCGCGAAGTCTGCTGTGCCGCTTGAACAAGGACGGCCTCCCGGCGGCCTGTGATCGTGACCTGAGCGCCCGCCTGCGCAAGCTGCCGGGCAATCGCCAGCCCGATCCCCGTACCACCCCCGGTAACAAGGGCGTGTGTCATATTCGTAATCATCTCTACCCTTCCTGCGAAATATTGTTTCTCGCTACTGTTGGAAACTGCTTTCCCCTTCGCGATCTCTGGGGTAAAGCACTGATGGGTTACCGGGTTGAGCTTCCTGTAAACCGGGTGATATAGGGCTTCAGCTTTATCACAGACATATTAGAAACAATGGGGGATGCATATGAAGATCGGTGCACCACGAGAGATTTTTCCCGGCGAGGCGCGTGTCGCGATGACACCGGAATCCGCCATCCAGATCGCCAAGCTCGGTCACACATGCATGATCGAGGCCGGCGCAGGTCTGGCGGCAGGGTTCACCGATGACGCCTATGCCGAGGCCGGCGTCGAGGTCGTAAAGACCGCCGCCGCCCTGTGGGAAGGCGCCGATGTCGTGGTCAAGGTGCGCCCGCCCTCCGAGGAGGAAGCGGGCCATTTGACAGACGGCAAGACGCTGATCTCTTTCTTCAACCCTGCCGCCAATGACGGGCTGATGAAGATCGCCGCCGATAAGGGTGCGAGCGTGATCGCCATGGAAATGGTGCCGCGTATCAGCCGGGCGCAGAAGATGGACGCGCTGAGCTCCATGGCCAATATCGCAGGCTACCGCGCCGTGATCGAGGCCGGTAACAACTTCCCG
>CAYGUB010000202.1:0-5668 GCA_964352845.1 uncultured Rhodobacterales bacterium | reverse complement strand
GCTCTGTCTGGATGGCTGTGTGCGGGATGCCCGCCTGCATCGCCTCGTTCTGGGCCTGCCCCATCAGCCCCTCGGTCCCGGCAAGATAGACCTGTAGGCCCATTTTGGCATCCGCCAGCGATTTGCGGATACGGGGCAGAGCAGCGGCATAGCTGGGGCCCTCGTAGAATTGTGCGGGGCCGAGCTTTTGCAGATCGGCCGCGAACCCCTCGCCCCGGGGGATGTAGATAATATGGGCCTTTGCCATCAGGTCCCGATCCGCGGCATCCACCTCCAGAATAGCCTCTGCCCCATGCGCATCGGCGATGAACAGATGCGCGTGTCCGGGGCGCGGCTCCAGAGTTCCATAGACGGGGCGGCTTCGGATGCTGGGCGGGAATTCGAATTTCGACATAGTGGTCCTTGTTGCTGGTGTGATGCGCAGCCGCGCCGCGCATCCCCCTGTCCAGTCAGCCCTTGGCGGTCCGGATCGATTTGTCCTTGTCATAGAAGGGCATCTCGGCGGCAGTCGCGGCAATTTCTGTTCCGTCAGCATTGCGCACGACCAGTTTGGTCCCCGGCTTGGCCGCAGCCACGGGCATCCGCGCGATTCCGACATTATGTTTGTTGATGTCTGAATACATCCCAAAGGTCACATGCCCCACCTGCGTGCCATCCTGCAATAAGGCGGCACCCTCGTCGGCTGGCGTGGTGCCATCCAGCAAAATCCCGTAGATCTTGAACCGCTCCTTGCCTTTGGCGGCGTAGTGATTTTCCGCCCCGATAAAGCCGGTCTTGCCCGGAGACACGGTGAACTCCAGCCCCAGCTCCCACAACGTGTCGCCACATGGCTCATCGTCGAACGGATAGGTCTCCGAATTGTCGCCGGGATAGAACAGCAGATAGCTTTCGGTGCGCAAGAGATCGAGCGTGCTGAACTGGACGGGCCGCACGCCCATATCCTTACCGGCCTCCAGAATACTGTCCCACAGATGCACCGCATCCTTGGCCCGGCAGAAGATCTCGTAGCCGCGTTCCCCGGTATAGCCGGTGCGAGAGATCATCACATCGCGCCCGTAAAGCCTTGTCTGCATCAGCCCGAAATAGGCCAGATCGCGAATTGCGGGGATCTCCTTGGCCAGCAGATCGACCGAGACGGGACCCTGCAGGGACATATCATGGAGATCGTCATCAAACAGGATTTCGCAGCTCTTGCCCGCAGCAACCGAGGCAAGCTGCTCCATTCCCGTCCCGGTACCATGCACAACCATCCAGGAATTCACCGCCAGATGGTAGATAATGCAGTCATCAATGAACTTGCCCTCGGCATTGAGGATAGAAGCATAGGTAGACCGGCCCGGCGCGATCTTCTCGACGTTTCGGGTTGTGACACGGTCGATCACATAGGCCGCATCTGCACCCACGACATGCACCTTTTTGAGACCCGAGACATCCATCAAGCCCGCCTTGGTGCGAATGGCTTCGTAATCGGCTTTCGCGCGCTCGGGCGTGTGGTCGTAAAACCACGCGGTGCCCATACCGTTCCAATCTTCCAACTCACCGCCAATCGCGGCGTGGCGATGCGCCAGAGCGGAGGCTCTCCAAAGTATGGCCATTGTGATTTCCCTGTTTTGCGACTCTTATTTTGTTGAAGGTATTCAGCCCCAGCGCTTGCTAAAAAGCAAGAATAAGAAGCAACTTTTTTTCCTCTCAGGCAAGACCAGGCCAAAAAGAAAGGGTCGCTCTTTCAAGCGGCCCTTTCTTGTCTCTCTTGGTATCTGGCTGTCAGTCGAAACGTCTTGCGCGCTTGCTTTCCGAACCTTGCCCCTTGATCAGGACAAGCACGCAGATCGCCGCCGCGATGGCCGTGCAGATCCCCGGCAGAGCTGTGCCGGCACCGGCAAACATAGCACCATCGGCAACCGACCAGCTGGCTTCTTCATATGGGAACATTTGGTTTCCTTTCCTGTTTTCACGTTACTGAGCCGGTGTGCCGGAGGGCGGGATTCCTTCAGGATAACCCTGCGCCGGGACTTTGACCGTATCCATACCGGCAATTTCCGCGCCTTCACGGATCCGCAACATGCCGAAGATTTTCAGCACCAGCGACACCACATAGCCGGGAACAAAGCCAAGCAGGAAGAAGACAACCGCACCGACAATCTGCCCCATCAGGGAGATCGTGGGCACCTCGCCTGCAGCGCCTTGCAATGCCGGG
The DNA here is from genome assembly GCA_964352845.1 of uncultured Rhodobacterales bacterium. Taxonomy (GTDB): domain Bacteria; phylum Pseudomonadota; class Alphaproteobacteria; order Rhodobacterales; family Rhodobacteraceae; genus Litoreibacter. Next base: position 3,471 of record CAYGUB010000202.1, on the reverse strand, counting down.
AAGCCGGAGCCCCAGATGCCCAGCATGATCACGCCGTAAAGGCCAATCGTGCCATGCACCGTGACGGCACCAACCGCATCATCGATGCCCATCTTCTCCAGGATATCCGCACAAGGTTTGAGAATGATCCCTGCGCTGAACGCGATGATAAAGGCCATGGCCGGGAAGTAGATATCCAGCCCCGAGGCCACCGAGATGATACCGGCCAGTGCGCCCGACATCATCCAGAAGGGATCACGCGTCATCACCCAGGCGCCGATGATACCGCCCGCGATTGCCATCAGGATGTTGAATGACAGCGCCGAAAGCGTGATCGGAGTGCCGTAGATGGTTGAGGGCTTGTCGGCAAACCAGCTCCATGCCTCTCCGGGGACGATGACGCAGGCCATCAAAAAGCCCCAGAACCCGACGATGATCAACATGAGGCCCACGACCGTCAAAGGCATGTTGTGCCCCGCGATGTGATTGGCAGAGCCATCGGGGTTGAACTTTCCGATCCGGGGGCCAAGGTTGATCAGGACACCCAGCGCAAAGAAGCCTGCGACCGCGTGGACCAGCCCCGCCGCACCGAAATCATGTACGCCCCATTGCGTGACCAGCCAGCCATCGGCATGCCAGCCCCAGGCCGCAGCAACAACCCAGGCGAAAGAGCCCAGGACAATGGCAAGAATGACGAAACCCACGGTCTGGATCCGCTCGATCACAGCGCCCGACATGATGGAGGCCGTCGTCGCGGCAAACAGCGCGAAAGCCCCGAAAAAGACGCCAGAGGCCTGATCGGCGATATTGGGCCCCATATATTGCGCGCTTTCGCCCCAGCCCCAGGCAATCGCATTGGCATATTCCACGCCAGAGATGCCCGCTGGCCCCGGTGCTCCGGGAAGGCCGGTTGGAAAGCCCCAATAGACCCACCATCCGAAGAAATAGAAGGTCGGGATCATGAAGGCGAAGGCAAGAATGTTCTTTACGCCCGAAGACAGCACGTTCTTCATCCGGGACGCGCCCATCTCATAGGCAAGAAATCCCGCATGGATGATGATCATCAGCGGGATCGACAAATAGTAAAATGTTTCGGCAAACATCGTGTTGGTGACTGCTGCGCCACCACTGGCTGCTTCAAGCTCCGCCACCTTGGCGGCCAGCTCTGCGAGTTGTTCTTCCACGGTTGGTACTCCCACGTCGGAATCAATGATGCGACTCCTGTACTGGCTAGTCGCTAACACAAATGAAACACGGACACTTCTCTGAGCCTAGTATTTTTTGCCCTTCGTGAAAAAAAGTTTCCTCTTGGTTGAGTTTTGTGTTTTTGGTGATAGCGTTCAAACACGTGATGCGGCAGTTGGGCCGCCCTCTGAGTCGGGATTGCAAACATGTGCGGAATTGTAGGTCTGTTCCTCAAAGATAGATCGCTTGAGCCCCGGCTCGGCGAAATGCTGACGGCGATGCTGATCACCATGACGGACCGCGGTCCGGACAGCGCCGGTATCGCAATTTACAATGGAGAATCAAAAGGTCGCACCAAGATGACCGTCCAGTCCGACACGCCCGAGACTGCCTTTGCGGGGCTCGATACAGCGCTGAGCAAAGCGCTTGGCGGGGATGTGTCGATGTCGGTCAAAAGCACCCATGCCATTCTGGAGATTCCGGCCGGAATGACAGCGCAGGCGCGTGCGGTTTTGGCTGATCTGGGCACAGGTATCCGCGTGATGAGCCGGGGCGACAGCCTTGAAATTTACAAAGACGTAGGGTTGCCAAAGGATGTGGCAGGCCGGTTCAGTATTGCTCAAATGGTAGGCTCTCATGGGATCGGCCATACGCGCATGGCGACAGAATCAGCCGTGACAACCATGGGCGCACATCCGTTCAACACAGGTGATGATCAATGTCTGGTCCATAATGGCTCGCTGTCCAATCACAACGCGCTGCGCCGCAAATTGCGCCGGGAAGGCATCCATATCGAGACCGAAAACGACACAGAAGTCGGGGCCGCCTATCTGACCTGGCAGATGCAGAATGGTGCGACGCTGGGCGAAGCGCTGGAAAGCAGCCTTGACGATCTCGACGGCTTTTTCACCTTCGTCGTGGGCACCAAGGATGGCTTTGGCGTGGTGCGCGACCCGATTGCCTGCAAACCCGCTGTGATGGCCGAAACGGATCAATATGTGGCCTTCGGATCGGAATATCGCGCGCTGGTCGATCTGCCCGGCATTGAGACCGCCCGTGTCTGGGAGCCGGAGCCTGCAACCGTCTACTTCTGGAGCCACAAGGCGGCCCCCTCCTCCAGCGAGAAGGCGGCCTGAGATGCAGACCATCGATTTGTCACAAACCGGCCTGCGCGAGTTGAACAAGACGCTGCATGCGCAGGCCGGGACCACAAACCAGACCGCCTGGGAGATCGTGAACCCCAAAGGCGCGCATGCTATCGCCTGCGGGCTCGATGCCCCGATTGAAGTCGTTGTGAAGGGCTCGACCGGCTATTATTGCGCGGGCATGAACCAGCAGGCGACGGTCAATATCAAAGGCTCCGCCGGGCCGGGTGTGGCCGAGAACATGATGTCGGGCAAGGTCATCATCGAGGGCGATGCCTCACAATATGCAGGCGCCACCGGCCATGGCGGCTTACTGGTGATCAAGGGAAATGCGTCCTCGCGCTGTGGGATCTCGATGAAGGGCATCAATATCGTGGTGCATGGCAATATCGGCCATATGAGCGCATTCATGGCGCAATCGGGCAATCTTGTCGTCTGCGGCGATGCCGGCGACGCTTTGGGTGACAGCTGCTACGAGGCCCGCCTTTTCGTGCGCGGTGAGGTCAAATCGCTGGGCGCTGATTGCGAGAAGAAGGAGATGCGGCCCGAACATATTGCCCTGCTCACCGAATTGCTGGCGGAGGCAGACTCGGACGCCAAACCCGAAGAATTCACGCGCTACGGCTCTGCCCGGAACCTGTATAATTTCGATGTCGACAATGCTGCGGCCTATTGAGGATACCAAGAGATGAACCAACACGATCCCAAGGGCATCCCCCGCACCACACCGCGCCAATCGGCGACCTTCACACAGGACGTCAACAGCGATATCCGCCGGGCCGCAGCAACAGGCATCTATGACATCCGGGGCGGCGGGGCAAAGCGCAAGCTGCCCTCTTTCGATGATCTGCTGTTCATGGGCGCCTCGATCTCGCGCTATCCGCTGGAAGGCTACCGTGAGAAATGCGAGACCTCGGTGACCATCGGTGCGCTGAATGCGGAAAAGCCGATCGAGCTTGATATCCCGATCACTATCGCGGGCATGTCCTTTGGCGCGCTTTCCGGTCCGGCCAAGGAGGCCTTGGGGCGCGGCGCATCGGCTGCGGGCACCTCGACCACCACCGGCGATGGCGGCATGACACCCGAAGAGCGCGGCCATTCCGACAAGCTGGTCTATCAATATCTGCCCTCGCGCTACGGGATGAACCCCGATGATCTGCGC
>CAYGUB010000201.1:0-5722 GCA_964352845.1 uncultured Rhodobacterales bacterium | reverse complement strand
TCCCCGTCCACAAGAATGATCCGCTTGTCGCCCGCCGCCACGTCGGGCAGGAATTTCTGGATGATCAGCGGCTCGCGATTGGTGGCGCCAAAGAGCTCATGCAGCGAGTTGAGATTGCGATCATCTTGCGTCAGACGAAACACGCCCGCACCGCCATTGCCGTAGAGAGGCTTGAGGATAACATCGCCATGCAAATCCTTGAAAGCCTTGAGCGTTTCGAGATTGCGCGCGATGGTCGTCGGCGGTGTCAGATCAGGGTAGTCGAGAACCTTCAGCTTTTCGGGCCAATTGCGCACCCAGGTCGGGTCATTGACCACGAGCGTGCCCGGATGAATGCGGTCGAGCATATGGGTCGTGGTGATATAGCCCATATCGAAAGGCGGGTCCTGCCGCAGCCAGACCACGTCCCATTCGGACAGATCAACCTCTTGCCTGTCGCCCAGACGAAAATGATCGACCTGCACCCGCTGCACCGTCAGCGGCCAACCGGTGGCGCGGATGGCGCCGGATTGAAACGAGAGATTGTCAGGCGTGTAATAAAACAGGCTGTGCCCGCGGGCCTGCGCCTCTTCGGCGATGCGGAACGTGCTGTCCCCGTCTATGTTGATCCCCTCAACGGGGTCCATCTGAAAGGCCACTTTCAGGCTCATCGGGATTGGTCCTTTCTGCTTGGCGTATGCAAACGCGACTTCCCGGACATCCCTATTCGGAAAATGCGTTCTCCAAAACCTCAATCCGTCCTTGCCCGTCTACAAGCGCCACGTCAAATCGAGATGGGGTGTCTTGCCCGAATGGCTCACCGGTCAGAAAATCCGCGGCGGAGGCGGAGATCCGGTCCATCTGGTGACGGGCGAGCCGTTCGGCGGCGCGGGCATGGGTCTGGCTGTGTTTGACCTCTATGAACACCACCAGATCGGCCTTGCGCATGATCAGGTCGATCTCTCCGCCCTGCCCGCGAAAGCGATGCGCCGCAAAGCTGTAGCCCGCCCGCAAATAGTGGCGCGCGACGGAGCGCTCGGATTCCAGCCCCGCATGATATCCAACGCGCCCCGCCATCTAGCCATCCTTCGTCATCCTGAGCGCCATCTGGTAAACCTGACGCCGTGGCGCCCGGGTCTGTGACACGATTTGCGCTACCGCATCCTTAACCGAAGCCGTCTCAAGCGCGCCCGCGAGCATCTGTTCCAGCGCCACATCGTCGATCTGTACCGTGCCGCCGCGGTCCACGAGAACGACGATTTCCCCTTTTAATGAACGGCTTGAGAGGTTTTCGTGAAGTTCTGACAGGGTGCCGCGTGTGATTTCCTCGAATTTCTTGGTAAGCTCGCGCGCGACGACTGCGGCGCGGTCGGGGCCGTAGGCTGTGATCAGATCGGCCAGCATCTTGGTCAGGCGTTTGGGCGACTCGTAGAAAACAAGCGTGCCGGGGATATCGGCGAGGCTTTCGAAGAAACGCCGTCTGGCAGATTGTGTGGGCGGCGCGAAACCTGCGAAGAAGAACCTGTCAGTGGGCAGGCCCGAGACGGTCAGCGCCGCCAGAACCGCCGATGCGCCGGGGGCGGATGTCACCATCAGGCCCGCCTGCGCTGCGGCGCGCCCCAGATCAAAGCCGGGATCGGCGATCAGCGGTGTTCCGGCCTCGGACGCGTAGGCGACTGATTTGCCGTCCTCGATGGCGCGCAGCAATTTCGGGCGCTGCGTAGCACCGTTATGATCGTGATAGGCCAGGATCTGGCGGCCCTGCAGGGCGATTGCGTGAATATCGAGAAGCCTGCGCAGCGTGCGGGTGTCCTCTGCGGCCAGAAGATCGGCCGAGGCGAGGATATCGAGCCCCCGCAGCGTGATGTCGCGCGCGCTGCCAATGGGCGTCGCGACGAAGTAGAGGCCCGGCGCGAGGGTCACGCGATTTGCAGCCGCCATCGGCAAGTTCCTTTCCTCTACACATTTACTTGAACAGCGGGACGCCGTAACAACACAAAAGACGATAAGGCCGCAGGCCCCAACGCCCGCGCCACTGGGCAGCAAGGAGTTTTCGTATGTTCAACCTTTTCGCCAAAGCCCGCAAGGCATTGCGGCAGACTGCATTTGTGGGGGCGGTTCTGGCGCTTGCTGCTTGTGACTTGCCGGTGGGTCAAGCCAGCGGCGGGGCGCTGACGCAGAAAGGCGCGATCCAGGTGGCGCTGCTGGTGCCTTACGGATCGTCCACGGCCGGAGATGACGGGCTGGCGCGCAGTCTGGAGAATGCGGCGCGGCTTGCATCGCGTGATCTTGGGGGCCAGGCTGTTCAGATCAAGGTGTATCCGACAGCCGGTCAGGCCTCTCAGGCGGCCAGTGCTGCGAGACGTGCGGTTGAGGAAGGTGCGGATATCATTCTGGGGCCGTTGCGTTCCGGGGCGGCCAATGCGGTTGCGGTCAATGTGCGCGGCGATGGTGTGAATGTACTGTCATTTTCCAATAACGCGGCGATTGCGGGGGGAAATCTTTTCGTTCTTGGCAACACGTTTGACAATATCTCGGAGCGGTTGATGCGCTATGCGGCCGCCACGGGTCGCAACCGGATCGTCGTGGTTCATCCCAGAACGCCCGTGGGCGAGATTGCCAAATCCGCGATCAGCCGGGCTGCCGCGCGCAGCAATGTGGCTGTGGTGGGTGATGGGGGTTTTGAGTTCACCAATGAGGGGATCGTGGCCGCGGCGCCTGCGATTGCGCAATCGGTGCGGGAGACGGGGGCGACGGGGATCATGCTGACCTCTGACAGCTCCGGCGCGCTGCCCTTTCTGGCGCAACTGCTGCCCGAGCAGGGTCTGAGCCCGTCGGTCACGCAATATATGGGTTTGGCGCGTTGGGATGTGCCGCCGCAGACGCTGAACCTGCCGGGTCTGCAGGGCGGCTGGTTTGCTGTGCCTGATCCCGGCCCGCGCGCCCAGTTCAATGCCCGCTATCAAAGCGCTTTTGGCAATGCCCCTCATCCGCTGGCGGGGCTGGCTTATGACGGGGTTGCGGCAATCGGGGCCCTGATCCGCGACAAACGCAACCTTTCGGCCGGAAATCTTACGCAAAGCTCTGGTTTTGCCGGGGTGAACGGGATATTCCGGTTCAAAGCCGACGGCACGGCAGAGCGGGCCATGGCGATTGCGCAGATAAACAACAGTCAGGTTCAGGTCATTGACCCAGCACCAAAATCCTTCGGCGCGGGCGGTTTCTGAACCGATATCATCACCTCCGCCGGATGATCTGATTTGTCCGGCGCAGGACATTATTGCGCCGCAGATCCTTCTGCGCGAGATCAAGCACGCCATCACAGCCGACATGGAGGCCAAGGCCATCCGGTCGGCGGCTGTCGCCGCGCTCGCCCAAGCCAACAAACGAGGCCGCGCCCGGATTGCGGACGCGTTCAGCACCGCGCCGAGACAGGCCGAGCGGCTGACCCGCAGCTACACATATCTCACCGATTGCCTTGTGCGCGTGACCTTCGCGATTGCGACGACGCATCTGCACCCCCTGCCCAACCCGACCCAGACCGAGCGGGTATCGATCATCGCGGTGGGCGGTTATGGGCGTGGAGAGATGGCGCCTTTCTCTGATGTCGATCTTCTGTTTCTGACGCCCTACAAGGTCACGCCCTGGGCCGAGAGCGTTATCGAATCCATGCTTTACATGCTGTGGGATCTCAAGCTGAAGATCGGTCATGCAACCCGCGAGGTGCGCGATTGCCTGCGGCTGGGGCGCCAGGACTACACGATCCGCACGGCTCTGCTGGAGCATCGCTTTCTTGAAGGGGACGCGCCGCTGGCCGCTGAGCTGGACAAGCGGCTGCGCAAGGACCTGTTCAGAAATACCGCCGCGGAGTTTGTCGAGGCGAAGCTGGAGGAACGTGGCGAGCGGCTCAAGAAAAATGGCGGTCAGCGCTATATCGTGGAGCCCAATGTCAAGGAGGGCAAAGGTGGGCTGCGCGATCTGCAATCGCTGTTCTGGGTCGCAAAATACGCGCGCGGCGTCAAAACGGTCTCGGCGCTGGTCGAGCTTGGGGTGCTCACCCAGGCCGAGCTTGACCATTTCCAGCGCGCCGAGAATTTCCTCTGGGCTGTGCGCGCGCATTTGCATCTGGCCGCCAATCGCGCGGTCGAGCAGCTGACATTCGACATGCAGGTCGAGGTGGCAAAGCGCATGGGCTATCAGGATGGCGGCGGCAGGCGGGCGGTCGAGCATTTCATGCAGGATTACTTCCGCCACGCCACCCGCGTCGGAGAGCTGACGCGGATCATCCTGACCGATCTCGAAGAGCAGCATGTGAAATCGGAACCGGCGATCATCGGCTTCCTGCGCAATGCCCGCCGCAAGAAGCTGCGGCCGGAATATATGCTGAGCAATAACCGGCTGGATGTGAAAACCCATGAGGCCTTCCTTGCCGAGCCCATCAACATGCTGCGCGCCTTTGAGGAAGCATTGCGCACGGGCTATCTGATCCACCCCAACCTGATGCGACTGATCGCGGCCAATCTGCATCTGATTGATGACGACATGCGGCGCGACAAGCGGGCGGCGAAGATTTTCCTTGATACGCTGATCAAACACGGCAACCCCGAACGCGCCCTTCGCGCCATGAACGAGCTGGGCGTGCTGGGCGCGTTTATTCCCGATTTCAACACGATCGTCGCGATGATGCAGTTCAATATGTATCACTCCTACACGGTCGATGAGCATACGATCCAGACGGTCTCGGTTCTGGCGCAGATCGAACGGGAAGAGCTGGTCGAGGAATTGCCCATCGCGTCGGGCATCCTCAAGCGGGGGGTCAATCGCAAGATCATCTACATAGCCCTTCTGCTGCATGATATCGGCAAGGGCCGGGACGAGGATCATTCCGTCCTGGGCGCCAAGATTTCGCGCAACATCACCCCGATGCTGGGGCTCAATGCTGAGGAATGCGAGACGGTCGAATGGCTGATCCGCTATCACCTTTTGATGTCGGATATGGCGCAGAAACGCGACATTGCCGATCCGCGCACGGTCCGCGATTTCGCCAAGGCGGTCAAAACGGTCAAACGGCTTGACCTGCTGACCGTGCTGACCGTGTGCGATATTCGCGGCGTCGGGCCTGATGTGTGGAATAACTGGAAAGCGGCCCTGATCCGGGCGCTTTATCGCCAGACAAAGCGGGGTCTGGAGGACGGGATGGAGGCGCTCAACCGCGAAGAGCGCGGCGCGGGGGCCAAACGCAATCTGCGCACGGCCTTGGCCGATTGGGAGCCCAAGCGGCTGAAGGCGGAGACCGCGCGCCATTACCCGCCCTATTGGCAGGGTCTGCATGTCACCGCGCATGTTGATTTCGCGGAGCTTCTGGACGGCATTGCCGATGACGAGCTCCGCCTGCGCCTGACCCCTGATCATGACCGCGATGCGACCCGGGTCTGTTTTGTGATCGCCGATCATCCCGGCCTCTTCAGCCGCATGTGCGGTGCGCTGGCGCTGGTCGGCGCCAATGTGGTCGACGCGCGGACCTATACGTCAAAGGATGGCTATGCGACCGCCGCCTTCTGGATCCAGGATATCGAGGACAAGCCCTTCGAGGCGAGCAAGCTGCCGCGTCTGAAATCCATGATCGAAAAGACCCTGCGCGGAGAGGTGATCGCCGGCCCTGCGCTGGAGCCGCGCGACAAGATGAAGAAGCGCGAGCGTGATTTCATTGTGCCGACCTCGATCACGTTCGACAATGAGGGCT
>CAYGUB010000200.1:0-5724 GCA_964352845.1 uncultured Rhodobacterales bacterium | reverse complement strand
ATCTTTGATTTCAGGCAGTGTTACGTGATTCAGGTTTTTCGCATGACGCTTTAGCGGCCTTTCCAGACGGGGTCGCGTTTTTCGGCGAAAGCCTTCGCGCCTTCCAGCTGATCCTCACTGGAATAGAGCCTGTCCACCGTCGCCAGTTTGCGCCCGGTAATCTTGGGCATCGTCTGATCGAAGCGCTCATTCTCAGCCTCGCGCACGATTTCCTTTATCGCGGCGTAGACCAGCGGTGGCCCGGAGGCGAGCAGTTGGGCAAGCTCCATCGCGCGGGCTTGCAACCGGGCCGGAGGCAGGATTTCGTTAACCAACCCCCAGCGATGTGCCTCAACCGCGTCGAACCAGCGGCCGGTGAACAAAAGCTCCATCGCGATGTGATAGGGAATGCGTTTGGGCAGTTTGACGGAGGCCGCATCAGCCACGGTCCCGGAGCGAATCTCGGGCAGCGCGAATGTGGCGTGATCAGCGGCGAGGATCATATCCGCGCTCAGCGCCAGTTCCAGCCCACCGCCACATGCGATTCCGTTGACCGCGGCGATGACCGGCTTGTTGAGATCGGGCAGCTCCTGCAAGCCACCAAAGCCGCCGATGCCGTAATCGCCATCAACCGCATCGCCATCTGCTGCGGCTTTCAGGTCCCAGCCGGGACAGAAGAATTTCTCGCCCGCGCCGGTGATGATGGCCACGCGCAGTTCCGGGTCATCGCGGAAAGCGGCGAAGGTCTCGCCCATAATCCGGGAGGTGGCCAGATCGATCGCATTGGCCTTGGGCCGGTCAAGCGTCACATGGAGCACAGCGCCCTCGCGCCTGGTCGAGATGGGGTGTGTCATAGGTCCTGCCTGATAAGAGCGTCTGCGGCATAGGCGCCGTTCGGGGTACAGATAAGCGGGTTGATCTCCAACTCGCTGAGCGTTTGGGCATGCGCCGTCACATAATCCTGCAAAACCATCACCGCGTCGATGATTGCGGGAATATTGGCCGCTGGTATCGTGCGGTAGCCGTCGAGAATTTTCGACAGTCTTAGATTTTTCAGAGCCTGTCTTATATCCGCGCGGGTCACGGGCAGGATCAGATGCGTGTGGTCCTCCAGGATCTCTGTCAGCACCCCGCCTGCCCCGAGGGTCAAAAGGAACCCATGCGCCGGGTCCAGCGTCACCCCGACAAGCAGTTCGACGCCCTCGCCGATCATCTCCTCGATCAGAAACGGGCCGTCATGGGGCATGTCGCGCCCGGCACTTGCGGCTTCCTCGCGGGAGCGGCAATTGAGCACGACGCCACCCTGATCCGACTTATGGGCAGCGCCCTCGGCCTTGACCGCGACCGGAAAGCTCAGCCTATCGCAGGCGGTAGCGATATCCGGCACGCTTGGCGCGCGCGCATGGGACGGGATAGCAAGTCCGAACGCCTTGAGCTTCGCTTTCGCCTCTGCCTCGGTCAGCAGTTGCGGATCCTGTGGCGCACCGGGCAACAGCACGTCTGGCGCGCCGTCATTGCCCGGCGAGACGGCCGCTTCCACAGCCCGCAAGGCTTCTGCAAGGCCAAGCAAGGGGACGACGCCGCCTTCCCTGAGGGTTTGCGCGATATCTTCGGGAAGAAGTTCCGGCAGGGTGGCGACAAGCGCGACCCTGCGGCCGGTCTCTGCTTTGACGCGCAGCGCGGCATTGGTAGCACAGACCCAGTCGGATGGATCACACAGGTCATCGCGAGGATAGTCCACAATGATCAGGGTCATCTCCTGCGGTCCTTCCGCCATGGCCGACCAGGCCGCAACCATCGCATCCTCATCGCGCCAGATATAGGTGTGGTAATCCAGAGGGTTGGCCAGCGCAACTTTGGGGCCCAAAGCCCTTGTCAGACCCTGTTTTTGGGCCGGATTGAGCGGAGGAAACCAAAGATCGGTCTCCTTGGCGAGGTCCGCGCAAAGTGATGCCTCGCCGCCCGAACAACTGATCGACGCAATGGCACCCGTGGGGATCGGACCCGCGATATGCAACAGCTTCAACGTCTCAAGAAACGTCGGCAAATCATCCACCCGCCGAATGCCCAGCCGATGCATCAGCGCACCTGCCCCGGCGTCATCGCCCGATAAGGAGGCCGTATGCGAGACAGTGCCCGCGCGCGCCTCAGAGGACCGTCCGATCTTGATCGCAACCAGAGGAACACCCTGCGCCCGCGCCTTTCGCGCCAGATCCCGCCACGCATTCAGGTCGCCAAAACCCTCGATATGAAGCCCGATCGCCGTGACGCGCGGATCATCCAGAAGGCTGGACGCGATCTCGGCCTGACCGACCTGGGCCTGGTTGCCGCAAGACACGATATAGGCAATCGGCAGGCCCCGCTTCTGCATGGTCAGGTTGATGGCGATGTTGGAGGATTGCGTGATGATCGCAACGCCCGTTTCGACCGGCAGGCAACCATGCTGGTCAGGCCAGACCGCAATCCGGTCCAACGCGTTGATGAAACCATAGCAGTTGGGCCCGAGCACCGGCATGTGCTGCGCGGCGCGCAAGAGCCTTTCCTGCGCCCCTGCGCCGGTGGAATCCTCGGCCGTTGCCTCTGAAAAGCCAGACGCGAAACAAACCGCGCCCCCCGCGTCGAGCTTGCGAAGCCGCTCAACCGCCCCGATGCTGGCTTCGCGGTTGATGCCGATAAATGTAGCGTCTGGCACCTCGGGCAGATGGTTGACGCTTAAATAAGCCTTGACCCCTGCGACCTCGGCCTTGCTGGGATGAACGGCATAGAGATTGCCCGAGAATCCGAATTTGCGACATTGCTCTAGAACCGCTTCGCTCCAGACACCGCCACCGATGACGGCAAGAGATCGCGGCGTCAGGAGTCTGGTCAACCTGGTCATGATTTAATGCCTCCGGCGGGGATATTTCCCGCCAAAAGAAGCTGTAAAGAAGGCTTAACCCGAATCAAGAGAAATAGTCTGGCGGTACAGGCTGGGAAGCCGATGGCCGTGCCGGAAGAAGGTCTCTCGCTCGACATGCGCGGGCGAGAGGCTCGGGCGGCCCAGCTTCTTTTGGCCGGAAATATCCCCGCCGGAGGCATTCCGCATTCTCCTTTTTATGCGCCCAGGGCACGCAGCAGGTCGCGACTGATAATGTGGCGTTGTATCTCCGAGGTGCCGTCCCATATGCGTTCGACCCGGGCGTCCCGCCAGAACCGCTCCAGCGGGTAGTCATCCATAAGCCCCATGCCGCCATGGACCTGTATCGCGGCGTCGGTGATGCGTCCCAGCATCTCGGAAGCGTAGAGCTTGGCGGAGGCGATTTGGCGATTGGCCGGCAGCGCCCGGTCGAGCCGGTCGGCGGCGGCCAGTGTCAGGAGATCGGCTGCGTCAATTTCGGTGATCATATCAGCCAGTTGAAAGCTGATGCCCTGGAACTTGCCGATCTTCTGGCCGAACTGTTCGCGCTCGGCGGCATAGGTGAGCGCGTAGTCGAACACGCGCCGTGCGCGGCCGACTGACATGGCGGCGACGGTAATGCGCGTCGCGTAGAGCCAGGTGTTCATCACCTCAAAGCCGCCATCCACCTCTCCAAGTATTTGCGCGTCTGACAGGCGGCAGTCGTCGAAATCCAGGATCATGTTCTTGTAGCCGCGATGGCTGAGGGATTTATAGCCATCGCGGATGGTGAAGCCTTTCATGCCGCGGTCGACCAGGAATGCCGTGATACGCTTCTTTGGGCCTTTGGGCGTGTTATCTTCGCCAGTTGCGATAAAGCAGATGATGAAATCGGCATGTTCGGCGCCGGAGATGAAGTGTTTTGTCCCGTTCACGACCCAGTCACCGCCATCGCGGCGGGCGGCGCAGCTCATGCTGCGGATGTCGGAGCCTGCGCCCGGCTCTGTCATGGCCAGCGCGTCCATCTTCTCGCCCTTTACTGCAGGTGTAAGGTAGCGGTCGATCTGATCACCTTCGCAGGCCATCAGTATGTTTTGGGGCCGTCCGAAGAAATGCGTGAGCGCCATGGAGCCGCGGCCAAGTTCACGCTCGACCAGGGCAAAATCGAGATGGCTGAGCCCGGCGCCGCCCACAGATTCCGGGAAATTGCAGGCGTAAAACCCGAGCTTCAGGGTCTTTTCCTTGATCTCCTGCGCAAGGTCGGGGGGCACTTCCCCGGTGCGTTCGACAGACGCTTCATGTGGATAGATCTCTTTCTCGACAAAGCTGCGCACTGTCGATGCGATCATCTCCTGCTCTTCGTTCAGACCATATTGCATACCTGTGGCTCAGGTCGCGTAAGTGCTGTTTTCGGCATCGAGCAGCGCCTTGAGTTCGGCCAGATGACGGGTATCCTGTTCGGGATAGTCGGCGATCTCCTGAGCGGTTTTGGCCGCAATATCATCTGGCAGGATGGCCAGCGGTTTGCCGGTTTGCAGCGCGCAGATATAGACCTCGCAGGCGCGCTCGAAAAAATACATCCGGTTGAAGGTTTCGGCCACCGTATCGCCTATGACCATGATGCCGTGATTGCCCATGATCATCACCTTTTTCTTCGGGTCGTCAAATAGCCGCGCGCAGCGCTCGCCCTCTTCCTCAAAGGCCAGCCCGCCATATTCTGTATCAACGATCTGGCGCCCGTAGAACATGGCTGCGTTCTGATCAAGCGGCGGCAGCAGGCGATCCTCAAGACAGGCCAGAACCGTGGCATGGACCGAATGGACATGCATCGCGCAGCGGGCATGGGCGCAGTGGCGATGCAGCGCGCCATGCAGGCCCCAGGCGGTCGGGTCGGGCGCGTTGGGCCCGCTGAGCGTGTCGGGGTCTTCGGCATCGACCACGATCATGTCGGAGGCGCGGATGCGGCTGAAATGCATCTGGTTGGGGTTCATCAAGAACCGTGTTCCGGTTTCATTGATCGCCAGAGAGAAATGGTTGGACACGCCCTCATGCATGTTGAGCCGCGCGGTCCAGCGGAAGGCGGCGGCCAGGTCAATTCGCTCGGCCCAGTGTTCGATATTTGCGTGCTGTCCGTCCATCACACCCTCCTTGGCTGGTATCATGTAAGACATGAGACTGCTCTTTTGGCCAGTCAATTTGCGACTTGCGCAGGCGGGCGAAGTTATGACAATTGGTACATGGAACACCCTTCCCTGAAAAGCTGGGCCGAAACTGCGGCAACCCTGGTTGCTGTTGCGGCAGGTCGGGCGCCTGCGCAGATGGTTCTGCGCGGCGGGAAACTTGCCAATGTCCACACGCGCGAGCTGCTGGACTGGGAGGTCGCGATTGCCGAGGGGCGGTTTGCCTATGTGGGCCCGGATGCGCGCCATTGCATAGGGCCCGAGACCCGCGTGATTGACCTGGGCGGGCGCTATCTGATCCCGGGGCTGTGCGACGGGCATATGCATATCGAGAGCGGCATGTTGACCCCGGCGGAATTTGCCGCCGCTGTCATCCCGCATGGCACCACCACGATGTTCACCGATCCGCATGAGATCGCCAATGTGATGGGTCTGGAGGGCGTGCGGCTGATGCATGACGAGGCCCTGATCCAGCCGATCTCCATCTTCACGCAAATGCCGAGCTGCGCGCCCTCTGCGCCCGGTCTGGAGACCACGGGCTATGAGATCGGTCCAGATGATGTGGCGGAGGCGATGTCCTGGCCCGGGATCATCGGTCTGGGAGAGATGATGAACTTCCCCGGCGTGATCAATGGCAGCCAGCAGATGCTGGCCGAGATCGCGGCGACGCAGGCGGCGGGCAAGACGGTT
>CAYGUB010000199.1:0-5755 GCA_964352845.1 uncultured Rhodobacterales bacterium | reverse complement strand
GCGCATTGGCGGCAGAGGGCCGGCGGGTCGGGCTGCTGGATGCGGATGTCTATGGCCCCTCGCAGCCACGTATGCTGGGCGTGTCGGGCAGACCGGCTTCACCCGATGGCAAGACCATCCTGCCAATGCGCAACCATGGCGTGACGATGATGTCCATCGGCTTGATGACCAATGATGATCAGGCCGTGGTCTGGCGCGGGCCAATGCTGATGGGCGCCTTGCAGCAGATGCTCATGCAGGTCCAATGGGGCGCGCTCGATGTGCTGCTGGTCGATCTGCCGCCGGGGACAGGCGATGTGCAGATGACACTGGCTCAAAAGGCGCAGCTGGACGGCGCGGTGATCGTCTCGACCCCGCAGGATGTAGCCCTGATGGATGCCCGCAAGGGGATCGACATGTTCAACCAGATGAAAACGCCGATCCTCGGCATGATCGAGAATATGAGCACGCATATCTGCTCCAAATGCGGGCATGAGGAACATGTGTTCGGCCATGGTGGCGTGCGGGCAGAGGCTGAGAAACTGGGCGTCCCGCTTCTGGCCGAGATCCCGCTGCACCTTGATATCCGGCTGGCGGCGGATGGCGGCGCGCCCATCGTGGTCTCCAAACCCGACAGCCCGCAGGCCGCAGCCTTCCGTACACTTGCCCGCCAAATGATCGAAGACGGGTTTGGATGACAGCGCCGGTCTTCCCTCCGCTGCTGCATGGCGAAGCCGCGCATGCGCCCCATGCTGACGCCTGCGCCCGGGCGCGGGAGGGATGCGATGCGGGGTTGATCCTCTATGATCTGGGCGCGGACGCGCTCAGTGCCGCGATCATCTTTGCGCCTGAAACACCTCTGAGCAAAGCCATGGCCATGTTGCCGCTTTGCGCCGTGGCGTTTCAGAACGCGCTAGGCGCCCATGCCCCGCCTGAAATCGCATTGCAACTCGATTGGGATGGCGGGCTGCGCCTCAACGGGGCCGCCTGCGGTGCCTTCCGCGCCGAAAGCCCGACGCGCGACCCTGATACCGTGCCCGGCTGGCTGGTGATCAGCTTCAGCCTGCCCCTGTGGCCCGCCAGTGACAACCCCGGCGAGACACCCGGCGAGACGGCGCTATATGGCGAGGGCTGCACCGATCTTGAGCCGACCCTGTTGCTGGAAGCCTGGGCGCGGCACAGCCTTGTCTGGCTCAACCGGTGGGAGGAAGAGGGCAACGCGCCGCTGCACCGCGAATGGTCGGGTCTGAGTCCGGAAAAAGGCACGGAAATTGCTGTCTGCGGGCAGACCGGCCGCTATATCGGGCTTGATGAAAGCCTCGGTCTGCTCTTGCAACAGGGGGACAAAACCGCTCTGATCCCCCTGACCGATCTGTTGGAGAGCTGATGAAACTCGCCCGCGCCATCCATTTCGACGAAAGCGACCAACGGGTGTTTCGCACGCCCGCGCGCACAGGCGAATGGTGCCTGTCCGGCGGGTTTGAGTTCTCCGACTGGACCGAAGGCGATCTGGTGGGCAAGGCGAAACAGGCCTTCTCAAATGGCTGGCTGGGGCTGGAGACCTTCGGGCGCGTCACTTTCGTGGCCGTCACCCAGGCCGAACCGCATGAGCGCGACGCGCTGATCTCGGCCCTGGCGGCGCATTTCGTCAGCCACTACGGCGCGCCGGATATCGAGGCGGCGATGCCGGTCGCACAAGCCGAGATCGACCAGATGGCCGAGCTGTGTGACGAGCATGATCCCAACACACTTCTCACCGTCGCGCGCGAGCTGACCGAAGCGGGGGTGAAGGAAAGCTACAGCGTGATCGAGGCGCAGGCGGCTGACATTACGCAATTCGCAGTCCATGGCGCGCTCGATGACGAGCCGCATCAACACTGACTACCACTTCTGACGAAATACCTGAAACATCACGCGTTATTCAGCGTTGAACACGAAAAGCCTCTCGCCGCCAATCTCATGGCCATCAATCAGCGCGCGGGCCTTGTCGCTGACCAGCCACTGCTCCAGCGCATCCGCCAGATCGGCCTTGATATGCGCATGGCGGGCCGGGTTGACCGGCAGATAGGCATATTGGTTAAACAGGCGCGGATCACCCTCAAGCAACAGGGCCAGCCCGGCCTTATTGCCGAAATTCAGCCAGCTCGCCCGGTCGCTCAGGATATAGCCGTCCAGCCCGGCGGCTGTGTTCAGGCTGGCCCCCATGCCCGCACCAACAGCGCTGTACCAGGGCCCGAACCCGTCCGGCTCCAGATCCGCCGCGCGCCAGAGCGACAGCTCGGTCTTATGGGTCCCGCTTTGATCGCCCCGGCTGATAAACCGCGCCTCAGCCCGTGCAATCGCGCGCAGGGCCGTGTCCAGATCCGCGCCGGAAATGCCAGCCGGGTCGCTTTCGGGACCTATGATCACGAAGTCATTATACATGATCTCGCGGCGATGCGTGCCGAAGCCTGCGGCGACGAAATCCTCCTCCGCCTGTCGGGAATGGACGAGCACCGCATCGACGTCACCGGCCTCTCCCAGCCGCAGGGCCTGACCTGTGCCCACGACAAGCAATTGGACGGCAATGCCCGTATCGGCCTCGAATTCCGGCAGCAAGATATCGGCAAGGCCGGAATTGTGAAAAGAGGTGGTCACAGCCAGTTTCATCTCCGCCGCCCAGCCAGCCAGCGCAAAACAGCAAAGCAGCGCGGCCAAAATACCCGATTTCATCCGATGATATCTCCCCTCAAAAACGCAGCCGCCTCTGCCGTGCGCGGCGCGTGTAACAGATCGTCCCCCGCTTCATGGAGCCGACCACCCAGCATGAACAGCGCATCGGTGCCCAGACGGCGCGCCTGCGCCAGATCATGCGTCGCCATGATGATCCGCGTGCCCGCGCGTCGGGCGGCTGACAGCATCTCCTCTATCTCGCGGGTCGAGCGCCCGTCGAGATTGGCGCAGGGCTCATCCAGAAACAACACCTCCGGCGCGGCGATCAGGGCGCGGGCCAGCGCCAGTTTCTGCTTCTCGCCGCCTGACAGCCGCGTGGCAGGCCGGCTCAGCGCGTCACTCAGGCCGATCTTGCTGGCCCAATCCTCGATCAACGATCCAGCGGGCAGGCCGCGCAGGCTCAGCGGATAGGCCAGGTTCTGCGCCACCGAGCGGCGCAGAAGGATCGGCGTCTGGAACACATAGGCCTGACGGGCGCGGGCGGCGCGCTCTTCCATCTGCCAGACGGCCTTGCCGTCGCTCAACCGCTCAAGCCCGTGCATGATGCGCAAAAGCGAAGTCTTGCCCGATCCATTGGGCCCGATCACCATCGTGGCGCCCTCGGCTCCAAGCGTCAGATCCACCGGCCCCAACAGTCGCTTGCCGCGTCTGCGCAGCACGGCACCGGTCATCTCGAAGGGGAACAGATCGCTCACCAGCGGCCCTCACGCTCTGTGCGTGACAGCCAGTGGATCGCCAGATTGACCACCAGCGCCAGCGCGATCAGCACAAAGCCCAACCCCAGCGCGAGCGCGAAATCACCCTTGCCGGTCTCAAGTGCAATGGCTGTGGTCAGCACCCTCGTCGCGTGATCACTATTGCCGCCGACGATCATGATCGCCCCAACCTCGCCAATCGCGCGGCCAAACCCCGCCAGCGAGGCCGTCAACAAGGTCCGCCGCCCGTCCCAGATCAAAGTGCGGATGCGCTGGCTCTTCGTGCTGTTGAGCGAAACCAGAAGATCATGATACTCCGCCCAAAGATCGCGCATCGCCTGATGCGTGATCGAGGCGATCAGCGGCGTGATGATAATCACCTGGGCGATGATCATGGCTGTGGGCGTGAACAGCAGCCCAAAGACCCCGAAAGGCCCGGAACGCGACAGCAAAATATACACGATCAGCCCCACGACAACAGGCGGCAGCCCCATCAGCGCATTGAGCACCGCAATGGTGAAGCGGCGCAACCGAAAGCGGCGGATGGCAAGCCAGGTGCCGAGCGGAAAGGCAATGGCGGAGGCGATGATCAGCGCCGAAAGACTGACCTGAAGCGATCGTAAAGTGATCTCCACCAGATCGGCGTCCAATCTGGCAATCAGCCCAAAAGCCTGCACAAGCCCTTGCCAGATATCGTTCATCTATGGCTCGTAAGTGGTAGACCAGCGGCGGATCAGTTCGCGCTGCAAACGCCTTGCGCGCCCGTTCCAACCGCGCGCGCCACGCGGGCGTTCCCGGTTCTCGCGCGCGATACCGGCGCGGCGTGGCAAGTCCGAGCTGAACACCGCAAAGGCCAGATCACGCCCGCCGGGCGTCGTGATGTAGCCTGCGAGCCCGCTGACGAAATTCAGCGTGCCGGTCTTGGCCACAACGGCCAGCGTCGGGTCAATCTGCTTGTCACCTTCTCGCCGCGCAAGGGTCACGGGTTTGAGAAGCGGGCGCAAAACCTGCTCCGAGCCCTCGCCAGTCAGCGCCTTGACCATATCAACCGCAGTCAGCTGTGACAGATCGCCAAGCCCGGAATGATCGACCAGCGCAGGCTTGCGCGCGCCATGCCGGTCGCGCATCCAGTCTGACATGGCCTCCCCCGACAGGGGCAGGCCAACGGCACGTCCCCGCGCGCGGGTGGCCATCATCCCGACTACCTCAGCCGTCAGATTGGTCGAGAATTTGAGCATACCGCGACAGATCTGATCCAGCGGCGCGCTGACATGCTGGGCTACAACCCGGCCTGCGGGCAGGGCCTCGACCAGCTTGGGATAGGGCAGCTCCAACCCATGCGAGCGGGCGACCGTCTGGAAGACCTCACCCGCGTAGATCCGAGGACCGCGCACCGGAAGCCAGCGCCCGCCCTCCTGGCCCAGCGCCCCGCGCGCGACGGTCCAGATCTCGCGCCGGTCCTTGGTTTCATAGGTGAACACCGGGCTTGAGCGATCAACGACCCGCGCGCTGGCAAAGCCCACCCCGGGGCGCAGAAGCTCGGCCCGTGCCTCCATGCTGATCGTGTAGTGATCACCCGTCTTTTTCCATTCCAGAAAGACCCGGTTGAAATTCAGGTTCAGCCCCGACAGGCCGGGATTGTAGCTGACATGATCAGGCTGGCCGGCATCGATCAGCGGCACCTCCGGCAGCACTTCATCAAAGATCAGCAGATCGCCGGTCACACTGATCACGCCAAGCGCTTTCAGATCACCCGCGAGCGCCAGAAGATCATTGGAATCGAGTGTCGGATTGCCCCCGCCACACAGCGCCAGATCGCCCTTCAGCACGCCTTTCTCGATCGGGCCCGTCGCCACAAGACGCGTGTAAAACCGGTAATCGGCGCCCAGTGTCTCGGTCGCATAAAGCGTGGTCAGCGCCTTGGCGGTACTTGCGGGCGGATGGGACAGGACGGGGTTGTAGGTCTCCAGAAGCTCGCCGGTTTTGGCATCGGCCACGGCAAAGCTGGTCTTGCCGCCAAGCTTGGCCGCCGAGACCAGCCTGTCGGCCGCAGGGGCCGCGCGCCTGGCCAAATCGGATGGCTTGAAGACAGGCCGTCTGGAGCGCACAGGTGCGTTGGCCAGAGCCACATCCGCCACACCGTAGAGCAGAAATGCCAAAACTGTCCGGCGGCCGAGAGGTCCGCGCCCGTTCCCATTCATGGCTGAGACCTTCGCGCAGACTGCGCAGGCTGGCAAGCCGCTCAGTCGCCTGTTATTGCAGAAAAATGAGCAGAAACCTTGTTTATGCCGCAGCTGTGATGTCAGCGGGCGCGTGTTTGATCCCTTTGGGCGATACAGGCGGCAAGGCGATGGTATCGGCCGGTGTCT
>CAYGUB010000198.1:0-5770 GCA_964352845.1 uncultured Rhodobacterales bacterium | reverse complement strand
ATTCGCATAATTTGAATTATGTTAATTTACATGGGGTGTATCCCCTCAGCATACGGTCTTGAAGAATCGCACAAAGGTTGAAATTCTGATCTCCTGTAATTGGGGGCGGATATGGACGACAGAATACGCGCAAGATTTTATCAGGTTGAAAATGTTAGTCAAAATGATGCGACTATGTTTGACTGTCTTCATCAGCTTTCCCGCCATTCTCTGTAATCAGCAGATCGGCATAATAGAGATTATGCCGACGTCGGCATAACTGGCATGCGCGCAGTTCTTCCGGTGTGGCCGTGTCCGGTGAGTGGCCGAGGAACGCGGCAAAATCTTTAATCGCCCTGATATGCGACTTCTGGGCTTTGTCGCCCATTACGCGGATACGCATATCTTCCATTATCCGCTAGCGAAGCGGGCTCATCTTCTCCTCTGTCATGAAATCCTCCTGTCATCAGATTGAGAAACCTCAATCGTCAGACAGGTTGGCAAGATCACAAAACGCGGCCAGATCTGGTATCACCCGGAACACTCAACAGAAGCGCCATTGCCGCGCCAGCGGCTTAGTCCATGGGCTCAATCCTGACATTCGAGTTTGATCTGAAATATCGCTGCTCGCCGCTCAGCCCTTCGCCTTGGGCTTAAACGTCCCCGCTTTTTCGGCCAGATCGCGGGCGATGGCGAAGGCGCCTTTGATTTTGTCGCTGTCTTTGCGCCAGTCGCGGCGGATGACGATTTTGTTATCCTTGATCTTGGCCATGTTGCGGGGGTCGTTGACGAAATCCACCAGCCCCTCGGGTTTGGCGAATTTGTTGTTGTGGAACTCGACCGTTGCCCCCTTCTCGCCGCCATTGAGCTTGGCGATGCCGGCGCGTTTGCACATCGCCTTGATGCGCACGACCAGCATCAGCGTGTTGACCTCCTTGGGCAGCGGGCCGAAGCGGTCGATCAGCTCTGCGGCAAACCCCTCCAGTTCCACCTTTGTGGTCAGCCCCGAAAGCCTGCGATAGAGCCCCAGCCGCACATCCAGATCGGGCACGTAATCCTCAGGGATCAGCACCGGCACGCCCAGATTGATCACCGGCGCCCATTGCCCGTCATCATCTGTCAGACCGTCGATCTGGCCAGATTTGATCTTGGAGATCGCCTCCTCCAGCATGGACTGATAAAGCTCATATCCGACCTCGCGCATATTGCCTGACTGCTCTTCACCGATAATGTTGCCAGCGCCCCTGATATCAAGGTCTTGGGAGGCGATGTTAAAGCCCGCCCCAAGGCTGTCGATGCTGCCCAGAACCCGCAGGCGTTTCTCAGCCGTGGGGGTGAGTTTCTGGCGGGGCCTGGTGGTGAGATAGGCATAGGCGCGGGTCTTGGCGCGGCCCACCCGGCCCCGGATCTGATAAAGCTGGGACAGCCCGAACATATCGGCCCGGTGGACGATCATCGTGTTGGCGGTCGGGATATCGATGCCGGATTCCACGATTGTCGTGGCCAGAAGCACGTCATATTTGCCGTCATAGAAGGCGTTCATGCGCTGATCCAGATCGCCCGGCGCCAATTGCCCGTGGCCGACGACGAAGCTGACCTCAGGGACATGTTCGAGTAGAAATTCCTCGATCTCGGGCAGGTCGGCTACGCGCGGGACCACGTAAAAACTCTGCCCGCCCCGATAATGTTCCCGCAGCAGCGCCTCGCGGATGGTCACGGCGTCGAATTCAGAGACATAGGTGCGGATCGCAAGCCGGTCGACCGGGGGCGTGCCAATAATGCTCAGCTCACGCACGCCAGACAGGCTCAGTTGCAACGTGCGCGGGATCGGCGTGGCGCTGAGCGTCAGGACATGCACATCCGAGCGCATTTGCTTGAGCCGTTCCTTATGCTGCACGCCGAAATGCTGTTCTTCATCAACAATCAGCAGGCCAAGGTTCTGGAACTTCACCTGTTTGGAGAGCAGCGCATGGGTGCCGATGGCGATATCGACGGAGCCATCGGCGATGCCTTTGCGGTTTTCGGCGGCGTCCCTAGCATTCACAAAGCGCGATAACTGTCTGACAGATATAGGAAACCCACGAAATCTATCCTTGAAGGACGCGGTGTGCTGACGGCTGAGCAGCGTCGTGGGTGCCACCACGGCGACCTGCATGCCCGCCGCCGCCGCCACGAAAGCGGCCCGCATCGCCACTTCCGTCTTGCCAAACCCCACATCGCCGCAGACCAGCCTGTCCATCGGGCGGCCACGCGCCAGATCATCAAGCACGGCTTCTATGGTGGTCAGCTGATCTTCGGTCTCCTCATAGGGAAACCGCGCGCAGAACGCCTCCCACATATCTTGCGGGGCCTCGATGACGGGCGCCTTGCGCAGCTCGCGCTCGGCTGCGATGCGGATAAGCCGGTCGGCCATATCGCGGATGCGCTGTTTCAGCCGCGCTTTCTTGGCCTGCCAGGCGCCACCGCCGAGCTTGTCCAAAAGCCCCTCTTCATGACCGTAGCGCGACAGCAGCTCGATATTCTCGACCGGCATGTAAAGCTTGTCGCCGCCTGCATATTCCAGCAGCACGCATTCATGCGGGGCCCCTGCGGCTGTAACCGTCTCAAGCCCGATATAGCGGCCGATCCCGTGATCGACATGGACGATCAGATCACCGGGGCTAAGGCTTTGCGTCTCGGTCAGGAAATTCTCTGCACGGCGTTTCTTGCGCGCGCCGCGTATCAGACGGTCGCCAAGCACGTCCTGCTCGGAGATGACGCAAAGCTCGGGCCCGGTGAAGCCCTGCTCCAGCGGCCAGACCGCCAGCGAGACAGAGCCCGCGCCCGCCAGATCGCGCATCGTGGCGACCTGCTTGGTGTCGTGAAGCTCCTGATCGGCCAGAAGCCCTTGCAGCCGCTCCCGCGCGCCCTCGGAGAAGCTGGCGATCACGACCGCGCGGGTTTTGCGCTGCTCTTTGATGTGATCGGCGAGGCTTTCGAATATGTTGATGTCTTCGGCCTGTCGTTCCGGCGCGAAATTGCGTCCGATCCGCCCGCCTGCATCAACCACGCCGGGGCCGGTGGCCTGCGGCAAGGGGCTGAGTTGCAGGACACGGCGGTTTGTCGTGGCCGCACCCCAGGCCGCGTCATCGAGATAGAGCAGCCCGGGGGGCACGGGTTTATAGACCGTATCCATCCGGGCCTTCATCCCCATCGCCTCGCGGCGGTTGTCATATTGATCGGCGATGCCCTCCCAGCGCGACAGCCGCGCCGCCTCCAGCTGATCATCCAGCGCAATCGTAGCATCAGGCAGGTAGTCGAAGATGGTCTCGAGCGTCTCGTGGAAGAAGGGTAGCCAATGCTCCATCCCCTGATGCTTGCGCCCGGCGCTGACCGCCTCATAGAGCGGGTCATCCGTCCCCGCGGCGCCAAACTCAATCCGGTAGTTTTGCCGAAACCGGGTGATTGCCGCCTCATCAAGGATGATCTCGGAGACCGGCGCAAGTTCGATCATCTCCAGCTTTTCGGTCGTCCGCTGCGTGACCGGATCAAAGCCGCGCGCGCCGTCAAGCACATCGCCAAAAAGATCGAGCCGGACCGGACCGCCCTCGCCCGGGGGGTATATGTCGATGATCCCGCCACGCACGGCGTAGTCGCCGGGCTCCATCACTGTGGGGCTTTGCGAAAACCCCATGCGCACCAGAAAGGCGCGCAGAGCTTTCTCATCAATGCGACCGCCCACTGTGGCGGTAAAGCTCGACTGGGACAGAACGGCGCGTGCCGGGATGCGCTGCGTGGCGGCCGTCAGCGTCGTGAGGACCACAAACTCCGTAAGCCCGCCTGCGCTGATCGCAGCCAGGCTTGCCATGCGGGCAGCGGCCACATCGGCATTGGGCGAGACGCGATCATAGGGCAGGCAGTCCCAGCCGGGGAAATCCAGAACCGGCATGTCGGGGGCAAAAAACCGGATTGCATCGCGCATCGCGGCCAATCGCTTGTCGTCGCGCGCAACATGCAGAACGGGCCTGCCTGTGCGGGCCTGCTCATCGAGCAAAAGCCGCGCGTCAAAACCTTCGGGCGCTCCGCTGATGGTGACGTGGTCCTGGCCCATCCCTAGCCGCCCAGAACGCCGAGCGAAAGATTGACATACATCCCCCACATGGAGGTCACGAGGATCGAGAGCACGCCCAGCATCTGCGTCAGGATCCGGTGTCGGCGCAGCATCTTGCGGGTCTCGTCGGGGCTGTGGCCCTGAATGCGCCGGGCGGTCATAACCGACAGGCCAAAGACGCACGACATTGGCGTGAAGATCAAAAACAGCGCCTGACAGAATTCGACCCGGTAGACAAAGCCCAGAACCAGAAGCCCGGTGAGCATGAAGAAGGTCAGACCAATAAGCCAGCTGCCCGCAACATCGGCAATATAGGTCAGACGGTTGGAGTTGATGCGGACCAGATCCATCATATCGGTCTCGGCCTGCCCTCTGTGTCGCGCCGCCCGTGCGACCATGTCGTAGGGAACCCCCATGACAAAATGGCTGACCGTGGACCAGAAAACCGCAAGCATGATCCAGAACCACAGGTTGGAGAAAGACCGCAGGTCGATCAGCTCAAAAATCGTCTGATAGAAATCCACAAACTGCCTTTCGCGCGCGTCTTGATACCTTGTCTTGCGACAAGGCGGAGCTCAGGCGGCACCTATATCCGGGGGCTGTCGTGAAGGCCAGACTTGAGAGCCCGGAAAAAACCTGCCACGACTGTCCCAGCCCAACCAGAGTTTCGACACCCATGACACCGCACCAAGCCGCTTTTCCGATGACCCGTCACAG
Organism: uncultured Rhodobacterales bacterium; assembly: GCA_964352845.1. Lineage (GTDB taxonomy): Bacteria > Pseudomonadota > Alphaproteobacteria > Rhodobacterales > Rhodobacteraceae > Litoreibacter. The sequence goes on along the minus strand of CAYGUB010000198.1, from coordinate 984 downwards.
ACGTCTGCGCCGCACGCCCGCCCTGCGCGCTCTGGCGCAGGAAAACACATTGGGGGTGGGCGATCTGATCTGGCCGGTTTTCGTGATGGACGGGACCGACACCGAAGAGCCTGTCCCCTCCATGCCTGGCGTCCTGCGGCGCAGTATCGACCGGCTCAGCCATGTGGCGCAGGAAGCGCAAAGCCTCGACATCCCCGCGATCTGCATCTTTCCCTACACTGATCCGGCGCTGAAAACCCAGGCCTGCGAGGAGGCGTGGAACCCCGACAATCTGTCCAACCGCGCGATACGCGCTATCAAACAGGCCGCACCTGATATTGCAGTGATGACCGATATCGCGCTTGACCCCTACAATATCAACGGCCATGACGGGATCGTGCGTGACGGCATTGTCGTCAACGATGAGACGGTAGAGGCCTTGGTGCGCATGGCGCTGGCGCAGGCGCAGGCAGGCGCGGATATTCTGGGCCCGTCCGATATGATGGATGGGCGGATCGGTGCGATGCGCCGGGCGCTTGAGGCAGCTGGCCACGCGGATGTGGCGATCCTGAGCTATGCTGCGAAATATGCCTCCGCCTTTTACGGCCCGTTTCGTGATGCTGTCGGCGCCTCGGGCGCGCTGACCGGCGACAAGAAGACCTATCAGATGAACCCTGCCAACTCGGACGAGGCGCTGCGGCTTGTCGCGCGGGATCTTGAGGAAGGGGCGGATATGGTCATGGTCAAGCCCGGCCTGCCCTATCTCGATATCTGCCGCAGGGTAAAGGATCGGTTTGGCGCGCCGACCTATGCCTATCAGGTCTCGGGCGAATACGCGATGATCAAGGCCGCAGCCGCCAATGGCTGGGTTGATGGCGACGCGGTGATGATAGAGAGCCTGATGGCGTTCAAACGTGCAGGCTGCGACGGCGTGTTGACCTATTTCGCCCCAAGGCTTGCCCGGCTGCTGCAGGGCTGACGCTCAAGCGCTTTTGCGGCCCGCTG
>CAYGUB010000197.1:4811-5821 GCA_964352845.1 uncultured Rhodobacterales bacterium | reverse complement strand
GTCTTTCTGGGATCAAACGCGTCACGCACGCCTTCGAAGATGAAGACGAGAAGCGACAGCATGATGGCGAAGGTGAAAAAGGCTGTGAAGGCAAGCCACGGGGCCTGCAGGTTCTGTTTGGCCTGCTGGATCAACTCGCCCAGCGATGGCAGGGAGGCGGGCAGCCCGAAGCCCAGAAAATCGAGCGAGGCAAGCCCCGCGATCGTGCCCGAGACCAGAAAGGGCAGGATTGTCAGGGTGGCGACCATGGCATTGGGCAGCATGTGGCGGAACATGATGGTCCAGTTCGACACGCCAAGCGCGCGCGCGGCACGGACATATTCAAAATTCCGCGCCCTGAGAAATTCGGCGCGCACCACCCCCACGAGCGCAGGCCAGCCAAACAGGATGGACAGCGCCACCAGCAGCCAGAAGGACCGTCCCAGAATGGCGAACATGATGATGATGACATAAAGGCTTGGCGTGGAGCCCCAGATTTCCAGGATACGCTGGAAGATCAGGTCGGTCTTGCCGCCGAAGAAGCCCTGCACCGCGCCTGCGATGATCCCGATAAGGGAGGCTGCGGCGGTGACGATCAGCGTGAAGACGATGGACAGCCGGAACCCATAGATGATCCGCGCCATCACGTCGCGCGAGGTATTGTCGGTGCCAAGCCAGTTGCTTGCATCAGGCGGCGCGGGGGCGGTGCCGGGGCGGTCCACGATGGTGTTATAGCTGTAAGGGATAGGTGGCCAGAGGATCCAGCCTTCCGCGAAATCATCGGCCTGATAGCTGCCTGCCGCGATCTCTTCGACGATACCTTCCGGGTCGTCAAAGCAATCCTCCATGCCGCCGGATTTGATCAGGCATTGCACCTCTATATCGCTGTAGATGGCCTCCGTCTGGAAATCGCCGCCGAAGGTGGTCTCGGGATGGAAGGTTCTGAACGGGGTGAAATACTCGCCGCGATATTGGACAAGGATCGGTTTGTCATTGGCCAGGATTTCCGCAAAAAGCGACAGGCCAAACAG